>NZ_LAJX01000070.1 GCF_000963695.1 Methylocucumis oryzae
AACACCAAGATTGTTTTTGTGCCCATTTCATGGCTAGAGCAAGTTTTTCTGTGCTGGGACGGCGCGCATTGTATGAACGTTTATGTGGTAACTTAGTGGTTGATATGACAAAAACCTGTGAGGATTTAGCGTGGCATCCGATCACACCAGGCCGTAATGCCTTATTGACGACTGTTGCGCGAGTATTACGCTAATGGTGTGGCTATTATTTGTTGCACTTTTGTTGTCGTGGCAGTTAACTGGATTCGTTCGTCGTTATGCATTGGCGAAACAATGGTTGGATATTCCTAATGCGCGTAGCTCGCATATGACTGCTACGCCTAGTAGTGGTGGGTTGGCATTTGTAGGTGTATTTTTATTAGGTATCACTGGGATGCTGCTGATGAATGCGTTGCCAGTAACGACTTGGCTTGGTTTTTGTGGTGCGGGTATTGCCGTAGCCTGGGTAGGGTTTCAAGATGATAAACAACCAGTTGCAGTCCGTTGGCGTTTATTAGTGCATTTATTAGCGGCTGTTTGGGGGGCGTATTGGTTAAGCGGCTTTGCTGTGAATGTCTTCAGCGGGCTATCTGTTGAGCTGAGATGGATTGGGTTAATACTGTATTTGGTTTGGCTGTTAAACCTTTATAACTTTATGGATGGCATCGATGGCTTGGCGGGTATAGAAGCAATTACCGTGTGTTTAAGCGCATTTTTATTAGTGCTGGTGACACAAGAGACGTTTGTTTTTGGGGGGGGCTTTGCTAGCTTGTTCGGTGTTAGGCTTTTTATTGTGGAATTTTCCACCAGCTAAGATTTTTATGGGTGATGTGGGAAGCGGTTTTTTAGGGTTAATGTTAGGATTGTTTTCGTTAGAAACGTCTTATGACAAACCCACTATGTGGATTTGTTGGTTAATTTTATTAGGCGTGTTTATTGTCGATGCTAGTTTGACATTAGCGCGCAGAGCGTATTTGGGGCAAAAAAATTTATCAGGCACATAGAACCCATGCCTATCAATACGCTGCACGCCGTTTGGCGAGTCATAAAACTGGTGACGTTGGCTGTTGCGGGTATTAATCTTGGTTGGCTACTGCCTTGGGCGTTGTTAGTCGCGCTAGAACGCGTATCTGCTAGTGTGGGATTGCTGTGTGCTTATATGCCATTAATAGGTTTAGCCTTGTATTTTAAGGCGGGTTGTACGGAAACTGCTTGATGGAATTTCATGTTGCACATTGGTTGGTCAGTTTAACTCGAGGTCATAAGACCTTGCTATTGTTGTTAGCGGATATGGCATCTGCCGTGCTGGCGTTGTGGTTGGCATTTTCATTGCGTTGGGGTGTGCTTTATACCCCTAAACAACACGAATGGTGGTTGTTTGTCGTTGCGCCATTAATCGCCGGTAGTGTGTTTATGGGGCTTGGACTATACCGTTCTATTATCCGTTATATTGAGTTCGGCATGGTATGGTTGATTACCCAAGCGGTTTTTATTAATACGCTAGCCTTTGCCTTTGTTATTTATCAATTAAACCTATCCGGTATCCCGCGTACTGTTACGCCGTTATACGGTTTGTTATTAGTTTTGTTGGTAGGTGGCAGTCGTTTATTTTTAAGGTGGTGGCTGGGTGAGCAGTCATTACCGATAGTGAATGGCGACATGTTGTTAAAATGTAAACGGCGTAATGTGATTATTTATGGCGCTGGCAGTGCAGGTGTGCAATTGGTGGCGGCGCTTAGTCATGGCCGTGAGTATAACCCTGTGGCTTTTATCGATGACGATGTGTCATTACATTATCAACAGATTAACGGTATAAAGATTTATTCGGCGCAAGCGTTAAGCCGTTTGATTAAGAAATTTAAAGTGACCGATGTGTTGTTGGCGATGCCTTCAGCTAAACGTTCTAGGCGTAGCGAAATTATTGCGATGTTGGAGTCTTACGCTGTGCATGTGATGTCTATGCCTAGTCTGCCTGATATTGCACAAGGTAAGATTACTTTTGATAGTTTGCAAGAAGTTGATATTGCTGATTTATTAGGCCGCGATTGCGTCGCTCCGATTCCTGAACTATTACAGGCTAGAATTACCGGTAAAGTGGTTATGGTCACAGGTGCTGGGGGGTCGATTGGTTCGGAATTATGTCGGCAAATATTACTCTTAAAGCCTGATATGCTGATATTATTTGAGCGTTCTGAATTTGCGCTCTATTCAATTAATAAGGAATTAGCACAATCATTATTAGATTTGTCGCTTGATAAACCGATACGCTTGATTCCTATTTTAGGTTCGGTGGTCAATGTAGTCCGTATGACTAAAATTTGTCATACGTTTGCGGTGCAAACGATTTATCATGCGGCAGCATATAAACATGTGCCTATGGTTGAGCATAACCCTATCGAGGCTATTTGGAATAATGTCATCGGTACGTTACATTTGGCTGAGGCTGCATTATCCGCTCAGGTTGAAACATTTGTATTGATTTCTACGGATAAAGCGGTGCGACCTAAAAGCGTTATGGGGCAACTAAGCGTTTAGCCGAATTGATTTTGCAAGCGTTTAGTACGGATGTCCGCAAATCAGGTAAAACGCGTTTTGTGATTGTTAGGTTTGGCAATGTGCTAGGTTCTTCGGGTTCAGTCGTGCCGTTATTTAGAGAGCAAATCGCTAGAGGTGGACCCGTGACCGTGACCGATGAGCGAGTGATTCGTTATTTTATGACGGTTACTGAAGCGGCTCAGTTAGTGTTGCAAGCGGGCGCGCTAGGTTTAGGTGGAGATGTCTTTGTATTAGATATGGGACAACCCGTGCCTATTCTCGAACTAGCAAAAACGTATGATTCATTTAAGTGGTTTAGCGGTAAAAGACGATGAACACCCGAATGGCGAAATAGAAATTGTGTTTACCGGGCTTAGGTCGGGCGAAAAATTGTTTGAAGAGTTGCTATTAGGTGATGCAGTGTCGGCTACTGTTCATCCTCGCATTTTGCGTGCCGAGGAGCAAATTATCCCATTAGTTGAGCTAGAACAAATCTTAACTATACTAAGACAAGCGGCTGAACAAGATGATTGCGAACGTGTGCAACACGTGCTACAACAAACCGTAATGGGGCTTGATTTATCAGCACCTATTAAAGATAGCGCGGTTAATTTCAATTAGCTACGGTTAAATTAAAAAAAACCTTCCCGGCATTGCACGGGAAGGTAAAAAAGCAAGCAGAGTGTTATGAGGAGTTTCTGCTTGTAGGTAT
The DNA here is from genome assembly GCF_000963695.1 of Methylocucumis oryzae. GTDB lineage: Bacteria > Pseudomonadota > Gammaproteobacteria > Methylococcales > Methylomonadaceae > Methylovulum > Methylovulum oryzae. Next base: position 3,227 of record NZ_LAJX01000070.1, read on the forward strand.
AACACCAGGAGGTTGATAATCGATTAGGTTAGTTTTTAACCTGCGTTCGCATGACGATATTGCTATAAATTGCAGCACTGGCAAATAATACTGTCGATACAATAAATTGACCGGAAATAAAACACCAAATACCGGCAATAAACAGTAAGCCAATCACTATGTCTTTTTTGAAATTGTTCATTGTTTATGTCCTGTCGCAAAGTTTATACATGCAGCCAGTTGGCGCTAGCTACGACGGCGTTTTTCATGTTCGAGGTACACTATACAGGTATATAATTTGTCTACAATATAGTAATTATTAAATAAATTGTTTATGATTATAAAATAATGTAGATTGTCAATATTTTAATTAAAAAAAATAAGGTTTTTCTTGTAAACAATAGTTCGGACCTTATATCCAAGCTTAAGTCGAGGAACGAGTGGATAAATTAACCAGTATGAGTGTTTTTGTTCGTGTTGCGAAAGCGGGAAGCTTCGCAGGCGGTGCTAGAGAGTTAGGCATTTCCCGAGCGATGGCCACTAAGCATATTATGCAGTTGGAAGGCAGTCTCGGAACCCGCTTATTTAATCGGACGACGCGTAGTTTGAGTTTAACCGATGTCGGCGCTTCTTATCTTGAGCGTTGTCAGCAAGTATTATTAGATGTCGAAGAAATGGAGTCTGCCGTTACTCATTTACAGACCGAACCGCGTGGCGTGCTAAAAATCAGTGCTCCACCGGTGATTGGTGCAACGCATATTACCCGAGCCATTGCCCAATTTTTAAAGATTTACCCAGACTTAACCGTTGATTTGATTTTGCAAAGCAGTCCTGGGGATTTGATTGATGAAGGCATTGATGTAGCTATTTATTTAGGTGCATTAGATGATACCAGCATGGTCGCTAGAAAATTGGCGACATCTTCTATGGTGGTTTGTGGTTCACCTGAATATTTTGAGCGTTATGGCGTGCCGCAAACACCAGAAGATTTGTATAACCATAGCTGTTTAGTGAATTGGGCAAGTTCACCTAGAAATAAATGGAAATTTAAAGGTGAAATGGGATGTGCAGTCATTAACGTATCGGGTCGAATGCAAGCCAATGTCGCCGATGCGATTCGTGTCGCAGCGATTGATGGTTTAGGCTTAGTGATGCTCGCTTCTTATGTTGTGGCAAGAGACATAGAGCGTGGTAAATTAGTCGCGGTATTAGAAAACTATACGTTGCCACCTCTCGATATTCACGCTGTTTATCCGCATCGCAAATATTTATCTGCCAAGGTTAGGCGCTTTCTTGATTTCTTACAAGAATGGTTAGGCCCTCAAGTTATGATGCCTGGTACTGAATAAAACAGGTTCGATAAAGCAAATACTGTCTGGATTTCTTGACCATAGTCGCGCGGATGTCGATAATAGCGCTCATTTTGGTTTGGTAATAAAAATGACCATGCCTTTCTATAACTATTGACCGTGTCATGATTGAAAATCTAGAGCCGCAACAAGCTTTTGAATTGTTGCAACACCACGAGAAAGCAGTGTTAATTGATGTTAGAACTAAGATTGAACATGATTTTGTCGGTCGCCCCCCTAATGCTGTCCATATCCCCTGGAAAGAAGCTCCGGATTGGCAGTTAAATCCCAACTTTGTTAGTGAAGTGACTAAACAGGTTCCAGATAAAAATGCGCCGGTACTGTTATTGTGCCGTAGCGGTCAGCGCTCATTAGAAGCAGCACAAGCATTAGAGCAGGCGGGTTATCAACGCTTAATCAATATTGTTGGCGGTTTTGAAGGACCTTTGGATCATAATAAACAACGTGGTCAGTTAGGCGGCTGGCGTTTTGCTGGTTTGCCTTGGCTACAAAGCTGAAGATGCTCTTCACACTATCTTATGTCTTACTAGACATGTAACGGCTCACTAGCCACTATCTGAGTATTAATGTGATTGAAAATTTAAGAAATATCGCCATTATCGCGCACGTCGATCATGGTAAAACAACCTTAGTCGATAAATTATTGCAACAGTCGGGGACGTTTTGCGGCGCATTCTAAAGTCGGCGAGCGAGTCATGGACTCTAACGATATAGAAAAAGAACGCGGTATCACGATTTTAGCGAAAAATACCGCATTAGATTGGCGTGATTATCATATTAACATCGTCGATACCCCCGGGCATGCTGATTTTGGCGGCGAAGTTGAGCGCGTGTTATCTATGGTCGATTCTGTTTTATTGTTAGTCGATGCCGTTGATGGACCTATGCCGCAAACTCGCTTTGTGACGCAAAAAAGCTTTTGCATTGGGTTTAAAACCTATCGTCGTGATTAATAAAATCGACCGACCTGGCGCTAGGCCGGATTGGGTAGTCGATCAAACCTTTGATTTATTTGACCGCTTAGGTGCAACGGATGAGCAATTAGATTTTCCTATTGTGTATGCATCAGCCTTAAATGGGTACGCAGGGCTTGATACCAGCGTTACGGGTGGCGACATGACGCCGTTATTTGAAACGATTGTGGAAAAAGTCAGTCCGCCTAAGGTGGATTTGGACGGTCCGTTTCAAATGCAAGTGTCTAGCTTGGACTACAACACGTATGTTGGTGTTATCGGTATCGGTCGGATTCAACGCGGTACAGTTAAGCCGAATATGCCATTAGTGATTGTCAGTCGCGAAGGACAAGAACGTAAAGGCCGTATTTTACAATTGTTTGGTTTTCACGGTTTAGAGCGGGTAGAAGTCGCTGAAGCGCGCGCTGGCGATATTATCGCGTTTACCGGTATAGAAAAAGTTGGAAATTTCTGATACCCTTTGCCACCCTGATGCTGTCGAAGCGTTGCCGCCTTTAACCGTTGATGAACCTACTGTCAGCATGACGTTTCAAGTCAACAACTCGCCATTTGCTGGTCGTGAAGGCAAGTTTTTAACGTCTAGGCAAATCCGTGATCGATTAGAAAAAGAGTTGCAACATAATGTTGCGTTGCGGGTTGAAGATACCCCAGACCCTGATAAATTCAAAGTATCAGGACGTGGCGAGTTGCATTTATCGGTATTAATCGAAAATATGCGCCGGGAAGGTTTTGAACTCGGCGTGTCCAGACCTGAAGTGATTCTCAAAGAGGTCGATGACGAAAAACACGAACCGTTTGAGATGGTAACAATAGAAGTCGAAGAAGTTCATCAAGGCGCCATTATGGAAAAACTAGGTGAGCGCAAAGGTGATTTGCTTAATATGGTTCCGGATGGCAAGGGCAGGGTACGCTTAGAGTACATGATGCCGTCGCGTGGGCTAATTGGCTTTCAGACCGAGTTTATGACAACAACCTCAGGATCGGGTTTACTTTACCACGTGTTTGATCATTACGGCCCTATGAAAAAAGGCGAAGTGGGTAATCGTAAGCGTGGTGTCTTAGTCTCTATGGTGCAAGGTAAAGCATTAGCTTATGCGTTATTCGCGTTGCAAGAGCGTGGTGAGTTATTTTTAGAGCACGCTGATGAAGTTTATGAAGGTATGCTAGTCGGTATTCATTCGCGTTCTAATGATTTAGTGGTGAACCCCACTAAAGCTAAGCAATTGACTAATATTCGTGCTGCCGGTACCGATGAAAACTTGATTTTAGTGCCGATACAAAAAATGACGTTAGAGCAAGCCTTAGAATTTATCGATGATGACGAATTAGTCGAAGTGACACCTAAGTCGATACGGCTTAGAAAAAAATTATTAACCGAAAACGAACGTAAACGAGCCGCAAAAGCGTAGCGTGTTATCAGATATTATGAATCCTAGAATTGCTGAAATTGAACGCAACACGTTAGAGACGCAAATCTCAGTCCGTATTAATTTAGACGGTACCGGCGTCGCGACCTTTGACACCGGTGTGCCGTTTTTTGAGCACATGCTCGATCAAATCGCAAGACATGGGTTAATCGATATGGATATTAAAGCGGTCGGTGACTTACATATTGATGCGCATCATACCGTTGAAGATGTTGGCATTAGTTTAGGTCAAGCGCTTGCTAAAGCTGTTGGCGATAAAAAAAGGCTTATCTCGTTACGGTCATGCGTATGTGCCATTAGATGAAGCCTTATCGCGTGTAGTAATTGATTTTTCAGGTAGGCCAGGTTTGTTTTATAACGTTAAATTCAGTCGTGGCATGATTGGCGCGTTTGATGTGGATTTATTGCGTGAGTTTTATCAAGGTTTAGTGAATCATGCGGGTATCACGTTACATATCGATAACTTAACCGGTGTCAATGCGCATCATATTGCTGAAACCGTTTGTAAAGCGTTTGGTCGAGCGTTGCGTGTTGCGTTGACGCGTGATGAACGAATGGCCGGTATCATGCCGTCCACCAAAGGTTTGTTATAGTGCCAGAGTCGATTTCTGATTAGAGTGTGTTATGTCTAGTGTTGCTGTTATTGATTATGGCATGGGGAATTTACATTCCATTGCCAAAGCGTTACAACATGCTGATACCAGCGCGTCGGTGCTGATAACTGCCGATGTAGCCCAGCTAAAAAGCGCAGACCGTATCGTTTTTCCAGGTGTGGGTGCGATGCGTGATTGTTTAAAAGCTTTAGCGTCTTATGAATTGACCGATACGATTAAAGAATTGGCTCAAACTAAACCCTTTTTAGGTATATGTTTAGGTATGCAGGCTTTATTAACCGTCAGCGAAGAGCATACAGAGTCAGAAGGCTTGAATATTATTCCGGGTCAGGTTGTACGGTTTAATGCAGGTATGCACGACGCTGACGGTCATCTGTTAAAAATCCCACATATGGGCTGGAATCAAGTCAAGCAAATTACGCATCCGTTATGGGCCAATATTGCCGATACCAGCCGGTTTTATTTTGTGCATAGTTATTATGCTAAGCCAAATGATACATCGACAGTGATTGCGACTGCCGATTATCCAACGCCTTTTGCCTGTGCTTTGGCAAAAAATAATTTATTTGCCGTACAATTCCATCCTGAAAAAAGCCAAGCGGCTGGATTACAGTTGCTGAAGAATTTTTTGTTATGGGATGGCCAATTCTAGTCGTGACTTTCTACTGAGGTTTTTGCAATGCTGTTAATACCCGCTATTGACATAAAGGATGGTAAATGCGTGCGCTTACGCCAAGGGCGCATGGAGGATGATACAATTTTTTCTGATGATCCAGTTGCAGTTGCTGGGCGTTGGGTGAAATGCGGGGCGAGGCGTTTGCATTTAGTTGATTTAGATGGCGCGTTTGCAGGTAAGCCAAAAAACGCAGAAGTGATTCATGAAATTGTCCAAACCTATCCTAATGTGCCTGTGCAAATTGGTGGCGGTATTCGTGATGAAGAAACCATTGAGGCTTATTTAAAATGTCGGTGTTGAATATGTCATTATCGGTACTAAAGCGGTCAATGAGCCGCATTTTGTTAGAGATATGGCGCTTGAATATCCACGCCGAATTATTGTTGGCTTAGATGCTAGAGATGGTAAAGTGGCTATTGATGGTTGGTCAAAACTGTCCAAGCATGATGTGATTGACATGGCACAACATTTTGAGGCGGATGGTGTAGAAGCCATTATTTATACCGATATTTCGCGCGACGGTATGATGCAAGGGTTAAATGTTGAAGCGACTGCGCGCCTAGCTAGAGCGATTCATATTCCAGTCATTGCGTCTGGCGGTATTACGACAATTGACGATGTGAAGGCCTTAGGTGCCGTCGCTAGCGAAGGCATTATCGGTGCGATTACCGGTAGAGCGATTTATGAAGGCACGTTAGATTTCGCTGAAGCGGAAAAAATTAGCCGAGACATTTTAATTATGGGCTTAGCAAAACGAATTATCCCGTGTTTAGACGTTGATAATGGTCGCGTAGTTAAAGGAGTAAAGTTCGTCGATATTCGCGATGCGGGCGATCCCGTTGAAATCGCAAGGCGTTATGACCAAGAAGGCGCTGATGAGTTAACCTTTTTAGATATTACCGCTACACATGATAATCGGGAAACGTTAGTACATGTCGTTGAGCAAGTGGCCGGTGAAGTGTTTATTCCATTAACCGTCGGCGGTGGTATCCGAACTTTAGACGATATTCGTCGCATTTTAAATGCCGGTGCTGATAAAGTATCGATTAACAGTGCGGCCGTGCATCGTCCTGAGTTTGTACGCGAAGCTGCAGAGCGTTTTTGGTTCACAATGTATTGTGGTGGCTATTGATGCTAAGCAAGTCGGTTTTGATGAACAGGCGCCACGTTGGGAAATTTTTACTCACGGCGGCAGAAAAGCAACCGGGATTGACGCGATTGCTTGGGCAGAAAAAAATGGTGGCGTTTGGTGCTGGAGAAATTTTGCTAACCAGCATGGATAGAGATGGCACTCGGGTTGGCTTTGACTTGCCATTAACAGCAGCCATCAGCGCTGCCGTTGCGGTGCCTGTGATTGCTTCGGGTGGTGTGGGGTGTTTACAGCATTTGGCCGACGGTATTACTAAAGGACATGCTGATGCGGTATTAGCAGCCAGTATTTTTCACTTTGCTGAATACAGTGTTGAACAAGCTAAGCAACATTTAAAAGCGCAGGGTATTGAGGTGCGTTTATGAGCTGGTTAGAACAAGTCCGCTGGAATGAGCAAGGTTTAATCCCGGTGATTGCTCAACAAGCCAGTACTGGCCGGGTACTCATGGTGGCATGGATGAACGCAGAAGCGCTTGCGTTAACTGCACAAGAAGGCTATGCAATATATTGGTCACGTTCGCGTGCTAAGCTTTGGCGCAAAGGTGAAGAATCAGGTCATAGGCAAAAAGTAATAAGCATTCAATTGGATTGCGATGAAGATGTGATTTTGCTAAGCATTGAGCAAGAAGGTGGTATCGCGTGTCATACCGGGCGAGAAAGTTGTTTCTATCGTCGTTTGATTGATGGCGAGTGGCAAACCGTTGAGCCGGTATTAAAAGACCCTGAATTAATTTATAAATAACATGCCAGAACACGACACGATATTAACGCAATTAGCCGACGTTTTAGATCAGCGCAAACAGCAATCGCCGGATACCTCTTACGTCGCCAGTTTATACGCTAAAGGCTTAGATAGTATTTTAAAAAAAATAGGCGAAGAGGCGACTGAAACTGTTATAGCGGCTAAAAGCGGTGATACTGAGCAAATTGTTTATGAAACAGCCGATTTATGGTTTCATTGTCTGGTGTTATTGGCGCATCAAGGATTACATCCAGATGCAGTTTTAGCCGAGTTGGCAAGGCGTTTTTGGTTTATCTGGACTGGAAGAAAAAGCACAGAGAAAGCAATAACCTTAAAATTTTTTATCTAGCGCTCGCGGGAGTCGATTATGGGTTTAAGTATTCCACATTTATTAGTTGTATTAGCCATTGTTATCGTTGTGTTTGGTACTAAGCGGTTGCGTAATTTAGGTAGCGACTTAGGTGGTGCGATTAAAAACTTTAGGTCGGCGATAAAAGAAGCTGATGACGAGAAAATAGCTGATACTAAAGGCGAAACCATTGATGTTGAAGTGGCTAAAAAGCACGAAGAAAAAGTCTAATTATGTTTGAAGTCGGCTTTTCTGAATTATTGATGGTTGCTTTGGTCGCCTTATTGGTGGTCGGGCCTGAACGCTTGCCTAAAGTGGCCCGTGTGACAGGGCTATGGTTAGGTAGAGCACGTAATATGATGACAACGGTTAAAGCCGAAATTCAAGCCGAGCTACACGCAGAAGAAATGCGGCAATTAATTAAAGAGCAGGCTAGTTTAAATGAATTACAAGCCTTTGAATCTGAATTAACCAATGCCTCGGCGAATTTTAAAACTGAGCTTAACCAATCAGTAGCCGATACGGTTAAACAGGTTAATAGTCATGAAGCGGACTAGTGTTGAAAATGCCGAAGAGCAAACCTTTATTAGTCACTTAGTTGAATTACGCGACCGTATTTTACGGGTTGTGCTTTGTGTTTTATTAGTTTTTCTTGGGCTTGCGGCTTACGCTAACGAGATTTATAGTTTTTTGGCTGGGCCTTTATTAGCGCACATGCCGAAAAATAGCACGATGATTGCGATAGATGTCGCTTCGCCGTTTTTCACACCGTTTAAGCTTGCGTTTCTTGTGGCTATTTTTGCTTCGATACCGGTGATTCTTTATCAGTTTTGGGCGTTTGTGGCCCCCGGTTTGTATAAGCATGAACAACGCTTAGTCTTTCCATTATTACTGGCAAGTACGCTGTTATTTTATATCGGCGTGGCGTTTTGCTTATTTCGTGGTATTTCCAATTATTTTTGCTTTTCTAACCGCTGCCGCCCCTGAAGGTGTGTCAGTGATGACCGATATTGCAAAATATTTGGATTTTGTTTTGGCGTTGTTTTTTGCGTTTGGTATTTGTTTTGAAGTCCCTATTTTTACTATTGTGCTAGTCTGGACAGGTGTCACGACACCTGCCGATTTAGCCGAGAAACGTCCTTATGTCATTGTCGGTGTTTTTGTTATCGCGATGTTTTTAACTCCGCCCGATGCAATTTCTCAGACCTTATTAGCAGTGCCTATGTGGATGTTGTTTGAATTAGGATTGTTATTCTCTAAGCTATTTGTCCCTAAGCCTGATAGAGTCGATGAAGAAAATAGCATCTTGCCACATTTAGATAAACCAGGTGAATGAAAAGAGGCGGGACAGGATATTCAGGGTGCAGGACGCCGTGAATACATCCATGTAGGCTTGGCGGCAGCATCCCTGCTGCCAACACCTGCATTCTGAATACCCTGTCCCTACTAAAGTGTGTAGCCAAATAAAAAATCGGTTAGCCTTCATTAAACTTCAATTCAACTAAAGCTCCACCTAATTCGCTGACGCCGATATTTAACTCCCCTTGATAAGCATCAATAATCTCTGCCACTACGCTTAAGCCTATACCATGACCTGGGGTTGATTCGTCAGCTCTAACGCCACGCATTAAGATTCGATGTATATCCTCTTTTAATATGCCAGGGCCATCGTCATCAATCTTCAAGACGACAAAGCTGCCATGTTTATGGCTACTGAGTACAATTTGGCTTTGACTCCATTTAAACGCATTATCTAATACATTGCCGAGAATTTCGATTAAGTCGGCTTCATCTATGCGCAGATGTAATGCTGGGTCAATATGGCAGTGTACGTGAATATTTTTCCAGCGATAAACCTTGTTTAAAGAGGCGATGATGCGTTCGCATAGCTGCGCGACGGCAACCGGTGGGGCAATTGCTGAACCTGAAGCCCCTGCGCGTTGCAACTGGCGCTCAACAATGCGCAACATGCGCGTGGCTTGCTCGTGTACGGTTTGCGTGAGTTCTTCATGGGTTTCATTACCGGTGAGTAATACCGCTAACGGTGTTTTTAGACTATGGGCTAAATCGGCTAATGCATTGCGGTAACGGGTTTGTCTAGCCCGCTCTTGTTCTAACAAAATATTAATTCGGTCAGTGAGTTTTTTAACTTCATAAGGATAGTATCCGGTGATTTGTGTTGCCGTACCGTCTTCTATCGCGCTTAGCTCTTTTCCCACTTGTCGCAAAGGCCGTAAACCCCAGCGCATCAGCCAGGTTTGCACGGTGAGTAATAAAATAGCCGCACCGGCCAGACCACTCCATAGCTGTTGCCGAAACACTCGTAAGTCGTTTTCTATCGGGGCCAGCTCCGTCAACAAATAAAAATTAAACGGATAAATACCGCTTTTTACCGTGCGTTGAAAGCCAAAGCCTAATAAGTAATAGGCTTTACCATCGGCTAAATGCAGCTCTTGCCAATGCTTTTCACCAACGCTGACGGGAAAGGCTTCAGGCGTGGCTAGCGGAATTAACGAAGGCGAGCGCCAAATCGGTTGAGTATCGGGGGGATGGCTGACAAAAGCATACCAACCTGATTTAGGCAACGCTAATTGCGGTGCCGGTAAGTCGGTAGGTAAGGGCATGAGTAATTGACCTTGCTCAGTGATTTGTGAGGCGGTTAAAAGCTGATATATCATGCCTAACATGCGCTCTCGTAATGCGAGTTTAGAGCCTTCCCAGTAGGCGTTATCGAGTACCGTAGCGGTAGCAGCTAAAAAGACACAAATGACTAAAATAGCTGTTAAATTCAGTCGTAAATATAAAGAGTTAATCACAGTAATCGATAGCCACGTCCGTGTACGGTGGTAATAGGCTGTCGTGTGCCTTCTGGGTCAAGCTTGCGTCTTAAGCGTCCCATTAACACAGTTAACACGTTGCTTTCAGGATCTGTGTCATGCGGATAAAGATAATTTCTCAGCTCATCTTTAGAGACGATTTTGCCTTGTCGTTTGGCTAGGTATTCCAGCATACGGTACTCAAAACTGGTTAATTCAATTTCAATACCATCGGCTTCGGCGCGTTGCGTTTCTAAATTCAACGATAAATAACCCAACGATAATAATGACTGTGGTGCGCCGACAACACGACGCATTAAGGCCTTTAGGCGGGCTGATAATTCTTCCATTTGAAACGGCTTAGCTAAATAATCATCAGCACCCGCTTCCAGTCCTTCAACGCGTTCTTGCCAGCGACCGCGCGCAGATAACACTAAGATAGGCAGGCTATTATTCTGCGCGCGTAAGCGTTTTAATGATTTCAAGACCCGATAACTTAGGCAATCCTAGGTCAATAATTGCGCCGTCCAATGGATATTCCGTAGCTAAGTAAAGCCCTTCTTGTCCATCACCGGTTTCGTCTACTTGATAGCCTTCTTGTTCTAACTGTCGGCGTATTTGGCTACGAATACCAGTTTCATCTTCTATGATTAAGACGCGCATAAGTATTAAGTATGTTAGTTCTTTTCGGGTGGAATGGGTAAATAAAATTGGTCAGCAATAAAGTGTAGACCTATCCCATCCAGTTCTTGTACATATTCATTGGTTCCGGTAGCCAATAAAGCAGAGTTACCACCAGCAGAAATTATTGCCCACGCTGTTGTTAAGTCTTCTTCACTAGCACCGACTTTTTCTAAGTCGATGAGTGAAACATCTTTGACTTTTTTGCTATTTAAAACATATTCGTCAAAGGAAAAGCAAGGCGTTGTTATACAGACGCGGCCATTATTGTGTAAGCCGACAAAATCGCTGCTAGCTGAGGTGGTGACCGCAGGGCGAAACGCTGCCGATAGTTCAAACTTACCCAAATTGCCAAAGCCTTTGTATTTTTTAGGCTTAATCTTACCTTGTAATAGCCCATCTTGAACATAAGCTATGTTGTTTTTGTTAACAACAGTTGCTACATAACATTCAGGCTGTAAGCTACCGTCTGCGCAACGCGTTTGTTCGCGATTGACGGCTTTAACAAACAGACCGCCACAAAGCGGTGTAATGCATTTGCGTAAATCAGGTCTAAACGTGTAAAAACCTTGTGCGTCGAATTCATCCGTCGTATTCGGGTCTTCTGGACTAGCAGCGTTGGCATTGAGCGCTGAGGTCAATAATAATGAGACAATAATGGGGTGAATTTTCATAATAAGCTCCTGTTAAAAAGCATCACCACGTATTGTAGCGGTGATGCTGTTAAATTACGGGTTAGGGCAAGGGGCAAATTCACACGATGGCGGTACGCGGCTTACTGAGCTACCATCAGGGCATAATTTGGCCTCTTCAGTACAGACCGTGTTACTCGCGCTAGCGCAAGCAGCAACGGGATTTAACACATAAGCGGTGGTTGCAGGATTAGCTTGAATCGTGCGCAATTGTTTTACCAACGAAGCAAAGCCTTTACTACGGCTGGAAGCCTGTGCACAAGCAGAGAAACCGCCTTCATCACCATAGCCATAAACGGTGAACTGGTCGATAACGCCGTTAGCAACGGCGTTACCTATGACTTGTTTTACCGTTTTAAACGCTGCTTCATCGACGGCAGGGCCTACACCATTGATGTTAATTTCTATCGCTTTTTTGTCAGCCGCATGAGCGCTGAGTGTTAATAAGCCGATTAGAATTAAAGCTAAACGATACGTTTTCATGCCATAACCTACTATTTCTTACCCGGACACGGTGCGAATTCGCAAGAAGGCGCAACCCTACCGACATAGCTGCCATCAGGGCATAAGAACACGTCTAGGTACATACCGTATTCTCAGTGGCGCACGATTCGACAGTATTGATGGAATAGGCTGTTGTTAATGGATTAGCCTTAATTGTGCGTAGTTGTTTAACGAATGAGACAAATTCAGGGCTGCGGCTAGAGGCTTCGGCGCAAGCGGAGAAGCCGCCTTCAATGCCACGACCATTCACGATAAATTTTTCAATAACGCCGTTAGCAACAGCACCGCCTATGACTTGCTTTACTGTGTCAAAAGCTGCCGCATCGACGGCAGGACCTATGCCATTAATATTGATTTCAACAGCACGATTTTCAGCGTAGGCACCAGTAGCAGTGATGACGCTAGCGATTAATAAAGACATTAAACTTTTTTTTTCATGGGATTCTCCTTAAAGGTTATGAGGCAAAGACTATGGAACAGGGGTGCTGACGACAGGCTCGACTAATATTGGGCAATCATACGCGATAGCGGCAGCGGCATTAGGGTCTACCTCTGCTGCCGGTAATACACAGTCAACAGGTACCGGCTCGACCGGAATATCTAAACTACCTAGTTGAGTAAACGTTGTTAAATCATGAGCTTGTATACGAGTGGGCGATAAGCTGTAAAGCCCTGTATCTATAGATAATAAGCGGTCAATATAGTGATACCAATCATATTCAACACCTTGATCTCTATGGGTAATTTCAGCTTGTTTCTTGAAGCCATTGGCTAAGTCTACCTTATAAACATGAGCACCTTGGAATACTTCGGTTGGCCACTCTTGACCGGCTTTTTGCTCAGTGATGCTAATCGGGAAACCAATTAAGCTACGTTTTTTATCAAACCATAATGCTTTAGGGTCCCATTGCACGGGGGAATAAGACCATTGCGCGCCTATAATTACGCTTGCGGTTTCCGTTGGATGGGCTACATCGCTGACATCGAATAACGCGACTTTCATACCACCCGTGACAAAGCCATTTTCAGTTTCTTTTGTATCTTGACCAAAACCTAGTAAATGTGTGTCATCGTAAGGGTGTAAGTAATTACTAAAGCCTGGGATTTTTAATTCGCCTAGCACACTTGGCGCTGTAGGAGTAGCTAAGTCAATAACGAATAACGGATCAGTTTGTTCAAACGTCACTAAATAACCACGATCACCCATAAAGCGAGCTGAAAAAATACGTTCGCCCTCAGCTAAGTGTTCTAAGCGTCCGGCAATCGCCATATTGCCGTCTAATGTGTACAAATTATTCCACGTTTGCAACGTGCCAGTATCGCCCGTTTGTGTCCATTGATCGGTCGTAGTGGCAATACGGAAATAACCGTTATGCTCATCCATAGAATAAGAATTTAACACGGTCCCCGGAACTTCGCCGGTGTTATTAAAGTTAATTGCGCCGTTATTTAATGAAAATTTATAAATATGAGTAGAAGGTGCTGATACTGTCTGCTGCTCAGTCGTGTTGTAATTGTAATCAGCGGCTGACAAATACAAATTGTCTTTTGAGCTATAAGCAATATCGCCGCTACCTAAATACGCCTTAATCGTTGCTGCATCATTAGGTGCATCTAAACGGAAACTGCCGACAACGACATAATCCGGTTCGACGAAGTTAGGGAAATAATATAAGTCATTTAAGGCCAAGGTGTGTTCAGCGCCTTGATTGACTGCGCTGTCAACAATGTGAGGCAATACCGTATCTCTAGTCATTGCCGAGTTTTTGGTCGTTGAATTACCATCTAACATGGGTTCAATCATCGTATACATGAAGTAATACGGGTATTTGCGTGCAAGTAAGTACACTTGATTGTCGATGCGGCGTGATGATAAATAATCACCGCTAACAGCCACTTGCCGTTGCATAACAGGTGTTGCACGATTACTAATATCATAAACTCTAGCGGTAGTACGACTTTCACCCGAGGGTGCCCAAATTGCAATTTTGGCATGACCTTCATTGGGTAGGACTGGAACTTCACCTGTATCGCTATCGGCATGCCACGCCGTGCCGATGACGACTAATAGATTATCTTTCACGTATAACTCGATAGGATAAAAACCATCATCAAATTTAATGCTAGACGTTAAAGCCATTGACGAGGCTGGGTAGGCGCTGATAATACGCACTTGGTTGTCTTGGATACGGTAAATATAGTTTCCATCAGTTTTGACATTATCACCTTCATCAACCCCTGCGACTTGCACATTAGTATCAGAATGTTCCGGGCTTGCAGCGCTAGTATCGGATGCGGAAAACACGGCCGCTCCATCTACTGTTGCTAGTGACTTCAGCATTAAATAGTGATTGTTGCGTATAGATTTTTTGTTTAATAGCTTTTTTAAGTGCTTAAACGAGGTAACTTGTTTAGGTTTAAGTCCTTGCGCTTTAGCGCTGACATCGACAGTGTTGGTTAATGCGAACAACAAAAATGGCAGCGCTAGTAGCGCGATGCCTTTGTTTGAGTTAAAGCTTGAATTTGTCATAAAGCGACTCCTAGGTTGTAAAGAGGTTAACGATGGGGGGTAATCGTTGAGCTTTTGTAATCAAATTTATATGCTAGATAGAGAATAAAATTAGCTTTAATAAATTTGATGGTGTTACTATAACCCATAAGCGGTGAACCAATTGTTAACAAAAAATCTGACTCGCATGAGTTGAATTTGTTCGGTATTATGCGTCTAAACAAAACTTTAGTTAGGTTTAATCTATGAATAAGAAAAATATTATTAAGCTTAAAATACAATTCTTTAACGTATTTTTATGGCTGCTATTATCACCTGTGACGGTGTTAGCGCATCAATTAGCGATTGAAATGAATACCGCACCGGGTGGCAAAGTTGTGTTGGCGGATCATAGCGAATGTGTTGTCCAGTGTGTGCTGGAGTTAACAAATTCCGGTTTAGTCAGTTTATTTGCTACGCCAGAGCCGGGTTATCAATTTCACGCGTGGGGCGGCGCGTGTGCGAACACCTTAGGGCCGTTATGTACATTAGCGGCCGATCAAAATTTATCGGTGAGCGTAAGCTTTAAACCAAATAATGCCACTGAAAATGAAATTAAAGCCTTGCTGTTAGTACCTGAGCCTGGCGTACAAGCGACGGTGTGGAATGAATTTGTCAGTGAATATTTTGCCAATCAATGCCCAACGATTTATGGCGGTGTACTGCTAGAAAACGATGCGATGAATCCAGTTAATCAAGTTTATTGCTATCGATTAACGTTAGGGTATTACTCGTTATTCGCCCCTGATTTGACAGAACCTGTTGAGCTAACTCAATTAACGCAAATTAACGCTGAGATTCGAGCCGCTTTGTTAGGCATTATGAATAAGCATCCTAATTTAAGCGTCACCATTGTAGCTCAAGGTCTATCTGGATTAGCGGCGCAAAAATTGCTGAATGAAGATGATATGGACACATCGCTCATTGGCGTGCTGTCACTGGCGTCTCAAACTAAGCTCATGCAGCAACATTCAGCGCAAGCAACGTTTGCGCGTTTTGTTAACCGTTAATTTAACACCAGAACAAGACATTAAAATTAGTGCCGCATTAGCAACATTAACCCAAACGTGGTGGTCGGCTCAGTGACCAAATGGTTAATACCCAGCATATCGTTAGCATTGATATTGCTAATAGTGAGTGCTGATAGGCAGATTACCCGAATGCTAGCCTACACGCTTAGCACGGCGGGTAGCGGCTTGAATAAAACGCTTCAATTAGTAAAGCCACTCTCTACGCAAAATGATGGTCAGTTTATTCCGTTATGGCCTTGGTCATCTAATGACGAATCCAGTATAAATCTAGCTGTTAGCCAAGATAATTTAAAACCTACTCGCTTGCAAAATCCAGAACAGCAATCGGCTAAGCAATTATGGCTTACCTGGAAGTCATTATTAGTACAGTCCCAGTTTCAACAAATCCCGATTATCGGTGCATTGTTAGCAAAGCGTCTGCAAGAACACACCGAGCCTTCTGTGTACGCAGCCATCAGTTATTTATTAGCCCAAAAAAGCTTAGCAGCAGAAAGCAAAGCCTTATTACTGGATTTGTTGGCCGATATTGCTACGCCAGAGGCTTTACAATTGTTGTTGGAATTAACTCGCAATGGACAAGATTCGTCGCTGTATTATCTCGTTTTAGCGGCCATTGCGCGCATTGGTGATAACCGTTGGAATGGGCAATTTCATCAAGAATTGTCACCTTTGTTAGAAGCGGCATGGAATGATGTTAATACAACAGACTCGGCTTTAATTAATGCCTTAGCAACGGCCATTGCTAAAATAGGTGCGCCAGAAGGTGTTAATCTGTTATTGCTTACGCTGTCGGGTTTAGAGCAAAGCAATCAAGAGCAAGAAATAGATCGAGTTAAACAAGAGGCTGCATTTAATGCTGTACCGCAAACACGTAATCCTGACGCTGTCGGCGTATTAAGCGAATGGTTCGAGCAAGAAAGCTTAGGTACGCCCGCATTTGAAGTTAGTGGTGACGCACTCGCAGGGATAGGCACGCCAGAATCAACGCAAGAAATTATCGATTGGGCGCAAGACGCACCCGATGAAGGCGCACGTAACTTAGAGAACTGGTTATCTGATGTCGATGACGGTAAAGTGAAAGAAGCCTTAATAGACACCTCAGGAAACACTAAGTCTTTTGAAAGCACCCAAGTTAGCGAGGTAGTTCATAAACACACGAAACTACCTCATGCCAATGACCAAACGGCTTTTTCAACCTCGTCAATGCTATCCAACGAAACCAAGGCGCCTTAACGGCTTAAACCTGACCAAAACAGGCTGAGGGTACTAAATGAGGGTGAAAAACGGCAGATACCGTTAAATACCAACCCAATTTAGAAGAAAATCTAGTAGCCAGACTTTATGTTAACAGCTAGAATGCAGCAACTTTGTTTTTATTGATGGGGTTGGTGATGAGTGTACAGAGTTGGATAAAGGAATGGAGTGGAAACCTTTCTCGTAGAACAATATTTATTAAGACAATTGGAACTATGAAGCATAATTGCTTTTTACTGCCAATAATCATTTTCACAGCATTTTTCACTAACACAGCCAAAGCAGTTGAATATCACTGGGAGTATGGTGGTGGTCCCTGGCGCTATTTTTCAAGTTATGATGAAGCTTGCGGCTATCATCTCGAATGGCTACAAAAACAAGCACAGTCTTCTTTAAATATACAATACGGCATAAACATTAACGTAACTTCGCTTGCTGGAAGAGCTACGCAATTCGACTTTCAGGGTTCCCCTAAATTTTGGGAATGCCGTTACAGACGTGACCAATACTTTCCTAGTGGTCAAATAACAACGAGCTATCCTCTCCAAGCTTTTGGACGTTCAGGGGATGAATGCGTTACACCAAAGACCTTCAAAGTAGCATTTGGAAGCTGTGCTTCACCGACTGATGATACCAAAAACCCATCCGGCGACGGTCGGTGTGGTGACTTGTTTCAGTAAACCGTTAGCGTAGTAGTCCATTTGCGTGGCTAAACCTGCATGGCTAACGGTTTTTAGCTGACCGCGTGGCGTGTAGGTGTAAGCGGTAACCACGCCATTGGCGGCAATGCTTTCTAGTGGTCGGCCATTGGCGTCGTAATGTGTGTAGGTGGTGACATGGCCTTGGCTATCGGTAACGGTGTATAAGCGTTTTCGATTGTTAACCTCGGTCGCGTCATCGGCGTAGTAGGCGTAAGCGGTTTGGTCGTTTTGGTCGCTGGCGTTGTCGCGCGGACCGTCGCTGACTAGCAGTTGCCCACGCGGGTTGTATTGGTAACGCCATTGGCGGGTACGGTTAGTTGGAGCGGTTAAACCTTGAGCGCCGGTTTCGTCGGTACTGGCATAGTCACTACGGCTACAGACCACGCCGATAGCGCCACATTCGTCTAGGGTTTCGCCATAATCCCAGGCTGTGATGCGTTTAGGCTCGGCGACACGTGTGCGTAAACGCCAAGTCGGATGCCATTCGGTGCTGATTTTGCGTTCGCTGGTGCCGGTTGCCGGTAGGTAGCTGGCTAAGTTAGTAAGACACGCGCTACCCGCCGCTAAGCCTTCAACGCGCACTGTTTCAAGGTTACGCGTTGTGTCGTAGGCGTAACAGGTGGTGTTGCCGTTAAAATCGGTTAAGCGGGTGATGTTGCCGTTGGCGTCGTAGGCTATGTTACGTGCGGATGGGCCGCAACCTATACCAGCGGGTTGGGTTTGGCCGGTGCTTTTGACCACGTTTAGAATGGCTTTGGCGAAATTGCTGCGTACTGAGCCTAACGGGTCAGTAATGGTCGTGCTACCGTCGTTGTTGTAGGCCAAGCTGAATTTATTGACGCTACCGGCATGTTCGGTGCTAATGGCTTTACCTTGGGTATTGTATTTGTATGTGGCATAGCGGACATTATTTTCATCAATGATGCCGGTTAAGGCATGGATTTGGTTGACTCCGGCGGTATTGACCGATTCGTTATAGACGTAAGTTTTTTTCGGGTTGTCGGTGCTGATGGCAGGCGTTTCATCGGGATAAGTAACGGTGGTGAGGTTATTGTTGCTGTCATAGCCATAGCGAATGACTGTGCCTGCGTTATCCGTGATTGTGGCAATGCGCCCAGCGGTGTTATAAGTAAAACTTAAGCTAAGGTTATAGCTATCCTCTACACGGATGAGCAT
>NZ_LAJX01000071.1 GCF_000963695.1 Methylocucumis oryzae
AGCCTTGGCTGGGCTTATTTAAACCCGGTGAGCGGGTACGCTTACGCTTTATTAATTCAGCGGCGCAAAACGTTTTTTGATGTGCGAATTCCCGGTTTAAAACTGACGGTGCTGCATGCTGATGGTCAGCCCGTACAGCCGGTTTGTGTGGATGAGTTTCGTATTGCACCGGCCGAGACTTATGATGTGTTAGTAGTGCCTGAGCAAGAGGTGTATACCGTGTTTGCGCAAGCTATGGATAGAACCGGTTATGCGGTTGGCAGCTTGGCAACGCGCGCTGGCTTAAGCGCTGAAATACCGGCTTTAGACCCGCCACAGCCTTTAACGATGTTAGATATGATGGGGACTATGCAAGCCAGTGTGCCAGTACATCATGCGAATAGCGAATATGGTGCTACCGTTGATATGCGGGTTGATACGCCTAGACAAAATCTCGATGATCCTGGCGTGGGCTTGCGCGACAATGGTCGGCGCGTTCTCACTTATGCTGATTTACGCAGTTGTGCCAGTCTGTTAAACACTAAGCCGCCTGAACGTGAAATTGAGCTGCATTTAACCGGTAATATGGAGCGCTATAGTTGGTCGATAGATGGCGTACCTTTTGAACAATCGACGCCTATTCATTTCCGGCACGGTGAATGTTTAAGAGTCGTGTTTGTTAACGACACCATGATGACCCATCCCATGCATTTACATGGGCTATGGAGTGATTTAGAAGATGCTAACGGTGAGGTGCAAGTGCGTAAACATGTTATTGCGGTGCAACCGGCGCAACGCGTGACGTTTCGAGTGCAGGCCGATGCATTAGGCTATTGGCCTTGGCATTGTCATTTGTTTTATCACATGCATGCAGGCATGTTTCGCGTGGTGGTGGTCGCGTGATTAAGCGCATGATGAAATTGGGCTTAGCGTTTTTTTGTTTAGCTGCCGCCAAAGTTAGCGCTGAGCCGATGATGGCTCATGACATGAGTCATCATCACGAGCATAACCACACATTACCTAGTACATCGTCTCGTAATCCCCATGCATACAGTGACGGCTATGACTTTAGCGACGATATTGAGCATAGTCATAAAGAAGAAGCCTTAATGGGGGCGGTTTTAGTGGATAGGTTAGAAGCGGCGGGTACCGGCCAACAAAGTCTCATGACCTATGACTGGCAAGCTTGGTATGGCAAAACCTTTTAATCGCGCGGTTATTCGCTCAGAAGGTAATATTGATGCGGGTCAATTCACTGAGGCACGTAATGAGTTATTATGGGGGCATGGCATCAGCGCGTATTGGGATAGCCAGTTAGGCGTTCGCTACGATAGCGGGAAAGGGCCTGAGCGTGCGTGGTTTGCATTAGGTGTGCAAGGTTTAGCGCCTTATTGGTTATATACGGAGGCCACGTTTTTATGTTGGCGAGCAAGGCCGCGTCGCGTTTAGGTTGGAGTTTGAATATGATGTGTTAATCACTCAGCGTTTAGTGCTACAGCCGCGCATAGAAACCAATATTTACAGCCAAAACGATATTAACCGTGATGTCCAATCCGGTTTGTCTGATTTTGAGGCGGGGGTGCGCTTGCGTTATGAGGTGTACCGAGAATTAGGACCATATTTAGGTGTTGAATGGTCAACGTCGCATGAAAGAAGCACTGTCATTGAGACTACGCGCTGGGTAGCGGGTGTGCAAGTCTGGTTTTAGTGACGACCGATAAATCTGTGATAACGCGGTATTCATTCGACGCTATTTCTTTTATACTTGCCGACTAACAATCACTACGATAATAACAGGGATACCTCATGGAAAAATACGAAAAACCTTTTATTTTGCACATGTTAACCACCGCCAAAAACCTAAGCCCGTTTGATGTTAATATGGCGATGGATGCCGGTTGGGTAACCGCCATTCCTTATATTAATGTTGAGCCTAGCGAAGTCCAAGGATTGGTACAAGATGCTATCTTCTCTCGTAGTACCAAAAATTTAAAACGTACCGGTATTTTCATCGGCGGTCGTGATACTAAACAAGCCATGGATATGTTAAAAACCGCTAAACGCTCTATGGTGCCACCGTTTGAAGTCTCAGTTTTTGCCGACCCTAGCGGCGCATTTACCACGGCTGCTGGCATGGTTGCAGCTGTTGAAAATGAATTAGTGACTAAATTCAATACTTCATTAGAGGGTAAAACCATTTTAGCGTTAGGCGGTACGGGTCCTGTCGGACAAGTCGCTGCGGTTATCGCGGCTCAAGCCGGTGCTAAGGTGAGAATTATTGGCCGACAATTAGAAAAAGCTCAAAGCATTGCCGACTTATGCAATAACGAATTTGGCGATGGTCAAATCACGATTGAAGCCGGAGCTGATGCGGATAAAGCAGAATATATCAAAACGGCTGACGTAGTTTTTGCGACCGGCGCGGCAGGTATTGAGTTATTAAGTGCTGAGCTTATTGCGTCTGCACCTATGTTAAAAGTTGCCGCAGATGTTAACGCTGTTCCACCTGCAGGTATTGCTGGTGTTGATGCCTTCCATAACGGTACACCTATTGCGGGCTCTACCAGTGGCGCGGTTGGTATAGGCGCATTGGCGATTGGTAATATTAAATACCAAGCACAAAATTTGTTATTGAAATCAATGATTAATACGGACAAACCTTTGTACTTACATTTCGAACACGCTTTTAGCGTTGCTAGAGACTCTATTAAATCTAAAGCTTAAATCGACTAAAGAGGTTACTCATGGAGAAGCGCAGCGTATTACATATGTTGGATCCTATGCCCAACAATAGCCCTTTTGATGTCAACATGGCTATTGATGCGGGGTTTGATGTCTTAGTGCCTTATAGCAATGTGAAATTAGACAGCGTATACGGCTTAACACAAGATGCGATTTTCTCTCGAGGCCCCTCAGGTGTTAAACGTACGGCATTATTTATCGGTGGACGCGATTTTGGCTTAGCGATGGATATGCTAAAAGCCACTGGCCAAGCGATGGTACCGCCGTTCGAAATTTCGGTTCTTGCTGACCCTAGCGGCGCATTTACCACAGCCGCCGCATTAGTCGCTTGTGTCGAAAAGCAATTGCGTCTTCATCATCAGCGTGAATTAAAAGACTGTACCGCCGTGGTATTTGGTGGTACTGGGCCTGTCGGTATTACTACCGGTGTTATTGCCTCGTTAGCCGGGGCAAAAACCATATTAACCGATCATTTATCGAGTGATACCGCTGAAGATGTGGCTAAAGCGTATAACCGCCGCTTTTCTGCCACGCTAACCGGTGCTTGCGCGCGTACCGATGCCGATAAAATTGCGTTATTAGCTGAAGCCGATATTGTATTTTGTACCGCTAAAGCGGGTATTCAAGTGCTTAATGCTGCCGTGTTAAAAACCACAAGCCAATTAAAAGTCGCAGGTGATGTCAATGCCGTGCCACCGTTAGGCATAGAGGGTATACAGCAGAAAGACAACGGCGTAGCACTTAAATATGCGGAAAATGCGCCTGGCGCGGTAGGTATTGGCGCTTTAGCGATAGGCGATGTGAAATATCAATTACAACACCAATTATTAAAAGCCATGCTGGAAACCTCAGAACCTTTGTCCCTGGATTTCAGAAGCGCTTATGAAAAAGCAAAAGACCATCGTATAATCCTACTAAAATAATAATAAATACCTAAGGTGTTGTGCTGGAGCGCTACATGAATACAAACAGCTGAGTGTGTGGCTGTTATGTGGGCTGTTGGCGCATCACCTTACGATGAGCGTCAAAACATGAGCCGACATGACCGAATCTTATTCGCGGGTGATCCGCATGGAAATTTTCAACCATTAATAACTGCTGTTCATAAACATCGTCCAGAAGCTGTCATCTTATTAGGTGATTATGATTTGGCTATGCCTTTAGATATTTGTTTGCAAGAAATTTTGGCCTTGACTGAGGTTTGGTGGATTGCCGGTAATCATGATTTCGAGACGCCGAGTAAATATAAAAATCTGTTTCACTCAGGTTTAGCGGATAAGAGCCTACATTTAAAAGTAACAGAAATTTCAGGGCTTAGAATCGCAGGTTTAGGCGGTATTTTTTTAGGCCGGGTATGGTATCCGCCTCAACCACCTAAGTGGCTGAGTAAACAACATTTTATTCAACAACAAAATATAACCGTTAAAGAAGCTAACTTGCCGCTAAAGTATTTATCGGCTATCTGGCATGACGAGTTTGAAGCGTTAAAAAAGTTACGCGCTGACATTCTCGTTAGTCATGAAGCTCCTGGTTCTCATCGCCATGGTTTTTCTGCTATTAGCGAATTAGCTGCTGCTATGGGCGTCAGACATGTGTTTCACGGTCACTTACATGAAACGTATGCGCGCACTGTTAAAAACAGCATTAATGTTTTTGGCGTAGCCAACACCTCCGTAGTTGACTTATTAGGCAACCCTTTAGAATAACTTTCCTATCTTCTCTCTCCATGACCGACTTTGTTCCACCGTACCCGCCGCGCCACCAAAAAAACTTAAGCGCGTTAGATATTTTAAAATATGGTCGCCGTGATTTATTATCGATATGGCCAGAAACGGCGTTTGACCGCCAATTCATCGCAACAAAAATTATTAATAAACATATATTTATCGCTAATCACCCGGAAGTGGTGAAACACGTTTTTTATTACGCATAACAGTAATTACGAAAAGAAAAGTCCAATTATGCGCAAAGCCTTAGCACCTTTATTAGGCGATGGCTTATT
Organism: Methylocucumis oryzae; assembly: GCF_000963695.1. Taxonomy (GTDB): domain Bacteria; phylum Pseudomonadota; class Gammaproteobacteria; order Methylococcales; family Methylomonadaceae; genus Methylovulum; species Methylovulum oryzae. The sequence goes on from NZ_LAJX01000071.1 coordinate 4,724, forward strand.
TATTAGCGATGGCGAAATTTGGCAAAAACACCGAAGCTTAGAAACACCGATGTTTAGCACCGAGCAAGTGGCTAAATACAGCGAGATTATGTGCCAAACCACAGACGAGCGCGTAGCAACGTGGTCGCGCTATCAGCCTGGGCAAAAGATTTTGGTGTTACCCGAAATGGGACAGCTAACCGCTGAAATTATTTGCAGGTCTCTATTTGGTAATCAGTTAGGCACTGAACAAGCCGCATCCGTGATACAAAGCTTTGCAGATTACCAAGCGGCGATTGAGCAAATGGATATTAACACCTTTTTTTGGCTTGCCGAGTTGGATACCGGGTTTAGGCAATAACAAAGCCAGCAAAGCCGCTAAAGCGATTCATGCGATTGTCGATAATGTCATTGCTAAAGCGGAGCAAGCAGGCTTAAACGATACCTTGTTAGCACAATTTTTAAAGCTACAAAGCGCTAAGTCTGATGATGTTGATAATTTATATTAAGAACTTCAATTTATAATCAAGTCGAAATACTTTTCAAGAAATTTTTTCGCATCACAATTGCTTGGAGTAGGTAATGAATCCCTCAAAAATATCTTGGCATCATCTTTCGCCTGAAGACTTGCTGACTCGCCTGCAGGTCGATATTCAGCAAGGTTTGAACGAAACCGAGGCACGGCGGCGCCTTAGTCAATACGGCTCTAATCGTCTGACACCACGACGTGGAAAAAGCCCGTTGCGCTTGTTGTTTGAACAGTTTCATCAACCACTAGTTTATATTCTAATCGTTGCTGCAGCCATCACAGCATTTTTACAGGAATGGGTCGATAGCAGCGTCATATTTGGCGTGGTACTGGTTAATGCCATAATTGGTTTTATTCAGGAAGCCAACGCTCTAAAAGCAATTGATGCGTTGAGCCGAGTGTTAACGATTAGCTCGACGGTATTACGCGATGGACAACGCAGAACCATTTCCGCTAGTGAGTTAGTACCTGGTGATGTCGTATTGCTGCAATCCGGCGACAAAGTGCCTGCCGACTTGCGTTTATTGCAGCTCCGCGAACTACAAATAGACGAGTCGGCTCTGACCGGAGAATCGGTGCCGGTAGAAAAGCATCTAGCTACGCTCGAAGTTACCACGGTGTTAGCGGATCGCTACAACATGGCGTACTCCTCGACCCTAGTGACCTATGGCAGTGGACTTGGCGTGGTAGTGGAAAGCGGCGACCGTACCGAAATCGGCCTAATCAATCGCATGATTGCCAGCGCCACGGATCTGGAAACGCCGCTAACTCAAAAAATAGGCCAGTTCAGCCGTTTGTTGTTGTGGATAATCTTAGGTCTTGCCATAGTCACTTTTGCTGTGGGCGTTTGGCATGGCCATGCCATGCTAGATATGTTCATGGCTGCGGTGGCGCTGGCAGTAGGCGCAATTCCAGAAGGTTTGCCTGCCGCGTTGACCATTACCCTGGCAATCGGCGTATCTAGGATGGCAAAGCGCAATGCGATAATCCGCAAACTACCTGCAGTAGAAACCCTAGGCAGCACCACAGTCATTTGCTCGGATAAGACCGGCACACTGACGCAAAATCAGATGACTGTGCAAGCCTTGTTTGCGGGTGGTGAATGGTTTGACGTCACCGGAACGGGTTACACGCCCGATGGTGAGTTGCACCGAAACGGAGCGACTATTGTTCCGCAACAGTATCCTGCTGTACTGGAATGTCTTAAAGCCGGGTTGTTATGCAACGATGCTAGACTGCTGGCTGAACCCGATAATTGGCGCATAGAGGGCGACCCTACCGAAGGAGCATTATTAGTTGCAGCGCACAAGGCAGGTTTACATCATACCAGCGTCAACGACGAACATCCTCGTCTTGATTCCATTCCGTTTGAGTCCCAACATCAATTCATGGCCACACTGCATCACAATCTAGCCATGGATGCACGCCATGTTTATTTGAAAGGTTCGCTAGAAAGTCTGCTGGTTCGGTGTGACACAGCATTTGATAGTCAAATGCAACCAACAGCATTAGATAAAATCTTGCTACAACGCCAGGTTGAAACCATGGCTGCACAGGGATTGCGGGTATTGGCGTTTGCCCGTGCCGACCACCACTATGACGCCGTTCAACATGACGAAGTGATGAGCGGCCTGACTTTTCTTGCTTGCAAGCCATGATGGATCCACCACGTCCAGAAGCTGCCACCTCAATCGCAGCCTGTTACCAAGCAGGGATTCAAGTCAAGATGATTACCGGAGACCATCCCATCACTGCACAAGCGATTGCTAGACAATTGGGTATGCAAGGCACGGAGCAAGTCATCAGCGGCGCAGAATTGCAGACTATTGACGAGAATCAACTACGCGAGCGGGTAGCAAAGTGTGCCGTTTACGCTCGCATCGCCCCGGAGCAAAAACTGCAATTAGTCAGGGTATTACAAGCTCAAGGCCATGTGGTGGCGATGACCGGCGACGGAGTCAACGATGCACCTGCGCTACGCCAAGCTAATATCGGCGTGGCTATGGGATTGAACGGCACTGAAGTTGCTAAAGAAGCAGCCGCCATGTTGCTCACCGATGATAATTTCGCCACCATCGAAGCTGCCGTGGAAGAGGGGCGCGGTGTATTCGATAATCTGGTTAAATTTATCGTCTGGACTTTACCGACTAATCTTGGCGAGGGTTTAGTTATATCCGCCGCCATTTTCGCCAATGTGGCGTTGCCGATTACCCCGGTGCAAATTCTCTGGATCAACATGTCAACGGCTGTGTTACTGGGGCTAATGCTGGCCTTTGAGGCTAAGGAACCCGGTTTGATGAAGCGCAAACCGAGAGATCCCGAACAGCCGATTTTGACTAAACACCTGGTATTCCGTATTTGCCTGGTTGCCACCTTACTGTTGATTGGCGCCTATGGGCTGTTTCAATGGGAGTTGTCGCACGGTGAAACACTGATGAAAGCTCGCACTGTGGCAGTCAATGTATTTGTCTTCGGCGAACTGTTTTACTTGTTCAACTGCCGCTCGCTGAAATATTCGATGTTTCATATCGGGGTCTTTTCCAATGGATGGGTAATCTTCGGCGTATGTAGCATGACCATGCTGCAATTGCTGTTTACTTACTG
>NZ_LAJX01000072.1 GCF_000963695.1 Methylocucumis oryzae
GCCATCATCATTAAGTTCTCTGATATTGATGAAGCGTTGACCTTCTCTAAGCCATATACCATAACGAGTGTGGGTAATCATGGTTTTATGCAGAGCCGTAGCGCGCAATAACTGGGCTTGTGGTTCTGTTATTGGTGCAATAAATTCGCCAACACCTATAGCTAGCACCGCTAATACAACGCCTGCGACCATAGTTGCGTTAATGATGTTGAATACGGTCATGCCAGATGCGCGCATCGCGATGAGTTCGTGGTGATTGGCTTTTGCACCAAGCGTGAACAAACTGCCTAGTAATGCAGCGGCAGGCATTAGCTCATAAAAAATAGTCGGTGAGTTAAGCGCGATGAAGTAAAACACGTCTACGAATACCGTAATCGCCTTTGCCTATATCATCGAGTTCATCACCTAAGGTGAATAAGTTAAATAACGTCAACAATAACAACATGGCGATGAGCGCGCCTTTGATAATGTCTTTGGCGATATAAGAAGTTAATACATTCATGGGGCTATGCGTTTGAAGAAGCGAATGGGTAAGGCAAAGCCGTAATTTCTGCTTAACAACACTAAACCAATGGCGATTAAGAAAGCATTGACAGTGATGCCGCCTAGCCATGTCGATATGACGCCATTGGCAACCCATACTTGGCTAAGTCTTAAGAAATTACCATAGCTAAAGTAGATTAAGAAGCCAATAAGGATATTGCCATACACACCACTGCGCGGACTTTGTTGAGCCAGGGGCACCGATATAAAGCTAAGCAAGATTAAGCTGACAGGTATCGCGATGCGTTTTTGTAATTCTGCACTGTCGGCGTTGTTGTTTGCTTGCCAAAGTTGCTCAGTCGGTATCGCTTGGCGGTTTAGCGATGCGGGGCTACTACGCTCGTCTATGCGTATCGCGTAATCATTAAAGCGCTCAACGGTAAAATTCTTTTGGCCGGGTTGACCTTGTACGCGTTGGCCGTGCTTAAAAATTAAGTACACGCCGTCAGCGGTATCGCTTAAGCGGGCTTCATTGGCATTAATGACGGCAAGTTCGTTGTGTGTGCGGTTTTGTACAAACACGTTGTGCATGGTTTTATCGCGGGTGATTTTTTCCACGTAAAACACTAAGTCACCTTGCTGTATTCGCTGAATTTGCCTGCTGCGATACCCCGTAAATCGGCCGTTTCTTCGTCTTGATGCATGCTGCGAATAATTGTTGCTTCAGCCCAAGGACTGGCATACAGCGATAGCCATGCTCCGGCTAGACTGCAGGGTAACACCATCAGATAAACGGCTTTGTACAAGGTAAAAGCGCCGCCGCCGGCTGAGGCAATTGCGGCAACTTCCTGATCTCGGTACATGCGCCCTAAGACCATGAGTAAGGCCATAAATAACGCAGCGGGTAATAAGCTGACGCCGATACTAATGGTTTTTAAGCCTAGCAAGGTTAGCAAAGTTTCATTTGCGACGCGGCCTTCTATCGCTTTATCTAATACGCGGATAAATTCACGACTGACGATAATAACGACAATAACCGTCCAAACCGATAGTAAAGTTTTAGTTAAATCAATGGCGATGGTTTTATCTAATACCGTTATGCTAGCACGCCTAGCATGTGCGGGTTGCCGGTGGGCGGTATTCACGCTGTCTCCTCAAGCAAAAACAATGAAGTGTTGTATAATCATGCAACTGTCTTACCGTGCTGTGTGGTACTACGGCTTATAGTTATGAGTCGTAACTTGATTTACGAATCTATGCCGGTTTTAAGATGACTTTTTCCGTAATCCCTCTGGATTTCACCTAACTCAACGATGATTATTATGGACTATTCTATAGAAACCCTGCCCTTAGAAAAACTTGAATGTGATTGTTTAATTATAGGCGTTTATTTAGATCAACAGCTTTCCGCTTCAGCATTAACATTAAGCGAGCCTACACAGGCGCTTATCAATAAGGTCATACAACGCGGTGATATTAAAGGTAAGGTCGGTGATGTTCAAATGCTGACTACGCTACCTGATGGACTTGCGCAACGTGTTTTATTGGTGGGGTTAGGTGATAACAAGCCATTGTCGAGTAAAGAATTTATCAAGGTTTTACAAGCAGCCGTTGCGGTACTTAAACATCCGGCGATTAAAACTGTTGCCTCTACGTTAACCGATGTACCAGTTGCGGCCTTTGATACCGTTTGGCAAGTACGGCAAACCGTTGAAGTTTTCAATGATGCCGTGTATCAGTATACGGCGACTAAAGCGAATAAAGAAACCGACTATAAACTAGAAAAATTGTTATTTGCGCTCAGTCAAGATGTGAGCGATGCGGCGTTATTAGGCTTAGCGCAAGGTCGAGCCATTGCCGAAGCGGTCAGTTTCACCAAGCATTTAGCCGATTTACCAGGCAATATTTGCACACCGACGTTTTTAGCCGAGCAAGCACAAGAATTAGTCCAGCATTATCCTGCTTTAGCGCTTAATGTCTTAGAGGAAGCGGAAATGACTGAGCTAGGCATGGGAGCGTTTTTGTCGGTATCGCGCGGCAGCCGACAACCCGCTAAGTTAATCGCGTTAACGTATCAAGGTGGTGAGCTTAATAGCAAGCCTGTGGTGTTAATTGGCAAAGGCTTAACCTTTGACGCCGGTGGTATTTCGTTAAAACCTGGCTTAGGCATGGATGAAATGAAATACGACATGTGTGGTGGCGCAACCGTGTTAGGTGTATTGAAAGCGGCGGCTGAAATGAGCTTGCCATTGAATATTGTCGGTTTAGTACCTGCCTCGGAAAACCTGCCTGACGGAGATGCGAATAAACCTGGCGATATTGTCACTAGCATGTCCGGCAAGACGATTGAGGTGTTAAACACCGATGCCGAAGGGCGTTTATTGTTATGCGATACTTTAACCTATGCTGAGCGCTACCATCCAGACGTAGTCATTGATATGGCGACGTTAACAGGGGCTTGTTTAGTCGCGTTAGGTCGTATTCCTAGTGGCTTATTAAGCAACGACGATGAGTTAAGCCAAGCGTTGGTGACTGCTAGTGAGGCCGCTAACGACAGTGTTTGGCGTTTACCATTATGGGAAGAATATCAAGAATTATTGAAATCGAATTTTGCCGATATGGCTAATATTGGCGGTAAAGATGCCGGTACAATTACGGCGGCTTGTTTCTTATCGCGTTTTGCTGAAAACTACCGCTGGGCGCATTTAGATATTGCCGGTACAGCTTGGCGTACTGGGGTTAATAAAGGTGCAACTGGTAGGCCTGTGCCTTTATTATGCCAATATTTATTAGATAAAGTAGCGAGTCAACATGCCTGAAGTAACGTTTTATGTATTAAGTGCTAAAACGCTTAATGAACGTTACTTATTTATTTGTAAGCTTGTGGAGAAAATATTTCGTAGCGGGATGGGGTGTTATTTGTTGACCGAAGACAGTCAGCAAAGCCGGTATTTAGATGATTTATTATGGACATTTAGACCTGGTAGCTTTATTCCGCATGAACGCTTCATAGGCGAGTTACCTATGCTAAAGCATGTAAGCTTAATTGGCGAGACTGAGCTCCTATGGATTGGCGGCACACGTTGATTAATTTATCTACGCGTTGTCCGATGGAGCTTGATGCCGTCGGACGCATTCTTGAAGTGCTGGTACAAGAGCCGACGGTGTTAGAAACTGGGCGGCAACGCTACCGGCACTATCAGCAAGCAGGTCTTGCAATCACCACGCATACTCTTTAAATACTTCTATACCTTAACGGATAAACACACAGACTCATGGATAAAACGTATTCTCCTAACGACATCGAACAACCCTGGTATCACTTTTGGGAAGCACAAGGCTATTTTGCCGTCGATACCGATAGCCCGTCTTATTGCATTATGATTCCGCCGCCTAATGTAACAGGTAGTTTGCACATGGGACATGCGTTTCAAGATACGATTATGGATGCATTAACCCGCTATCATCGTATGCAAGGTCGTCATACCTTATGGCAGGCAGGTACTGACCATGCCGGTATTGCTACCCAAATGGTGGTTGAGCGCTTATGCAATGCCGAGGGTAAAACGCGTCATGATTATGGTAGAGAGGCGTTTATTGAAAAAATCTGGCAATGGAAAGAACAATCAGGTGGTCGTATTACCCAGCAATTACGCCGCATGGGGGCTTCTTTAGATTGGTCTAACGAGCGCTTTACGATGGATGACGGTATGTCTAAGGCCGTGCAAGAAGTCTTTATTCGTTTATATGAAGAAGGCTTGATTTATCGTGGTAAACGCCTAGTCAATTGGGACCCTGTGCTGTTAACAGCGGTGTCTGATTTAGAAGTATTATCAGAAGAGGAGGCGGGCTTTTTATGGCATTTACGCTATCCATTAGCCAATGGTCGTGGGCATTTAATAGTCGCGAGACGCGGCCTGAAACCATGTTAGGCGATGCGGCGGTGGCTATTCATCCTAATGACGAGCGTTATAAGCATTTATTAGGTGAGTATGTTGAGCTGCCATTAACTGGCAGACGTATTCCTATCATTGCGGATGACTATGTCGACCCAGAGTTTGGCACCGGTTGCGTGAAAATTACGCCAGCGCATGATTTTAACGATTACGAAGTTTGGCAGCGCCACAAGCAAAGCTCTGCTTTGATGGATTTACCGCATGGTGGCTTAATCAATGTGTTTACTGCGCAGGCAGCGGTGCTTGGTGACGGTTTAATTCCTGAGGCGTATCGTGGTTTAGACCGGTTTGAAGCCAGAAAGCGCATCGTGGCTGATTTAGACGCATTGGGTTTGTTGGAAAAAATCCAAGACCATAAATTAATGGTACCGCGCGGTGATCGTACCGGTGCGATTATTGAGCCATTATTAACCGACCAATGGTATGTGCGTATTGAACCTCTGGCAAAACCAGCAATTCATGCTGTTGAAACCGGAGCTATTAAATTTGTGCCAGATAATTGGAAAAACACCTATTTTGAGTGGATGCGTAATATTCAAGATTGGTGTATTTCACGGCAAATTTGGTGGGGGCATAGAATTCCGGCTTGGTATGACTTACAAGGTAATGTTTATGTGGGACATAGCGAGCAGGCGATACGCGAAAAGCATCAGTTACCGGCAGATTATCACTTAAAACAAGATGATGACGTATTAGACACCTGGTTTTCATCGGCGTTATGGCCGTTTTCAACCTTAGGTTGGCCTGAGCAAACTGAAAAATTGGCTAAACATTATCCGACTAGCGTATTAGTCACCGGGTTTGACATTATTTTCTTCTGGGTCGCTAGAATGATTATGATGGGATTAAAGTTTCAAGGCGAGGTGCCTTTTAAGGAGGTTTATATCCACGGCTTAGTCAGAGATGCCGAAGGTCAGAAAATGTCTAAATCTAAGGGTAATATTTTAGACCCGCTCGATATTATTGATGGTATCGATTTAGAAACACTGGTGGCTAAGCGTACTTCCGGCATGATGCAGCCGCATTTAATGAAGAAAATCGAACAAGCCACACGTAAAGATTTTCCTAATGGCATTAGCGCCTATGGCACCGATGCCTTGCGTTTTACTTTTGCCTCGTTAGCGTCTACCGGGCGCGATATTCGCTTCGATTTAGCGCGTACCGAAGGCTATCGTAATTTCTGCAATAAGCTCTGGAATGCCTCGCGCTTTGTGTTAATGAACACCGAAGCGCATGATATAGGCTTAACCAACTCCGATAAAAAATATACCCAAGTCGATGCCTGGATATTAACTAAACTCAATGAAACAATACAGGCAACGCGTCATGCTATTGACCATTATCGTTTTGATTTAGCGGCGCAAGCGATTTACGAATTTACCTGGAATGCGTATTGCGATTGGTATATAGAATTGGCAAAAGTATCGTTGCAAGATGCTGACCCAATTGTGCAACAAACGACGCGGCATACTTTATTAACGGTTTTGGATGCATTATTGCGTTTAGCGCATCCGATTATGCCCTTTATTACTGAAGAAATTTGGCAACGTGTCGCTAGCCAGCTAGGGATTAACGGGGCGACTATTATGTTACAACCTTATCCTGACGCTAATTTTTATGTCGCTGATACGGCGGCGGTTGCTGAAACCGAATGGATGATGAGCTTTATTTTAGGGGTAAGGCGTATTCGTGGCGAAATGAATATCGAACCTGGCAAGCCATTACCGGTGTTATTAAAGGACGGTGACGAACAAGATAAAAAGTACATAGCTAACAGCGAAACGTATCTTAAAAAACTAGCGCGTTTATCGTCTATAACGTGGTTAGCTGCTGCTGACAATGCGCCGGAATCAGCAATAGCCTTGGTCGATGAGTTAAAAATTTTTAATTCCTATGGCGGGAATTATTGATAAGGCTGCCGAGCAAGCGCGATTGGAAAAAGAAATCGCTCGGTTAACGGCGGAGTTGCCACGTATAGAGGCTAAGCTAAACAATCCCGCATTTGTCGATAAAGCGCCTGCAGACGTACTCGCTAAAGAACAAGCTAAGCAGAAAGATATTGTTTCAAAATTAGCCAATTTAGCTCAGCAATTGGAAAAGATAAAAGCATTATAAGCAAGTTAAAGGGTTACCAACTTAAGACGGGACAAGTCATAAGTGTGTAGCCAGTTAAAGCTAGATTCACGCCAGTTTAGCGGTTTTTACCAGGAACTGCTAAACTCGTTCTGGACAATAGCTGGGTTTCTTCTATATTTTTCTAATCACTATTCACGCATTTTTTTGACATGGCAACAATTCAGAAAGATTTTCAAACAAGCGGATTAATAAAACTATTAGTTCAGGATGGATTAATCACTGAAAGCGATGCCCAGCTCTATTGTAGAGAAGCTAAGCAAGCCAATATCTCATTGATTACTTACTTAGTAGCAAATAAATACGTTGATAGCAAAACTTTGGCTGCTAAAGCCTCTGTTGAGTTTGGTTTTCCGTATTTTGATTTGGATGCGATTGATGTTAAATCGGTGCCGGTATCGTTGGTTAGCGAAAAACTGATTCGAAAACATCATGTTTTACCTCTGTATACCCGTGGTAAAACCTTATTCATTGCTATGTCTGACCCGACCAACCATCAAGTCGTCGAAGACATTAAATTTCAGAGCTTATTGCGACCCGAAATTATTTTAGTTGACGAGCAAAAACTAACCATTGCTATTGAAACTGCGTTAGAAGCAATGGATACGTCGATTACGGACTTGCTAGATGCTGATTTAGATAATTTAAATACTTCAGGTGCCGATGACGGTGCTGTGGAAGTTAATGCTGAAGATGAAGCACCGATTGTGCGTTATGTTAATAAGTTGTTGCTTGATGCCGTCAAAAAAAGGCGTTTCGGATATACATATCGAAACCTATGAAAAGAGCTTTCGGGTTAGGTTTCGCGGTGATGGCATGTTATACAATGTTGCCAGCCCGCCGCCTAATTTAGCAATGCGGATTACCTCAAGAATTAAGGTGATGTCTAGGATGGATATTGCTGAGCGGCGGGTGCCGCAAGACGGTAGGATTAAGATGATTTTATCAAAAAATCGTACTATCGATTTTCGGGTAAACACGTGTCCGACTCTGTTTGGTGAAAAAGTGGTATTGCGTATCTTAGACCCTACCAGCGCCCAGTTAGGTATAGAAAAATTGGGTTTTGAGCCTGAACAACAAAAGCTATTCCTAGATGCTATTCATAAACCTTATGGTTTAGTGCTTGTTACAGGGCCTACCGGTAGTGGTAAAACGGTGTCGCTTTATACCGGATTAAATATTTTAAACAGTGTCGATAGAAACATTTTCGACCGCAGAAGACCCGGTGGAAATCACTGTCGAAGGGATTAACCAAGTCAATGTGAACGTTAAAGCGGGATTAACTTTTGCGAATGCGTTACGCGCATTTTTACGGCAAGACCCTGACATTATCATGGTCGGTGAGATTCGAGACTTAGAAACCGCTGATATTGCCGTCAAAGCGGCGCAAACCGGTCACTTAGTGTTATCAACCCTACACACCAATGATGCACCACAAACGCTTAACCGCTTAATGCAAATGGGCGTAGCACCGTTTAACATCGTATCGGCGGTCAATTTAATTATGGCGCAACGTTTAGCGCGGCGTTTTATGCCAGTATTGTAAAAAACCAGCAGATTTTCCGAAAAAGGTATTATTAGATGCTGGCTTTGAAGAGCATGAATTAAATGATGTCGTGATTTATGGGCCTTCAGCAAATGGTTGTGAGCATTGTAATCATGGCTATAAAGGTCGCGTAGGTATCTACCAAGTCATGACGTTAAGCGAAGATATGCGTAGATTAATTCTTGAAGGCGGTAATGCCTTGCAATTAAGTGAACAAGCCCGATCAGAAGGCATTAATGATTTACGCCGGTCGGGGTTACTCAAAATTATCCAAGGCATTACTAGCTTGGAAGAAATCGATAGAGTTACTAAGGAATAACAATGGCCGAGCAAACCGAAGTTTTAGATTTCTTATGGGAAGGCGTAGATAAAGCCAGATCCAAAGTAAAAGGCGAAATTTCTGCGCGAAATGAATTAGTTGCAAAAATTGAGTTGCGTAGACAAGGCTATAGGGTTACTAAAATTCGTAAAAAACCTAAGCCTTTATTTAGTTCACGGCCTAAGCCTATTACCACCGGTGATATTGCTGTTTTTGCTAGACAGTTAGCGACGATGCTGGCATCAGGTATCGCTTTAGTACAATCGATTGATATTGTTGGTAAAGGTCATGAAAATCCAAGTATGCAAGCGTTATTACTAGGAATTAAAACCGATGTTGAAGCGGGCGAAAGTTTGAATGTCGCGTTAAAACGGCGACCGGTTTACTTCGATGAATTATTTTGCAATCTCGTTGAAGCGGGCGAGCAAGCAGGTGTATTAGAAACGTTATTAGATAAAATCGCGACGTATAAAGAAAAAACGGAGTCGATGAAGAAAAAGATAAAAAAAGCGTTAACTTACCCAATAGCGGTTATTGTAGTTGCATTTTTAGTCACGGCAATTTTGTTATTATTCGTTGTCCCCGTATTTGAAGACTTGTTTAAAAGTTTTGGCGCCGATTTACCGGCGTTTACTCGCATGGTTGTCGAGATGTCTAAATGGCTACAAGAATGGTGGTGGATACTGTTAGGCGTCATAGGCGGTAGCTTTTACGTGTTTAATTTTTTCAAAAAGCGTTCCCGCAAATTTAACCATTTTTTAGATAGAATGTTATTGCAAATACCGGTGGTTGGTTTAATTGTTAATAAATCAGCGATTGCGCGTTTTGCTAGGACGCTATCAACAATGTCGGCAGCCGGTGTACCTTTAGTTGAGGCTTTAGTTTCAGTAGCCGGGGCGTGCGGCAATATTATTTATGCCGAAGTGGTGTTGAGAATGCGAGAAGATGTTGCTTCAGGTCAACGACTACAGTTTGCAATGCAGCAATCAGGCATTTGGCCGCATATGGTACAGCAAATGGTCGCTATTGGAGAGGAAGCCGGTTCTATGGATGCGATGCTGGCAAAAAGTTGCTGATTTTTATGAAGAAGAAGTCGATAACTTAGTTGATAATCTAAGCAGCTTAATGGAGCCTATTATCATGGTAATCTTAGGTATCTTAGTAGGCGGCTTAATCGTTGCCATGTACTTACCTATCTTTAAAATGGGCGCAGCAGTTGGTTAAGCGCAAGCATTATCACAAGGCGAAGAAGCATGACTGACGTGTTGGAGTTATTATTAACCACGCCCGCGTTGTATATGGGTTTGGCATTACTGTTTGGCTTATTAGTCGGTAGTTTTTTAAATGTTGTAATCTATCGTTTGCCAATTATGATGCAACGTAACTGGCGAAAAGAGTGCTTAAGCTTTTTGCAATTACCTGAAGAACCGGAAACAGAGCCGTTTAACCTCATGTTTCCACTATCACGTTGCCGCGATTGTGGTACGCCGATTAAACCCTACCAAAATATACCAGTTATCAGCTATGTCGTATTGCGCGGCTGTTGTGCAAGCTGTCGCTCACCGATTGCGCTACGTTATCCGTTGGTAGAACTCATCACTGGTTTGAGCTTCATGCTAGTGGCATCGCGATTAGGCGCTACGCCTCAAACCTTATGGGCGTTGTTGCTGACCGGCTCACTCATCGCGTTGACGTTTTATCGATATTGACCATTTTTTATTACCAGATGCGATTACGCTGCCTATGTTATGGTTAGGGTTAGTGGTTAATTTGGGCGGTTATTTTACTGACATTGATTCGGCGGTGTTAGGTGCGGTATTTGGCTATTTATCGCTATGGTTGGTTTACCACGCTTTTAAGTTATTAACCGGTAAAGAAGGCATGGGCTTTGGTGATTTTAAGTTACTCGCGATGTTAGGCGCATGGTTAGGTTGGCAACAGTTACCGCTGATTATTTTAGTTTCATCATTAGTAGGTGCTATATTCGGTATTGCTATGATGGTAATTGCTAAACGCAACCAAAGCGTGCCTATACCTTTTGGGCCTTATTTAGCCTGCGCAGGCTGGATAGCTATGTTATGGGGACGCGATTTAACTGGGCTTTATCTTAAGGTGGCTGGGTTTTAACTATGCTAAAAATCGGTTTAACCGGTGGTATAGGCTGTGGAAAATCGACAGTAGCACAACTGTTTTTAGATTTAGGCACACCTGTTATTGATGCTGATGAGATTGCTAAGCGTTTAGTGGTGCCAGGTCAGCCAGCGTTACAGCAAATTCAGCGCGTTTTTGGTGACAATATTTTGACTGAAGATGGGTGGTTAAATCGCGCGGCATTACGCAGTCTTATTTTTACGCAACCGATGTTAAAACAACAGTTAGAAGCCATTTTGCATCCTCTTATTTATCAAACGATAGCCACTGAGGCTGAAGCGCTTGCCAAGCAATGCACCAGTTATAGTATTATTTGTCTACCTTTATTATTTGAAACTAAAGCCGTTGCTAGCGTCGATAGGGTATTAGTTGTTGATTGCACTTTAGAACAGCAGATTAACCGAGTGATGGCACGGGATAAACAACACAAAGTAGACGTCGAACGCATTATTGCTAGCCAAGTATCCAGAAACTACAGGTTAAGCCACGCCGATGATGTAATCGATAACTCAAACACGGATGATTCACTTGCAGAAAGAGTTAAAAAACTGCACAATTTATATCTTTCAATAAGCAAATCCAGGAATTAACTTGTCTGTGAACACCACTGTTACCTATGAATTTCCTCTTAATGAACGTATTCGTGTTTTCATAAGACTAGAACAATTATTTCAACAATTTAGTCACTTTTCTGCAGGCAGTACGGAAGCTGATAAAAGAGCAGCTATAGCTGTTTTGTTAGACATTATGTCAATTTTTCGACGTAATGATTTAAAGTCTGAAATCTTGAAAGAATTGGACAGGAATGCCAAGACGTTAAATAAGATTGCCGATAATGAAGGGGTTGATAGCGAGAAATTACAAAATATTTTGCTGCAACTAGCACAAATTAGTAAAAAACTTTATGCATCAACCGGTAAAGTAGGGATTAATGTTATGGAAAGCGATTTATTTCAAAGCATAGCCCAACGCAGTTCTATTCCAGGGGGAACATGTTCGTTTGATTTGCCAGAATATCATTTTTGGCTGGCACAAGATGAAGCAACAAGACGCAGAGATTTAGAGCTTTGGAGTAGTCCGTTTAACGATATTCGTCTTGGTATCGATTTAATCTTAAGTTTTATCCGCAGTAGTAATTCATCATCACAAGAAGTGGCAACAGCTGGTTTTTTTCAATTTTCGTTAGATCGCAGTCAACCTTTTCAAATGCTAAAAATCAGCGTTGATAGCGCCATCCCTTGTTTTGCTGAAATTAGCGGCGGAAAACATCGTTGTACCATTCGCTTTATGGAGCCTGCTTTAGATGAAAAAAGACCGGCTCAAACTCAAGAAGATATTCCTTTTACGTTGACCTGTTGTTTATTTTAATGACTATTAACTCCCAACAGCTGACTGTTAAATGCCCTGTGTGTGCAAAACAAGTTGATTGGCTACCCGAACATCGCTATAAACCTTTTTGCTCCGAGCGCTGTAAGTTAGTTGATTTAGGTGAATGGCTGACCGAAGAAAAAAAGCTTCCATTAACTACATAGTAAGCAAACGCCTAGATAATAGTCTTTATAATGAGTTGACATACACCGTCACCATAGCAGTTGCTTTTCGCTGAACTCATCGTGATTAATGCCATGAATCGAATAACTCGGCTAATTTCAGCATCGCTTGGCTAGTAGCCGCATCTTCATCTTGAAATACCACACCGGCACCTATTGGAAACGTATCGTCCTCAGATTGGCAAATGTAAACAATTTCACAGCGGAATTGTAACCAGTCGTTATTGATATAAAGTGCAAGTCGGCCTTGTTCATTAATATGAGTAACAGAAAGTTCCGGATGTGGATTACATAGAAAGGCTCCGCTTAAACTAATGTTACCTGTGATACCGGCAAACTCCTGATTGTCCAATACAAGTATGTAATTGGTTTCAATATAAGCTCTAATGTGTTGTCTACGTTCTCTAGTTGTATCTTCTTGAAAATTAAGCATATTATTTGAATTGTAGTTTTGACCGTCAAGCATTATCGCCGATAACAACTCATAACATCAATAGATTAAGATGTTAAGCAAGTTCGATTTTTGAATGCTTGAGCAGCTTACTTGGCATTAAAGTTTAATCGCTTAGCAAGCAATAATTGTAGAGATAACATAATAATTCTAATAGGTTTCTGGGTAAGTATCTCAACTTTTTCTTGTTACTAGGCAAGGCATCATTACGGTATTGATTGTGTGAGTTAGAGAAATATGCAAAAAACATTTGATTTACATAGTCGTTTTCAACCGGCAGGCGATCAACCCAACGCTATTCAGCAATTAGTTCAAGGTTTAAATGATGGCGAAGTCCATCAAACGCTGCTAGGTGTGACCGGTTCTGGCAAGACGTTTACGATAGCTAATGTCATAGAATGTGTGCAGCGTCCAGCGATGATTTTAGCGCCGAATAAAACTTTAGCAGCGCAGTTATATGGTGAAATGAAAGAGTTTTTTCCAGAAAACAGCGTCGAATATTTTGTTTCCTATTACGACTATTATCAGCCAGAAGCCTATGTTCCGGCATCGGATACATTTATTGATAAAGACGCGTCATTAAACGAGCATATCGAGCAAATGCGTTTGTCTGCGACTAAAGCCTTGATAGAACGCCCGGATACAATAGTCGTCGCAACCGTGTCAGCGATTTATGGCTTAGGCGAGCCTAAGTCCTATTTCGAGATGGTGTTGCATTTAGTTAAAGGCGATATGATTGACCAACGCGCGATTTTAAGACGCTTGGCTGAAATGCAATACACCCGAAATGATATGGAATTACGCCGTTCCACCTATAGAGTGCGTGGCGATGTGATTGATATTTTCCCGGCAGAATCAGAAAACGAAGCGTTGCGCGTGGAGTTGTTTGATAACGAAGTCGAACGCTTGACCTTATTTGACCCATTGACGGGCGAAGTGATTAGCCGTATTGCTCGCTATACTGTTTATCCCAAAAACCATTATGTGACACCGCGCGAATTACTGTTGTCGGCGGTCGAAGCGATTAAGCTTGAACTTAAAGACCGCTTAGCGTTTTTGCACAAACAGCATAAATTAGTTGAAGCCCAACGCCTAGAGCAACGCACGCTGTTTGATTTAGAAATGATTTTAGAAGTCGGGTATTGTTCGGGTATAGAAAATTATTCAAGGTTTTTATCGGGACGCGCGGCAGGTGAAGCCCCGCCTACGATGTTTGATTATCTACCCGCAAATGCTTTATTGATTATCGATGAAAGTCATGTAACTGTTCCACAAGTCGGTGCCATGTTTAAAGGCGACCGCTCGCGCAAAGAAACTTTAGTCGAATATGGTTTCCGTTTGCCGTCCGCATTAGATAATAGGCCGCTGACATTTGCTGAGTTTGAAGCTAAATCGCCACAGCGAATTTATGTATCGGCGACACCTGGCCCTTACGAAAAACAACATTGCAGTGTATTTGTCGAGCAAGTGGTGAGACCTACGGGGTTACTAGACCCGCTTATTGAAGTTAAGCCAGCCACTACACAAGTTGATGATTTGTTATCAGAAATTAACCTTAGAGTCGCCTGCCATGAACGCGTGTTAGTGACGACGCTAACTAAACGTATGTCGGAAGATTTAACCGAGTATTTATTTGAACACGGTATTAAAGTGCGTTATTTGCATTCAGACATAGACACGGTTGAACGGGTCGAAATTATCCGCGATTTGCGCTTAGGCCAATTTGACGTGTTAGTCGGCATTAACTTGTTGCGCGAAGGCTTAGATATACCCGAAGTTTCGCTCGTGGCTATTTTAGATGCCGATAAAGAAGGTTTTTTGCGTTCTACGGTATCGTTAATTCAAACCATAGGGCGGGCTGCACGTAATGCTAAGGGCAAAGTGATTTTGTATGCCGATAAGGTGACTCAATCCATGCAGAACGCGATTGATGAGACTGAGCGGCGCCGCGAAAAACAAGCTGAATTTAATCTAAAACACCAAATAACGCCGACGACAGTGAGCAAATCGGTTACCGATATTCTGCAAGTGGCGATTCCGGGTAGCGGCCTGATTTCTAGTGGTGCAGCATTGAGAGTGGCTGAACAAGCGGCAGACTATCAAGCTATGACACCTAAACAACAGGCCAAAAAGTTAAAGCAATTAGAAGATGCTATGTACCAACATGCGCGCAACTTAGAATTTGAGCAAGCGGCTAAAATTCGCGATGAAATTAAAGCCTTACAAGCGCAAGTGGTATAAGCGAACAAGACCAAGTCGGTGTCTATATGAAGTCGGTAGTGCTGTTTTGCTATTTGGCTTGCTAAGCCAGCACGTTGAATTACAACACACCAGTCTTAATGCGTTAAATGAGTTAGCGACATTAGGTTACCAAATCCCTAAGGACGCTGAGCCAGTGCGGGTATTTCCTAGTCTAACCGAAGGCAGTTTCAGCGCGAGTCATGCAGGTGGTTGGCGTCCAGGCAGTATTTTTTTGCGTAGTCAGCCCGAAGGCGAGTTAGGCGCTGAGGTTTATTTGCGTCATGAATTATTTCATGAAGCGAGTTTCCGAACTTGTCATGGTGTATTACCCAACTGGGCGGAAGAAATGGCTGCCATGCATTTTAGTGGTGAGCTTAAACATACTGAGGCCACTTGGCCTAGTGATGCTGAGATTAATGCGTTTAAGCACAGGCAACAACAAAGCGCGCAATTGACTCAGACGGACATAGCGCTATTAAAACGCATTGCGGTCAATACCGCGTGGCCGACCCAGCCTTGTGCTGTGCCGCCAGCGTTGAAAAAATTATTGACCAATACCGAGTTAACTAGCGGTTATGTATTAATCAATCTCGCTTCCGCGCGCATAGTGGCGCGTGGCGGTGATTGGCGTAGTGTAACGCCACCGGGTTCGTTATTAAAATTGCCTTATGCAGCAGCATTAGCTAGCGCTAATAGCAGCGAGTTAGGCAACGAATTAGCGGCCAGTGATACTGACAAATTATTGTTACGCCGTGGACAGTTTAGCGACACGCTTTATCAAACCTTGCTTTCTCCCATTGCCCACCAACAGTTACCCAAACAATCGATTAACACGACCACTGATAATCCTAGCGCATGGTTAGGTGAGCGTTTAAGCAGTGGCGAGTTTCCTATTCAAGCCAGTTTACCGGAATTAGCATTAAGTTTGCGGGCAGCATTGCTATTAAAGCCGGATTATTTTCAAGGCTTAAGCCAAAATGGGTCAACACCGGATTCAACCTTGGCCGGACAAGCCGAGGATTTGCTGCAAGTTATACGACAACAGCACGTCATCGTAAAAACCGGTAGCGTAAGCACGGCAACGGGGCAACCGTTATTCGGTTTAATGGCCTTAGCGTGGCCAGCATCTAAGCCGGTTTATCTGGCTATTATTAGACAAGCAGGTGTTAGAGGTGCGAGTCTACTTGCTGAGGCAGTGAGTCAATTAAAGCAATGGCAACGTCAATTTCCAGTGTCACAGGCAAATGTGCGTGTGCATGTTTTATCATTGCTGCCGCGCGAAAGCTGGCAAGTCGACGGGAGTTGTCCAGAACTTACTACGCAAACCAGTCGCTTTAATCTATGCGGTCAATACCGAGTGGATGCTAATGCGCAGGGCAGTCGTAGTATTCGTTATTTCCAAGGTATCTTTGACAACCTGCCCAATCGTCAACTGGTGTTAACCACGGATGTGTTTAGTTATACCGAAGGTGTTTTAAGTGCTGAAGCTCAGACGTTAACCGGCTCGGCACGTGCTGCGATGCGTGCAGCAATTGCTTGGAATGGTAGGCAAGGCCAGCATAGACATAGCGAGGCAAACGCTTTATGCGATACAACTCATTGCATGGTGTTTATGGGGGCATTACAACCTAGTCATACAGCTATAGAACCTCTGGATAACCATTTATTAGACGTGTTAACCGAGCTGGCGCATAGAACTAATACAAATTGGTTGTCTTTTGCTAAAGGCGGTGAGCAACGTTGGCAAACCTATTGGCCACAAGCGCAACTAACCCAGTTATTAGCAGAACCGTGGATACAAGATATACGCCGAGAACGCCGCAAAACTGGTGATATTTGGATTCATCTTTATTATGCGGAGCAAGAAGAAACCTTAAGTTGTGAAGTGTTTAGAAACCGATTAAAGCTAGCATCCTGTCCTGATACGATTACGTTAGCGCCTGATCAAGCCAGCTGGGTTTTTTCTGGCATAGGTGAGGGCCACGGTTTAGGTTTATCACTTAGTCGCGCGCAAGCATTATCGGAGCAAGGCATGAGTGCTGAACAAATTCTTATCGATGCTTATCAGCGAAAATAAGCATCGATTCTCTCAATTTCTACTCCGCATCATTTAGCTTGATATTAGAAAAATCTATTACTTGTTTGTGTGCCGGTTCGGCATCGAGTTCACCTTCGCGTTTTTAGCCAATACGTGGCAAAACCTGCGCTTTTAGCCGCATCAAGTTCTTCTTTAATGTCGGATAAAAATAAAATGTCTGCTGCGGGTAAGTTGATTTGCTCTGCAATAGCTTGATAAGCGCATGTCTCGCGTTTAGCACCGACACGGGTATCGAAAAAACCAGAGAATAAAGGCGTTAAATCGCCCCATTCGGTATGACTAAACAATAATTTTTGCGCATTGACTGAACCTGATGAGTACACATAGAGCTTTAAGCCTTGCTCATGCCAATGCTTTAAGCCTGCTACAGCATCAGAATAGAGGTGTCCGGTGAAATGGCCTTGATGATAACCAGCATACCAGATGAGACCTTGTATGGTTTTTAACGGGGTGAGCTTTTGGTCTTGGTCAGACCAGTCTATGAGTTGTTCAATAGCGGCTTCTAGGCTTAACGACCTACCTACTATTTGTTCGACGTCAACTAATGCGGCTTTAACTTCGGGCAACGTGCAATAGCGTGTGACAAATTCAGCCAAGTGCTCACGGGCATACGGAAATAAAATATCTTTAACAAACGATAAAGACGAAGTAGTGCCTTCAATATCGGTGACTATTGCTTTAATCATGTAATGACGCCATATATTCGTTGAAACTAGGAAAGGTTTCGGCAATCGCGCTGCCGGTGAATTGCGCAACCCAGCCATCAGCGCGGGTAAAAAAGCGTATGGTTTTAAAATTAGGCGCGTCACCCATATCAAACCAATGTGGTGTATTAGCCGGTACGCTAATTAAATCGCCACGCTCACATAACAACGCATATACACGCTCATTTACATGGAGAAAAAATAAACCACACCCGTCGATAAAAAAGCGTACCTCAAAATCGTCATGAGTATGCTCAGCTAAAAACTTTTTGTCTTAGCGCGGCTTTATCGGGGTGATTAGGCGTTAAGCTAATCACATCGACTGATTCAAAGCCATAATCAGCGCTTAGCCGTTTAATTTCTGCATCATATTGCGCCAAAATAGTTTCTGGTGCGGCATCACTGGCAAGTTCATCTGTAGTAGGCCAGCGCTCAAATTGCACGCCAATAGTCGCTAATTGGTCTTTAATAGTAGCGGCATCTCGCTACGTTCGCCACTTCTAGGGCGGTTCGGTTCGTTAACGTTATAAACGGTTAATACGGTCATAATGGTTTCATTCCTTTTAACTGTAGTTCACAAGCAAATAAAAAATCAAATGCCTCTAAGTGGCGTAAAGCATCATTAAGTGTTTGTCCCCAGGCGTATAAGCCATGTCCCTCGATGATATAACCGTGACAGACTTCTACGCTGGCTAAATAACTGTTAACAAGATTGGCTAAACGGGCAATATTTTGGTCGTTAGCGAAAATTGGCACAATGAGCTGGCTTTCATGAGTCTGAATGCCAGGAAAGGCTTTCAGTAATTCATAGTTTTCTAAGATGCAACGTTGTTGGTAGCATTTAGAGATTAATACGCTATTCAGTGGGTGAGGATGTAGTACGGCATGGATGTCGGGAAAATGCTGATACAGCGAGGTGTGCAGCAAGGTTTCGGCAGAAGGCTTTTTGCCATCGAGCGAGCGTCCCTCAGCATCTATTAGCATAATATCGCTCGTTTGCAAACGGCCTTTATGTTTACCGGATACGGTGATGGCAATCGTGCCATCGGCTAAACGTAGTGAGAAATTGCCGCTGGTGGCGGGCACCCAAGCTTTACTATCAATAAAGCGGCCTGCGGCTATAAGTTGCTGGGCGGCGTCGTAAAAATCGGTTGGGTAAGTCATAGTGTTGTGTGATTGATGTTTGTGTAGCAGCTATCGGCAGTTTATCAGCACTGACATTTTGTCGAAAATCCTTATACTATGCGGCTTTCTGTGCTTAATAGTTGAGCATTATTGTGAGCTAAACGCACAACTAATCCAAGTAAAACAACAATAATACTTAATTAACACGGCACGTATATTACGCTTTTTCGATTAGGGAGCTTTATTTGAATATTTTGGTGACAGGTGCGGCAGGGTTTATTGGCTCAGCCTTGAGTCTTAAACTGCTAGAACGCGGTGATCATGTCGTAGGTATTGATAATTTAAATACTTATTACGATGTAAATTTAAAACTAGCGCGGTTAAATCGGCTAACTTGTTTTAAACATTTTAAGTTTGTTAAGCTAGATGTGACGGATAAAACTGAAGTTAACACATTGTTTGAAAAAGAAAAATTTTCTCATGTGATGCATTTAGCGGCTCAGGCTGGCGTGCGTCATTCGTTGACTCATCCTGAGGTGTTTATCGAAGCCAATATTGTTGGCTTTTTAACGATATTAGAAGCCTGTCGCCAATATGCGATAGAGCATTTGGTTTATGCGTCAACCAGTTCAGTATACGGTGCTAATACACGAATGCCGTTTTCTATTCGCGATAACGTTGATCATCCAGTTTCGTTATACGCTGCGAGCAAGAAAGCCAATGAGCTAATGGCGCATAGTTATAGTCATTTATACCGGCTACCGACTACCGGATTGCGGTTTTTTACGGTGTATGGGCCTTGGGGCAGACCGGATATGTCGCTGTTTTTGTTTACGCGTAATATTCTCGAAGGCAAGCCTATTGATGTATTTAACTGCGGCCAGCATTGGCGCGATTTTACTTATATCGATGACATTGTCGAAGGTATTATCCGCGTGTTAGATAAACCCGCTCAACCCAATCTTGCGTGGTCAGGCGATAATCCCGACCCCAGTTCTAGTTTAGCGCCTTATCGTGTTTACAATATAGGTAATAATCAACCGATTAACTTATTAACGTTTATCGAAACTTTAGAGCAGTGTTTAGGTAAAACGGCAATTAAGAATTTATTACCTTTACAACCCGGTGATGTGCCGGATACTTATGCCGATGTATCGGATTTAGTCAATGAGTTTTCGTATCAACCGAATACGACGTTAGAAGAGGGGATTAGAAACTTCGTCACTTGGTACCAAGATTTTATGGAGTTAATCCTAACTAAAGATATTATCTCGGACAACTTACAGGCTGAAAATACTGCAGTAGCTTTTGCTTATGGATAGGTAGCTCTGTAACTGCACCGGTTTTTAATGACTTATCTAAGTGCAATAAACGTTGATATTCCTCTTTTAATCGACCTTGTTGGTACAGTGCATACCAGCGTTTGACATGCCAAGCGGCGACAGGGTCGGTATGGGTGAGTTTGCTTAGATTAGCCAAGCCTTCGCCGTTATTAATGATTTTCTTCTGGAATTGCTCGAAGCCACGCACAGGAAAATGCAGTATTTCAATATCTTGCGAGATATTTTTAACAAAATTTCTACGATGGTTGGCTAAGAGAATGTCATGATTGCCTTGCACCACATCAACATGGCCTTGGCGTGTTTTATAGATGATTTTATTTGGATAGCGGTACAGTAAAAACGAGCGCCAATTCACTTCTTTCATCACGGTTTGCACCGGTTTACTGATAGGTTGGGCGACTTCGTAACAAACATCATCTGGAAAACGCTCTCTACCGTTATTAGCTGCGAGTACCATATTAACAATTGGAATCGATAGCACATCGGCGTCGTATTTTAAACATAGCTCGTGTTTTAACGAGCCACTGTTGGGATACCATAATTCATCAGCATCCGAATGAAAAACCGCATCAGCGCCGAACTGTGCGAGCGCTAAGCGCCCCATGTTGTTTACCCAAGCCGCTTGTTGAAAGACGCGACTCGGCTCATGCAATAAATGCACGACGCCTTGCTTTACATAGTCTTGTAAAATTTCAGTGGTGCCGTCACTAGACCCGTTATCGGTCGCGATAATAAAATCAACGCCATGATCTAAATGGAAACGTATGTTACCTTCGACCACGTCGGCTTCGTTACGCACTAACAACGTCATGATTAAACGGGTTTGCGCTTTGAGTTTTATAAAGTCATGGTGATGTGAATGAACGTTTTCATGGACGTCTGGATTCAATAACATCACGCATTCATTCCTAGTGTTTGTAAATGCGTTAATACCGCTTGAATGTCAGTATTCACTAACTGATGCTGTTGGGTTTTAATAATGAAAACATGTTTGTTGGCACTACGAATATCGGCTAAATAATCTGACATAATCATGTTGTCGAAAGCTTTTGACCACATTAACTGCTGGGTTTCGGCATCGTAATAGTGATCTTCGGGCATGACGAAAATTAAGCTAGCTTGCGGGTCGAACACAACAACCTTATCCATTTCATGTCCACAAGGTAAACGCAAAATAAAGCCCGTCAATTGCTGCGGCTGAATATGCAATACATCCACTAAAAAATTAGGTCGCTTCATATCGCGTAACGCCGGTTTATCCGCTGGATAAAGCGGATGCGTTAACGGCAGGCCGTAATCAATGAAACCACCATGATAAAGCTCCCGGTAACAACGCAAACCAGCGTGTTGGTTTAATGCTAAGCGCAAAGGCTCTAAATCGACGCCATGATAAGCCAGAATGACGAAATAAGGTGTTTTATTCCATTCCAAATCGCCGTACCAGGCATCTAATTGTCGGCCAATGACGCGTCTATTCGGTAAGCCGCGCCATTGTATGGACATAAAATGTTGTAAACTCGCTAAGTGTTTATTGAGATGATGCGGTACGCCTGACCGATAGTGGCTAGGTGGTTATCTAAGCCAGCGCGTAACTGCTGCGCATAAGGCGATAGTTTGCGCACAAAAAAGAATTCTTGTTGCAGCAAAAATGCCAGATGGTCGTTATAAAAGGTTAATGCATTGCCTTGCTCGGTAAACTGATAAAACGTTAAGCTTTGATTGACACGCTCATGCTTTGGCACACAAAACGCTACTAAGGTTTGGAAAAATAATTCATCGGGTACCCACGTCGTTTTGAAAAAGCGTAACAAGCGCTTGTTTTGGATTAATACCAACAACTGAGTCACCGTAGATCCGCGTAAGCCCCACCACTGCGAGCCAAAATACGGTGTTAACTCACGCGGAAAACGGCGTTTTAAGCCCAGCTTTTTTTGCCAAGCCAAACAAAACTCAAATAAGCCGCGTTGATGTCGCCAATTAAACCAATGATGATACCAATATCTATCCTGCACTAAACCTTGCACCACCCAACGTTCCCGCTCAGGATTGACGCATTCAATGAAGTCTTTGCCTTGCGCGCTTAAAAACTGTTTTAACACGCGAATCGGTTTAAGCAAATAATCGGCGCCGCTTAATAACACGACATAATCAACGGTTAGCTTTTGCTGTTGTATTAACTGCAAGCAAGCCAGCGTTGCTGCAACCATAGACCAATCGCCCCAAGTGATTTTATAACGTGGCGCAAAGTGTAGCTTAGCGCTGTGACAGCCCGATAAAGATACCTGAGCTTGGGTGCGAATATCTTCAGCATTGTTTTTATCCCAATGCAAGACGACCTCGTCGCCGTCAGCGAGTAAATGCCGGACTAAGCGCAACACTTGGTCTGGATGCTGATGTGCCAGCACAATAAACGCAATACGCATTAAAACCAACGTCCGATGTTCATTAACCCTAAATCCACGCATTGTCGCCAGTTGCTAAACTTGACCGATGCCTGACACCAAAGCGGCGTATGCTGGTTTAAGCCATCTAAATAGCGTTGATATTCACGCGAGCCTGCATAATGTTCTTGGCGCTGCATTTCTTCTTCAACTTTTTCGCGCATCAGCGATAAATACTTAAAATGTAGCAAACAACCGGTAGGGGCTAAGGTGTCGCTAAAATGTGGACGGTTTAACCGTTTCGGCCAAGCGATATGAGTAGACGATATATACGCGTAATAGCTGCGCCATTTAATCAACACGGTTTTATTTAATGCCGGTGCTAGCTCAGGGTTATCGGCAAAAAACACGCGCCGCCTTACGCCACCACGAATCCACCACTCATTGTAAGTAGGGCGTTTGTCTTGATAATAACCGCTGCCATCAAACCACGCGCATACCGATAACGGGTCTTGTCCAGCATGATAATGGGCTGTATCGATATTTTTTTCCGAATACATGTCTAGCATCAAACTAAAGAAACAATCTTTACCTTCTTGAGTTAAAAAATCGGTTAACTCACGCAGGGAGCGCGTATCGCAATACGGGTAATGTAAAAACTCATCGGCATCGACTGTTAAACACCAATGCCCTGTGCCATAACGTCTGAGTAGCTCATTTAACCAATACACGCCATATTTTGCCGCTTTATAACTGGCTTTAGTATGCCAAACCGAGCAATCTTGCCGTGATTTAAGCAAGTCCATTAAGCCGTCGCTAGAATCATTATCAATAAACAAAAAATGGTTAATGCCTAAACGCTGGTAATAGTCTAAAAAGAACGGTAAGCGTAGGGTTTCATTACGCACAACCATAAAGGCCAATAAATCATTGGTGTTAATACGTTGGGTATTATCCAATACTAAAGTTAAATCTTTGGCATGGCGTTTGGCATTCACCCAATGCGGATAGGCGCTGATAATCAATTTAAACCAAGACATCAACACAAACCGTTAAATGTTTTTTTAACAAAATCAGTGTTAAAAAATGTGTGTAAAAATTGATATTGCGTGTGAAATTGCTCGGAAAAATAATCAATTACCGGTTCCGGTAGCGTAAACGCAGCCGTTGCATTAACTTTTTTTCTCTGGTGCGGAATAATGCTCGTAATGACTGACGCCTATAAACGCTTCAACAGTGGTTAATACTTGCTTAGGTTGGGTTGCGATATGTTTAAACGGGATAAATAAAATAGCGTCTTTATCAAATTCAGCTAACCATTGTGGGATATAGTCAAGATACGCACCCCGACATAACACATCGTCAGAAGCGGCTAATTCTAACCATTCTGCGACTGAAATTTCTGACTTCATACGCCGCTTTTCGGTTTCCATTCTAAGCTGCGACAACGCACGCGCAACAGGGTCGCGAATAATCCAAATCAGTTTAACCGGCCCTAGCAATTGTTTGACATAGCGAATGCCTTCAGGACCAATCGCGCAATATTTAGGTGTAATATCGCCAATGATTTTGCCTTGCGCGCCTGGTCGTTGAAATATCGCTTCATACCAAACTTCGGAAAACATAGGCTCACTGGCAATGTCGGTTAAATAGCGTACATAGCTAAAATCCAACTGTTTCGTATTATTCGCATAATTTCTCAACACATTACTAATGCATTGTTTGATATGCCAACGTGACCAGCTACGTGTCGATTGGCAAAACAAATGATCAAAATAATGCAATTCTTTAACGGGGGGTAACCAAATATCAGGATGTTGTCTTAACTGCTCAAACAACCAAGACGTACCGGCTTTTTGCGCGCCAATACAAAGAAAATGGGGTAGTTGTTTCATGAATACGATAGCGATAACAAGGAGGACGTATTCTAATCTGATTTACCACTATAGTTTAAGGGCGAAGTTAAATAACCTGAGTTCGACATTTATGCGGGCGTTAAGAGGCGAATTAATAGTTAGCGCTAATTGGCATTTGCCTGCCAGCGCCAAACGCTCTAGGACGAATCCGAATAAGCGGTGGTGCTTGTCGGCGTTTTGTATTCGTTACGGTTAATCATCGCAGCAATTCGGCAATAAACTGCATCGCCTTCGGGTGTTTGACGGTATTGGCTGACAAAGGTATTGGCATGGTGAAATTCAGCTTCTGTCAATAACTCACCTTCCAGCAAAATTTTTTAATATCTCATCTAATACCGGATAAGGCGGTAAGCTGTCGGTGTCGCGTTGGTCTGGCGCTAATTCGGCAGAGGGTTCTTTAGTCAAAATAGCTGTTGGAATAAGCTCACGACCAGCGCGTTGGTTTAGGTAATGTGCGAGCTGATAGACTTCGGTTTTATATAAATCGCCTATAAGTCCTAATCCGCCATTGGTATCACCGTAAAGCGTACAATAACCGACCGCTAATTCACTTTTATTGCCGGTTGTTAGCACTAAAGCGCCTGTTTGGTTGGAATAAGCCATTAACACCGTACCACGAATGCGCGCTTGCAAATTTTCTAACGCGACACCTGTTAATGGCTTAGAGAAGGCGTCAGCAAACTGTTGGCTATAACTTTCGACTAATTGTCTAATGGGGTGGGTGTATAAGCGAATGCCTAAAGCGCTGCATAACGCCTCTGAGTCACTGATTGAGCCTGTGCTAGAAAATTGCGATGGCATCGTAATTGCCGTGACATGTTCAGCGCCTAATGCTTCGGCAGCTATTGCTAAGGTTAATGCCGAATCAATACCGCCGGAAGAGCCGACGACAACCGAGCTAAAGCCACAACGTCTGGCGTAGTCTTTGAGTCCTAGCACAATATGCTTCAGTATAGCGTCTTCATGACTAAGCGTCGCAATAGGTTGTTCTTGGGCGATAAAGCTGCCGTTAGTAAAATAAACCGTTGTGTTGACGGTTTCAAACGCTGGGCATTCATAAGCAATCACGCCATTAGCGTTTACAGCAAATGATGCACCATCGAATACCAAGCTGTCTTGCCCGCCGACTTGATTCACATAAAGCATGGCTATTTGGTGTCGCTGTGCAGCTTGGCAAAAAATTTTGATGCCGTTGGGCGCGTTTTGCCTATATTAGCTGGGCTGGCATTAATGCTAACAATAAAGTCGGGTTTTGCTGCTGCTAAGCTGTCAAAAGGATTAATCGCGTAATCGATAGAAGCGTCATTCCACGCATCCTCACAAATCATAACGCCGATGTTAAAACCCGCTAGTTTGATACATACGGCTTCATTTGGGCCTGGCTCGAAATGCCGACGTTCATCGAAAATATTATAAGTGGGTAATAGTTGTTTGCGATAACAGGCAATAATGTTGCCTTGTTGAATTGCAACGAGCGCATTATATAAAGGTTTACCCGGTGCGTGTCTGCGTATAGGCAAACCGATAATAATCGTCAACTCAGGATAGCGCTGTGTCTGCGTTTGCACGCATGTTAAAGCGTGGTCGCAAGCCGCTATAAAATCAGCTTCATTGAGTAAGTCACCAGGATAGTAACCGCATAATGCTAGTTCGGGAAACACCAGTAATTTCGCCTGTTGCTGGTGAGCGTCTAACATCGCTTGCGCTATGAGTGCTAAGTTGCCGGTAAAGTCACCAATCGTTGGGTTGATTTGGGCAATGGTAATAGGCAGCGTATTATTCATAATGGTTAAACTGTTGTCGTAAATAAGCGACGAATAACGCATCATCGCATAAGGTTTTGCCGGGTGCGTCGGATAACTTGGCGACTGGGCTGTCATTACAACGCATGAGCTTCATGACGATATTCAACGGCTTAGCGCCTAAATCGTTGGTTAAATGGGTGCCTATGCCGAAACCGAGTTGAATGCTATCGGCAAAGTGTTGGTAGAGCGCAATGGCTTTCGCGGTGTCGAGTCCATCGGAAAAAATTAAGCGCTTATGTTGAGGGTTGATATTAAGCGCTTGATAATGTGCCAATGCTTTTTCGCCCCAAACAAAGGGGTCGCCGGAATCATGGCGCAAGCCGTCGAATAATTTGGCGAAATATAAATCGAAATCGCGTAAAAATGCATCCATGCCAATGGTATCGGTTAATGCAATACCTAATTCGCCGCGAAATTCTTGCACCCAATCTTCTAACGCAGTGCGTTGAAATGCTTTTAAGTTAACGCTATAGGCTTGATAAGATTGCAAATACTCATGTGCCATCGTGCCTATAGGCTTTAAGCCGAGTTGTTTGGCTAAATAGACGTTAGACGTGCCTTTGAAATGGTTAGGCAATTCGGTTTTTAAGGTAGCGACGACTTCATCATGCCAAGCGCTAAATGCGCGTCGGCGTAAACCAAAATCGAAAAATTCAAACGGATGCGTTTTAGTCGATGCGGCGCAAACCTGTTTCAATTGCGTAATTTTGGCCTGTAAACGCTGCCGACCTTCTGCAAGCAAGTCGGCTTGATTGAAACGGCGAAAATACAATTCCGAAACCACATAGAGGCAATACATTTCGAAATTCATGACATGAATTTGTGGGCCGGTTGCTTGTATACATAAACGCTCGCCTTCAGTAAAAATCTTAAGGTATTTGGCTTGAAATCGAAACAAGGCCAAAAACTCAATAAAGTCTGGTTTTAAAAACTGCAATTGGCTTAGATAGGCCAGTTCATCATCGCTAAACCGTAGCGAATATAAATAATCCAGTTCGCGTTGCACATCAAAAGCTAATTGCGCTAATGGGTAGTCAGGTGGCGTGCGGCAGATGAATTCATAACTAGCGGTGGCTTCTGGGTGCTTATGCAGCATGGTTTGCCACATAGGGAATTTATAAAGGTCGTTTTCCAATAAACTTCTGATAATAGGTTGCATAGATTTTCTCGTCAGTATGACTCAGTGAGCATTGCGCTAGTGGTTAACCGCACACCGTGTTGGTTTAAGTCGGAATAGAATTGCTGAACCTGGTTTTCATAACCAGGCACAGCGCTCATGCAGTCCGTCAACAAAACTAGCTTGTTGGCGGCATTCAGGCCGCCATAG
>NZ_LAJX01000073.1 GCF_000963695.1 Methylocucumis oryzae
TTCCAGCAATAACCGATATTGTGGATCCATGAGTTCGGCATTTTTTTTCGGCGAAATATTGAAAAACTCCGCATCAAACAGCTCTTTACCGGTCAGCGAATATTTCAGCGGCACAAACCCTTGACGATTAAACACGTCAGCCTCTAAACCTAAGGCTGTTAAATCGTCTAAGGTCACAGGCTCGGCGGCACATCGTCCAGCGCTTAAGTTTTGCCAAAATGCGTACACATCATCAGCGCCCGGCACGCGGCAACTCATGCCGATAATCGCTAAGCTGTTTTGATAATAGTCAGGATAATCCGATGCTGCTTTTTCGCTTATGGGCATCGTTTCAGGCGGTACAGCTTGTCCAGCGCGGTTTTGCAACGCGTTAGCTAAGCGTTGTACCGTCGCGTATTTGAATAAATCCGTAGTCGTCACGGCTAACGTTAATTCAGCGCTTAAGCGTTGCGCTAATAACGCTGCATTAATTGAATTACCACCGACTTCAAAAAACTTATCGTGAACACTTAAGCCAGGTACAGCTAACACCTCTTGCCATAACGCTAAAACGCGCTGCTCTAAATCAGAAGCCGCTGCCGAACTAGGCGGTGCGCTCACTAGCAACTCGCGCTGTGCCAAGGTTTTTTTATCGACTTTACCATTAGGCGTTAACGGTAAGCTCGCGAGTGCAATGCAAAAATCAGGGATTAAATACTCCGGTATGCGCTGACTCAACCAAGCTTTAAGCTCAGGCATCAGCCCTAACGCCCCGCTATTTAACACCGCATAAGCGACTAAACGCTTGCTACCGGCATGTTCCACTGCGACCACGGCACAAGTTTTAACCTGCTGATGCTGGCTTAACACGGCCTCGATTTCACCCGGTTCGACTCTAAAGCCTCGAATCTTAAGCTGTTGGTCGATACGACCTAAATGCTCTAAACACCCATCTAAACGCCAACGCGCTAAATCTCCGGTACGATACACAGTGCCTTCAGCTAGCAGCGGGTGTTGAATAAATTTTTCTGCGGTTAACTCTGGCTTTTGCCAATAACCTTGCGCCAAACCCGCCCCAGCAATACATAACTCACCGGCACACCCCAGCAACGCTAAACGCTGGTCAGGTGTTAATAAAAACACTTGGGTATTAGCAATGGGTTTACCGATGTTAATCGGGCTAGCGTCAATCTTAGCCACGCACGACCAAATCGTGGTTTCAGTCGGCCCGTATAAATTCCATGCCTGAGTATGCGTTGCTAAAAATTGCTGACGTAGCCAGTCTGGTAACGCTTCACCACCACATAATGCAATAACGCCCTCGCTATTACGCCAACCACTATGGAATAACATCGTCCATGTCGCTGGCGTTGCCTGCATTAGCGTAGGCTTACGCAAAGCAAGTTCACCTTTTAATAATTCTGCATCACGTAGCTTGTCAGCGGCGCAAATCATACATTCAGCCCCGCTAATCAACGGCAAAAACAACTCTAAGCCCGCAATATCAAAACAATACGTTGTCACCGCCAATAATTTATCGCGCGCCTGAATGCCCGGTTGTTGCTGCATAGCGGTTAAAAAATTTGTTAACGCCGAATGACTAATTGCGACGCCTTTAGGTACGCCTGTACTGCCCGACGTGTAAATCACATACGCCAAACGGTTAAAGGCATCAGCGACAGGTTGCCAAGGTTGCTTTGCACTCACCGTCTGAATCGTTGACCATTCACTGTCTAAGGCAATGCATTTTAATGTTGTTAAACCTTGGCCTAACTGCGTTAACTTGCTTAACAACACCTGCTCTGTTAACACATAACTCGCACCGCTGTCTTTTAACATCAATAACAAACGCTCATTAGGATAGTCCGGGTCTAAAGGCAAATACGCCGCGCCAGATTGCATAACGCCTAATAATCCCAACACCATTAATGGCGAACGTGATACGCAAACAGCGATAATCGGTTGTTTATCACTACGCGCTTGTAAAAATGCCGCTAGCTGTGTGGTTTGTTCAGCGACCTCTTCATAACTATAGCGAGTGTAGTCAAAACTTACTGCTATCGCGTCTGGCGTGCGCTGAGCTTGTTGTAAAAATAATTCATACACGCATTGGGCAGGGTAAACACGATGGGTATCATTCCAGGCGCTGAGCTGTTGCCGCTCTTTAGCGCTGGCTAGCTCACAAGCCGCTAGCATGAGCTTAGGATTTTCCAGAGTCTGCTGCATCAAACATTGATAGCGCTCTAGCATTAACGCTATCGTGTCGCGTCTATACAGCGTCGGGTTATATTTCAGATTTAACACAAAACAACCTGCCTGTTCTCTCACTTCCAAAACTAACTCGTATTCACCCGCTTGTACCAGTTCAGACACAAAAGAAATCGCGTGTTCATTAAAAGTTTGCTGAAATTGTTTAAGCTGATGCTCAGAAAACGCGTTCTGAAACTCAAACCCGACTTGAAACACTGGCGCGCTTAACGCTAGCTGCTCTGGCGCGACCTCCCGCACTAAGACAGGAAACGGAATACCGGCATGATCTAATGCATCTGCCAACGTTAGCGCCAGCGTTGGCAAATAGTCGCTAAAACCTTGCTCTGGGCTTACTTGGCTTCTAATCGGCAACATAGTAATGAAATAGCCAACCACGCCATCATAACGACTAGAGCGTCTACCGGTTTCTGGCATACCGATAATAATGTCTTGCTGCCCGGTATACACCGACAATAACCATTGGTACCAAGCTAAGAACACCGTAGACGCGGTGACATGTTGTTGTTTAGCAAACGCGCGTATCTGTTGGCTTAACGCTTCCGGTAACGCTTGGCTAAAACAAGCCCCGGCGAACTCCTGGGCTTCAGCACGAGGAAAATCGCTCAGTAACGCTAAACTTGGTAACGGTGCGGCTAATTGCTGACGCCAATACACTTTTTGTTGTTCAGCTTTAGCAGACACTAAAAACGCAGCTTCATCATTGACATAAGCGCTAAACGCGTTGCTTTGTGGCTGAAGGCGGGGAGTAACGCCTTGTTTTAACGCGTGATAAGCCGAAAACAAACTCGTCGCCACCGGTAAAAACGACTCACCATCAAACACGATATGATGACAATACAGTAATAAATAACTTGTGTTCTGTTGTTGCACTAAAACGCGCGCGGATTAACGGTTCAGTCAACGAAAAAGGCTGTTTAACCTGTTCTGCTAAATAAGCCAATAACGCTGTTTCAGTGAGTTCTAGCTGAGTTTCGACTAACAACGGCGCGGCCAACTCAGGTTTAGGCATTAAGCCCAAGCGACCTTGCTGGACTTCGACAACACTGGCTAGCAACGGGTATTGCGTTAATAAACAATGATATGCTTCTGCCAACGCCGCACTATCCACCGGCTCAGCTAGCTTAAAACACAACGGAATGTTATACGCACTAACGTTGGGACGGCTTTGTTGTAACGCCCATAAGCCTTGCTGGGCTTGCGAGAGGGGTATCAATAAACCATCATGCTCCTCATTTCTGTCGGATTGGCATTCATCGTTAGTCAACGGCGGATTAATTTCGACCTTATTCGCCAACCAAGCCGACAAGGTGTTCACCGTGTTATGCTCCAACAAATCGCGTGACCGTATCTCAACTTTTAACCTCGCATTTAACTGCTCTAACAATTTTAAGCTAGACATTGAATCAATGCCGTAAGCGAAAAAATGCTGGTCTGCATCTAACGCAGTTTCTGGAATCGCTAACACGTTGACTAAATAATCAATTAAAAAAACGCCGGATGCCATCCTGATCAGGCGTCAACAAGAGCACTTCAGACTTAACCTCTGTCTGTCCACGCCAATACGGCTCTGTGTCAAACACATAAACCGGTAACGAAATCCGGCGCGCGGGTTTTACCCGGACGCTAGACCAATCGACTAAACCGCCTTGCAGCCAATGCTGAGCTAAACGTTTTTAAACTCGCCGCATCACTCGATTGAATAGATAGTGGCTTAACCTCAGTTAAAGCTTTCGCGTCTACTTGGCCTTGTGCAAAAAACACCTGTGCTGGTACAGGCTGTTCAGCGCTTAATAATGGTAACGCGGTGCTTAACTCGCTTATCGAACTGACGATTAACGCCAAGCGATGCGTAAAGTCATCTCGGCCTATTTGTAAGGTATGGGCGACATCGGCTAACTCAGGTGGGTTTTCTAAGCCAGTTAAATAGTCAGCTAAAGCTCGCACCAGTCCTAATAAACTGGCTTGGCTAGCGGCCGACAACACGATTAATTCTGACGGTAAAACGGTTTGGGGTTGATTAAGTGAGTGCGGATTAGCGAAATGTTTAGTAATAGGTGCTACATAGTCTTCGATAAGCAAATGGGCATTACTGCCGCCCATTGCATAGGCATGTAAACCTGCTAAACGCGGTAAGTCTTGCTCAGGCCAAGCCTCGGTTTGCTTGACTAAACGGCATGGCACATCGACCAGCTCTAAATCAGGATTTGCTTCGGTAAAGCCAATAATTTTATGAATCGTATTGGTTTTAAAGCTTCGGATAATTTTAAATAATGCGCCTAAAACCGAGGCGGATTCCATGTGACCTAACAGAGGCTTTAGCGTACTGACTCGACATTGACCGGGGCTTAACCTCACTTTTTGCCGCTGAGCCAGCTGAGTTAAGGCTTGATTAAAGGCTTGCCATTCGGCTAAATCAGCTAATCGATTCCCCATGCCTTGCGCTTCGATATAAGCGATACGGCGAATATCAACACCGGTTTGCTCATAACACTTAACAATTAGCTCAACATGACTGGCCACGTTCGGCGCAGCGATAGACGCACCACCTTGACCATTAAAATTCACCCAACTGTTTTTAATCGCTGCATAAATCGGGTCGCCATCCGCTAACGCATTAGCCAGCGGTTTTAATAACACTGTCGCGACGCCTTCGGAGCGCAAATGCCCGTCAGCATCGCGCCCAAACGAAGCGACGTGCGGCTGGCGGCTAAGCTGTTTATGTTCAGACAATAACAGATACGGCTCAGGCGATAAAATCACATTCGCCGCACCGACTAAAGCCATTGTTAATTCACCCGAACGCAAGGCTTGCACAGCCCTATGTAACGCCAGCGCCGCGCCTGGACATTGCGCATCGATAATTTCACTAGTCCCGCGCCAATCAAAAAAATACGATAAACGATTCGCCAATAAACACGCTTGCGCATAGCCTTGCGTTGAGTAATCGTTATCTTGCGCAGCAATAAACACGCCAGTAGCCGATTCACGTAAGCGGCTAGGTGCTAAGCCTGCATCACCCAGCGTTAAATAAGCCGACATCAATAATAAACGCAGCTTAGGGTCTAACTCCGCCGCCTCGGCCGGTGTGATATGAAAAAACAACGGATCAAAACCGGCAATATCAGGAATAAATCCGCCCCATCGGCTGCGATTCTTGCCGGGTACATCGTCTGGACTAAAACTTTGCTGCCAATCAAAACGACTCAGCGGTATTGACGCTAGTGCTTGTTGATCTTTGTCTAACAACGTCCAGAATTCCTTAACCGACATCGCGTTAGGAAAATAACCCGACAAGCCGATAATCGCGATAGGCGCTTGATCTGATAATGGCGCTGTCTGCTTAACGCTCGCGCTTAACATGGCTGCGTGAATTCGTTGCAACTGTTGTTCTAGGTTCATAACTGCCTCGAAGTTGTGTCTCGTCCCCACGCTACAGCGCTCGTCGTTATACACCCATCTGTTTAAACCCGTCATTCCGGCAGGGATTGCCGGAATCCAGTCACAGGGATGTGAAACTTTGGGCTTACACTTCTGCTTAATCAAGCGTATGTGCAACAGCCAAGTTACCGTCCATGGCACTGGATTCCGGCAATCCCTGCCAGAATGACGAGCTTTGTGTGTCTCGTGGACACTTGTGTACAACAATGAGCGCTCCGGCATGGGGAATGCCTACCCATCTCTTTTCTCGTTACCACGCCGGAACGTGGAAACAAGAACATTTGCCAACCATTATAGCCAAGTTTTCTCGTTCCCACGCTCCAACTGATTGGGGGTGACCCTAGTACCCTGATAACTGGTGGTAGTTATCACGGCCTAATGGATAATGTTCGTGTTTACAACCGTCATTCCGGCAGTGAAGCCGGAATGCAGTCACAGGGATGTGAAACTTTGGGCCTACACTTCTGCTTAAATAATCGCCTGTGCAACCGCCAAGTTACCATCCATGGCACTGGATTCCGGCTTCCCTGCCGGAATGACGAGCTTTCTTCTCGTTCCCATGCAATTATCAATCAGCAACCAACCCACTAAATTCCACCTTAATTAGCAAGCCGCCTAACTCTGCCGACTTCGCTAGCGTGACATCGGCATGATGCAATTCGGCAATTTCTTTGACAATCGCTAACCCTAGCCCGCAACCATCACCAGAGCTTCCGGGTATGCGATAAAAGCGTTCTAATACTTTTGCGCGCTCGGCTTCAGCAATGCCTGGACCATCGTCTTCGATTATCAACATCGGTGCAGGTTTATCTAGCAATTTAACATTAATATTGCCTGCTTGATGCCCATAAGTCACCGCGTTGTCGAGCACATTAGTCATTAATTCTGTTAACAAAATTTCATCGCCCAAAATCATAATGCTTGCAGGGGGATTGTCTAAACTAATTTCCATGTCTCGTTGTAATGCTTTTGGCACCTGGGCAATACACACTTGCCGGGTTAACTCTGCTAAATCGACCGGATGTAGCTCATAATGATTAATCGGCTCTGATTTAGCCAACACCAGTAACTGCGAGGTTAAATGTGACATGCGGTCAGCACTGGTTTGTAATTGCTTAAGCGCAGGTTGCATCGCATGAATGTCTTGCTCGCGTAAGGCGCGCTCGGCCTGTAACTTTAAACCAGCCAATGGCGTGCGCAATTGATGAGCCGCATTAGCGATAAAACGCTGTTGGGTTTCTATCGCGTCAGTCAGTTGTTGTAATAAGGTGTTTATTGTGTCCGTCAGCGTTTTAACTTCGATAAACACATGGGTTTCGGGAATAGGGTTTAAATCGCGTGCCGAGCGGCCAGCAATTTGTTTAGCTAAGGTATGTAAGGGTTGTAAGCCTCGATTTAAACCGGAAAATAAATAAATGCCGGAAATCAGTACTAACGCCAACTGTGGCAATAAATCGGATAATAAAATATCAACCATCATCGCGTTGCGTTTATTCATCGTTTCGGCAACATGAATGTAAACCACTTCGTCGGTATCGGAAAAAACCATACGCATAGAGGCAATACGCACGGGCTGAGCATTAAATCGAGCATTAAAAAACACCGGCTGCGACCAATCCATCTCACCCGAAGTACTAAACTCAGGCAACTTCGCCTCACCGGCTAATAAGAGATTCCTAGACGAGTTAATCTTAAAATAGGTTTGATCTTGCTCGTCCCAATTGAACATTTCTAATGCTGCGGGTGGTAATTCAACGCTAATCTGACCGTTATTAATCTTAATTTCTTGCGCCAGCGAGTTAACCGAATCAAGCAGCCAACGATCATAGGCTTGATCAACAAAATGCGTAGTAACGAAATAGGATAATACGGCATCAATAATGACAAAAAACAACAGCGGTATGACTAACCTAAATAAAATCGCTGTTTTCAAGCTTTTATTGTTAATCATGCGCAGCTACCAATAAATAGCCTAAGCCGCGCACGGTTCGTATCATCACGCCATAACGTTCAATGCGCTTACGCAAGCGGTGTATATAAATCTCCACGGCGTTATCACTAATACCCTCGCCGTCGCTGGCTAAGCGCTGCGCGATGCGTTCTTTCGTTACTACTTTGCCTGTTTGCAGCATTAGCAATTCTAAAACTTTATATTCGCCTGACGTTAAATGAAACGCTTCTTCATAAACTAAAATGCGTTGCTGAGTGGTATCCAGGCAAAGATGACCTACCATGATTTGCTTATCAAAACCGCCATAACAACGTCTTATTAACGCTTGTATGCGCGCCTCTAATTCCCTCAGCTCAAAGGCTTAGTCAAATAATCGTCAGCGCCTTGTTCTATGCCTTTTACTCTATCATTGACCGCATCTCTAGCCGTTAAAATTAAAATAGGTAGCGATAAATGCTGGCGAAAGCGCTTTAATAAGTGCAGACCATCAATATCAGGCAAACCTAAGTCTAAAACAATCAAATCAAAATTCTGACTGTCCAGTAAACGCTCCGCCGCACAGCCTGAATCTGCGCGCAGCACCGTATAACCATTACTGCTTAACGTATGTAATAAGCCATCCGCTAACACAGCATCATCTTCGATTAATAAAATATTCATTAAAAAAACGCGTTGAAAGGTTTTTGCAAGTTATCAACCGTATGCTAGTGGTATAACCACATTGATTGAAAGGAGTATCGTTATGATACACAAACATCTAACCTATTATTTAAACCATAGCAAAGACGACTTACCCGCTGGCATTGTAGTCTTTTTAGTGGCATTACCGCTTTGTTTAGGTATTGCACTTGCATCGGGTGCTCCTCTATTTTCAGGATTGATTGCCGGTATTGTTGGCGGTTTAGTCGTGTCGTGGCTGAGTGGTTCACAACTTAGCGTATCGGGTCCTGCTGCGGGTCTAACCGTCATTGTCTTTAATGCCATAGAAACTTTAGGCAGCTTTCAAGGCTTATTAACCGCTTGCGTGTTAGGCGGTGTTTTGCAATTGGGTCTAGGCTATTTACGCGCCGGTATTATTGGCGCTTTTTTTCCCGCTGCCGTTATTAAAGGCATGTTGGCGGCGATAGGCTTAATCCTCATCATCAAACAACTGCCACACGCAGTAGGGTTTGATGCTAGCTTTGAAGGCGATGAAAGCTATATGCAAGAATCGGCTAGCTCCAGTATTGCTGAGTTTTTAGCTGCGTTTGAGCGTTTTTCGATAAGCTGCGTCATTATTAGCGTTGCCTCGTTAATCATTTTGGTGTTATGGGAACTACCTGCGATAAAAAAATCGTTCTTAAAAATAATTCCCGGCCCATTATTAGCTGTTATTCTAGGGATTAGCTATAACTTAATTGCAACACTAGTCGCACCGGAATTCACGGTAAAACCTGAACACATGGTTAGCCTGCCGGTACTTAATCAGCCTTTGGATTTTTTTAGCCATTTGACTTTCCCTGATTTCAGTTATTTAGCCAATCCAAAGCTCTATCTCGTCGCACTGACTATTGCCATCATCGCCAGTCTTGAAACCTTACTAAGCTTAGAAGCCACTGACAAGCTAGACCCATTAAAACGCATCGCACCGACTAACCGAGAACTGAAAGCGCAAGGCGTTGGTAATATCATCAGCGGCATGTTAGGTGGCTTACCTATTACCGCCGTCATCGTCAGAAGTTCTGCCAATATTAACGCTGGAGGTAAAACCCGTGTATCGTGTTTTTTCCACGGCTTACTGTTACTGCTAAGCACCATGTTTATTAGCCAATACTTAAACGCTATTCCATTGGCTTGTTTAGCGGCTATTTTGCTACATACCGGTTATAAGCTCGCGAAACCGAGTCTTTTTATTGAGTATTACCGCAAAGGCATGAGTCAATTACTGCCTTTTGTCATCACCATCATCGCCATTTTATGCACCGATTTATTAATCGGCATTGCTATTGGAATGGCTATTGGCTTGTTTTTCGTCATTAAAGCCAACTACCACGCCGCTATTACATTAATTCAGCAAGGCCAGCATTACACGCTGAGCTTAAATAAAGATGTGTCATTTTTAAACAAAGCGTTACTGCGAAAATTAATCTTGCGCATTCCTGAAAACAGCACCGTAGTCATCGATGCTAGCCAAGCTAAATTTATCGATCACGATATTTTAGAAACCTTACAAGATTTTCTGGAAACCGCACCCGACGACCAAATTACTGTTGAAGTCGTTGATTTATACGGCAAAGAAAACATCCCTAAACATGAAACAATTTTAATCTTGGAATCAGTGAATGACTAAAGGAGGAATGCCTATGACGATAAACAACCTTATTAGCCGCTGGAACAACTCCGCGTTATCGTATGACATACCAGCAGGCTTCGCTGTATTTTTAGTGTCTTTACCATTATCGCTAGGTATTGCGTTAGCTTCTGGCGCTTATTTGTTCTCAGGTTTAATCGCTGGAATTATTGGCGGCTTAATTGTTGTACCGTTAAGCGGTTCTCGACTGGCTATTAGCGGCGCGACGGCGGGTTTATCAGTAATTGTATTAACGGCTATTAATAAGCTAGGTTTTAATGAATTTTTAATGGCGGTGATACTAGCGGGCATCTTACAAATCGGTTTAGGTTGTTTACGCGCCGGTGTCATTGCCTATTATTTCCCATCAGCCGTCGTTAATGGCGTATTAACTGGTATGGGTATTATTTTAATACTAAAACAGATTCCTCATGCATTAGGCTATGACAAAGACTATGAAGGTGATTTTGCGTTTCTACAAAACGATGACTACTCATCGTTTTCAGAGCTATTACACATGGTTAACTTTATTTCACCAGGCGCGCTGATTATTGCCGTACTCTCGTTAACCGTATTGCTATTATGGGAACGCCCAACCATTAAACGCTCCACACTGTTTCGCTGGCTGCCTAGCCCTGTTGTCGCCACGCTCACTGGCGTCTTACTGAATCATTTATACATGATTTACCTGCCAGTCTTAGCGCTTAGTGCTAACCATTTCGTTACCATACCGGAAACCTCATCAATACAGGAGTTGATTAAACATCTACATAGCCCGGCGTATCAAGCTTGGCAACACCCAGGCGTTTATACAACAGCGGTCACCCTCGCGTTAGTCGCCAGCTTGGAAAGCTTACTCGCTGTTGAAGCGATTGATAAATTAGACCCTTACCGTAACAAAACCTCGGTCAATCGCGAGCTATTAGCTCAAGGCGTAGGTAACATCATGTCGGGCTTATTAGGTGGCTTGCCCTTAACCATGGTTGTGGTGCGCAGCTCATTTAATATACAAGCTGGCGCAAAAACCAAACTGTCAGCATTTGTACAAGGCTTATTATTGCTATTAACCTGCTTATTGGTTCCGCATTGGTTAAATGAAATTCCTTTAGCGAGTTTAGCCGCCATTTTATTAGTTGTCGCTTATCGCTTAGCAAGGCCAGTCGTCTTTAAAACCATGTACAAAGCCGGTTACTACCATTTTGTACCGTTTTGTTTAACGATTGTCGGTTTGGTCTTAACTGATTTATTAACCGGGATTATTATCGGCTTAGTTATCGCGCTTATTGCTATTTTGTTGGAAAACTACAAAGCCGCGTTTTATTTCCGTGAGTTACATATTGGCAATAAGATTATTTTACGCCTAGCTGAGCATGTGTCGTTTTTAAACAAGGCCAACATTCAGAAAACGTTAGAGCAATTACCTGAAAAATCCGAAGTCGTTATCGATGCAACTCGCGCGAAATACATCGATTATGATGTGTATGAGATGATTAATGAATTTAGCAACGAAGCCAAATTAAAAAACATTGCGTTAACGATTAAAAACTTACGCGGCTACGGCAGTCTACCACCGCTTAGCAACGCCAGACCGCCAACCTTTGACACACAGCAAGCACTCACCCCCTCAGCCGTATTAACTATCTTAAAAGAAGGGAATGAGCATTTTTGTCAATAATTTACATGCCAACCGCAATTTATTAGAGCAAATCAACGATACTCGACAAGGGCAATTTCCTATTGCGATTATCTTAAGCTGTATGGACTCGAGAACATCGGTGGAATTAATTTTTGACCAAGCTTAGGTGATGTTTTTAGCGTGCGCATTGCAGGCAATATTGTCAATGACGATATTCTAGGCAGCATGGAATATGCCTGTAAAGTCGCTGGCTCACGCTTAATTGTTGTATTAGGACATACCCATTGTGGCGCAATTAAAGGCGCGTGTGCAGAAGTCAAAATGGATCATTTAAGCGGTTTACTCGAAAAAATTAAACCTGCCGTCGATAACGTAACCCGTTGTTGTCAACATGAATTAGACGAAAATGAAAAAGTGTTACGCGTAGCCGAAGAAAACGTAGCGCTGACTGTTAACGCAATTCCGCAACAAAGCGCTATTTTGCGCGCCATGATAAGCTCAGGTGAAATCGGTATAGTCGGTGCGATGTACGATATAGAAACGGGTAGAGTTAGGTTTTTCTCAGAGGTGTAAAGCTGTGGGCGGGTAGTTATTACTCGCCCAAACGACTATCCCAAATAAAACAATTTTTCACGATAGCGTGGCGCCTGTGCTCTTTAACACGTTAAAACCAAAGATGGCTAC
Source organism: Methylocucumis oryzae (assembly GCF_000963695.1). GTDB lineage: Bacteria > Pseudomonadota > Gammaproteobacteria > Methylococcales > Methylomonadaceae > Methylovulum > Methylovulum oryzae. The sequence continues at coordinate 12,289 of NZ_LAJX01000073.1, forward strand.
GTTAGATGCAATGGCACAGAAGCAAGTAGCTATCCAGTATAATTAGACATTTACCCTGGCTATCTATTTAGAGACTTTTAGCAAGATGAATTTCATCATACAACGCTCTAAACTCATCGCTAAGCTTATGACTTGGCACATAATGAATTAAAGGCTGCGATAAAGAATGCGATTCGCGTACTTTCACCGACGGTGAAATCATTGAATTTAAGACGGGTAGACCCTCGGCAATTAATGCATCGACTAATTGCCTGGGTAAGTTGGCTTGTCGTTGGAATTGATTGACGATAATGCCTTCGACATCTAATGCTTGATTATGGTCGGCTTTTACCTCAGCGACGGCTTGTAACAACGTATATAACGCATCTCTAGCAAAGGTATCGCAATCAAATGGAATTAAGCATTTATGTGCAGCGATTAACGCTGATTGACTGTAAAAATTTAAGATAGGCGGGGTATCGATATAAACGTTATCAAAGCCTTGCAGTTTTTCTAACGCTTCTTTGAGTTTGAATATTTTAAAACGTGATTCTAACCGGCCTTGTAATGGCTCTAATTCAGGGTGTGACGGCAACACGTATAAATTAGCAAACGGTGATTCATGAATCAGAGCCTCAAGCCCGGAACCCGCATTCGTGCCACCGAACAATGAAATACTCAAACTGTCTTTAAAATAATGCGCAATAGTTTTATCGCTATCGGTGACTTTCGCGCCTAATAAATAATGCGTAGAGTTACCTTGAATATCTAAATCAATCACTAAGGTTTTAAGGCCTTTTGCCGCATTAATGGCTGCTAAATTACAGGTAATCGTTGATTTACCAACGCCGCCTTTTTGATTAAATATGACTCTACGCATAAAGTTATCCTGTCACGACTGCTTAAAAATTCGGCGGAGTATATCAAATGCGGTTAAACGTGTCGCCTTGACAAGCAGGGCACACAGGAATTTCACTAGGCATTTTAAATGCGATTTCTTTGCCGCAACTCGCACACACAAACGTACCAGGCCCAGTTATTTCACCGCTATGGTAGCTTTGCTTATGATAAAGTTGATCTAATTTTGCCAGTTCTAGCCGCGTTTTATCTGCTAAGCTAAAAAACGCATCGACGGCAAAATTTTCAATTAGCTCGACATCAAATTTAAACCATTCTTTTAACGAATCCGGGTCAGCTTTGGTATCTACTTGCGCCGCATGTTCCACATCGCGTTTAACAAAATGCGCTAATTTATCTAATTCTTCGGCGCTAAAATCACCGGCATCGTGTAGTTTTCGTTTCGCAATATCCAACGCATCGGCCATAGAATGCAAGGTATCATCCATTGCTTCATATAAATTCGCCATTAAATCGCTATAGGCATCGGTCAGTTTATTCTTATTCATAGTTGTCTCCTACAATTGGCACTTTTGATTTAAGCAAGTGTACGGTATTCTAGCGCTTTTGATCGGCAAAAGACGAGTAGGATGCAAGAAAATTATCAGCCGCTCACTATTGAGCAAGACGTACAACACACCTGGGCTAGCACTGGCGCTTTTAAAGCTATCGAATCCTCTGATAAGCCTAAATATTATTGCTTGTCTATGTTCCCCTACCTAGCGGCAAGTTGCACATGGGCCATGTGCGCAATTACACCATAGGCGATGTGATTAGCCGTTATCAACGTATGCTGGGCAAAAACGTATTACAACCTATGGGTTGGGATGCATTTGGCTTACCCGCTGAAAACGCCGCAATGCAAAACGGCGTACATCCCGCCGATTGGACGTATAGCAACATTGCTTACATGCGCGAGCAATTAAAACGCTTAGGCTTTGGCTATGATTGGGATAGAGAAATTGCGACCTGCGACCCTGAGTATTATCGCTTCGAGCAATGGTTTTTCTTAAAACTGTTAGCTAAAGATTTAGTGTATAAAAAAAACCGCGCCGGTAAACTGGTGTCCACACGATTTAACGGTATTAGCAAATGAGCAAGTCATAGACGGTTGTTGTTGGCGTTGTGATACCCCGGTCGAGCGCAAAGAAATCTCACAATGGTTTATGCGTATTACCGCTTATGCCGATGAATTATTGGCTGACCTAGCGACACTACCCGGCTGGCCAGAACAAGTCAAAACCATGCAAGCCAATTGGATAGGCCGCTCCGAAGGTGTGGAAATGGATTTTGCAGTGCCTGGTCAAGCTCAGCCTATTCGGATTTACACGACTAGACCTGACACGTTAATGGGCGTGACCTATTTAGCCATAGCCTCAGAACACCCACTAGCCTTAAGCGCTGCACAAAATAACCCAGCCATTGCCGACTTTATTGAGCAATGTAGACACATGGAAACCTCGGAAGCGGCGATGGAAACCATGGAAAAACGTGGGATTGCCACCGGTATAACGGCGCTACACCCTATTACTGGCGATGCAGTGCCGGTCTGGATTGCCAATTTTGTGTTAATGAGTTATGGCACGGGCGCTGTGATGTCCGTCCCGGCACATGACCAACGTGATTATGAATTTGCCATTAAATATCAAATACCTGTTAAACCAGTCATCGCTGCGCTCGATAATACTGATAACGCTATCGATGATTCTTGTACGGAACATGCCTTTACCGCTAAAGGAGTGCTAAAAAAATTCGGGTTCTTTCGATAACTTAACGTCAGAGCAAGCCTTTAGCAAAATTGCCGAAACACTAGAGCAGCAAGGCAAAGGCCAACGCAAAGTTAATTTTAGATTAAGAGACTGGGGCGTCTCCAGACAACGCTATTGGGGCGCGCCTATCCCGGTGATTTACTGCGATGATTGCGGTGTTGTACCCGTCCCTGAGCAAGACTTACCGGTTTGCTTGCCGCGTGATGTGGTTTTAGATGGCTCGCAATCACCGTTAGTCGCGCACCCCACTTTCTCGCACGTCAACTGCCCACTCTGTGGCAAAGCGGCGCGCCGAGAAACCGATACCTTTGATACCTTCATGGAATCGTCTTGGTATTATGCTAAATTCACCTGCAAAGATTCTGTAGCGATGCTCGATGAACGTGCTAATTACTGGCTGCCCGTTGATCATTACATAGGTGGTATCGAACATGCGATTTTGCATTTGTTATACGCACGGTTTTATAACAAGCTGATGCGTGACGAGGGCTTATTAACCTGCTCAGAACCGTTTAGCCACTTATTAACCCAAGGCATGGTATTAAAAGACGGTAGCAAAATGTCTAAGTCTAAGGGTAATACCGTTGATCCCCAAGGCTTAATCGACCAATATGGCGCCGATACCGTGCGCTTATTCGTCATGTTTGCCGCACCACCTGAGCAATCCTTAGAATGGTCAGATAGCGGTGTAGAAGGCGCGCACCGTTTCCTAAGGCGGCTTTGGCGGCAAGTGTATTTGCATGTCAATAGTGGCTCTGTCCCTGCGCTCGATAAAGCAAGCCTAAGCTCCGAACAAAAAGCCGTCCGCCGTCAATTGCATCATACTTTGCAAAAAGTCAGCCATGACATGGGGGTTAGATTTATTTTCAATACCGCTATTGCGGCCAATATGGAATTAATCAATACCTTAAGCAAATTCACCGATGACTCTGACAACGGCAAAGCCATACGCCAAGAAGCATTAACTTTTATTGTATTAATGCTAGCCCCTATTGTGCCGCATATTTGCGAACAGCTATGGCGCGAGCTAGGCCATACCACGTCGGTAAGCTTAGAAGCCTGGCCTGAGCATGATGCCAGCGCGCTAAGCCAAGATGAGTTAGAATTTATTGTGCAAGTCAATGGTAAGTTACGCAGCAAAATCTCGGCCGGTGCGGGTGCCAGCAATACGGAGTTAGAAGCTTTAGCCTTAAGCGATGAGCATGTACAAAAACACATCGAAGGCCATACGATTAAAAAAGTCATCGTCGTGCCAAAAAAACTGATTAACATCGTGGTATAAGCGCTATGAGCAAACCATTAAGCCTAAGACAAGTCTTTCTCGTCACGTTGATGCTACTGCTAACTGCCTGTGGTTATCATTTACGCGGCAGTTATGCCTTGCCAGAACGCTTAAAACAAATGTATTTACAAGGCGAATCGTTGGCGCTACGCGAACAGTTTCGCCTAGCGTTAAGAACAGCGTCAGGACAATTATTATCAGCACCCAATAATGCCGGTGTTATTGTCCATATTATTAACGAGGAAAACAGTCAGCAGGTCTTATCGCTTAATGAACGCGGTCGCTCTAACGAATTAGAGCTGTATTACCGGCTAAATTATGAAATACTCGATGCCAAGCAAAAACGTGTTAGCGCCTGCGCAAGCAGTAGAAATTAAGCGTGAGTATTTTAATAACCAAGATGATATTGTCGCGAAAGCCAATGAAGAATCGGTAATTCGCACTGAAATGCGCAACCAAGCGGTACGCTCAATATTAGATAGAGCGCGTGTCGTTTTGGCGGCTACAACTCATGTTGATTAAGCCTGAACAACTTGGCTCGGCATTAAAGCGGGGGTTAGCGCCGATTTATTGGCTAACCGGCGACGAACCCCTTCAACTCAACGAAGCAGCCGATGCAATTAGAAGCGCCGCATCGAACGCGGGTTTCCAAGAACGCGAGTTAGTGACTACCGATGCCAATGATTTTTCCTGGTCAGCTGTGCAAACCAGTTTAAGCGAGTATTCGTTATTTTCCGATAAAAAAATACTCGACATACGCTTAGCGGCGGCTCAGCTCGATGCCCAAGGCGCAGCACTGATAACAAAATACTGTCAGAAACCATCAAGCGAGACAGTCTTGCTAATAACCTCTGGCAAATTAGCTAAAGATGCGACTAAATCAGCGTGGTACCAAGCAGTAGAAAGTATCGGCGTCATCGTATCGGTTTGGCCTATTGAAAATAAAAGCCTAAAACCCTGGCTTAAACAGCGCTTATCGGAGCGCGGTTTAACGCTAGATGATCAAGGACTGGATATTTTGGCAATGCGTGTCGAAGGCAATTTACTGGCCGCCGCGCAGGAAATCGACAAACTATATGGCTATTACGGTGCGGGAACTATTAATGCTACCCAAGTCGATGAGGCAGTTGGCAATAACGCTAAATTCGATGTGTATAAATTAATCGATACCGTATTAAGCGCGAATCTAGCTAAGGTTTTTAGAATTTTGGCAGCATTAAAAGCCGAAGGTATTGCTGCAGCGATTGTGTTATGGGCGTTAACACGTGAAGCCCGATTATTAGCAAAGCTAAAAAATGCACTTACGCTAGGACAATCATTAGATTCAGCCTATAAACAACTGTATGTATGGGATAACCGTAAAGCATTATTGAATCAAGCACTGAACCGATTAACGCCACGCGACTTAAGCCGAATAATCGCTTACAGTGCCAAAGCAGATAGGCAAATAAAAGGGCAAGAATTAGGTGATGCCTGGGATACGTTATTAACACTTTGTTTATTATTGTGCTCTGCACCTGTACTGCTCGAACCTGATTCATACAAGTCGGCTACACACTTATGACGGGGCAGGCCGTTTAGAACGCAGGTGTCGGCAGCAGGGATGCTGCCGCCAAGCCTACAGGGACGTATTTACGGCGTCCTGCGGTCTGAATGACCTGTCCCGTCTTAAGTTGGTAACCTACAATCCTAAAAACCGGTAAAATAGCTGAGCTCGACTAATCTGGCCAACCAACCTAACCCAATAGGTTCTGGAAAAATCTAAATACAATGTCTATCTCCTTATTTATTTTAACTTTTTTGCCTATACAACGAGCAACGGATGCGTAGATTTAAAAGAATACTGTATCGGCTGTTAACAGTATACATTGGCTTAGGTTTGATTACGGTTGCGGTCATTGTGGGTAGGCTGATTCATCAAGAAGTCAAAACATCAAAATATCAAGCGCAATACTTAACGCAAATTAGCAAGCAGTTAAGTTATAAATTAGTGCCAGGTCAAAGCCAATCGGTACGTTATCCGCAGGCAGGCCCTTATGACCAACGTTTAGGCTATACCGCATTGCCTGAGGCGATTAAACGCCTGCAAAATTTAGGCTATGAAATTACTGCGCAAGCGGCGTTTCCACCTATCATGACCGAATTAATCGATGAATATGGCTTATTCACCGTTTATCACGAAAAATCCCAAGCGGGCTTGCGTATTATTGACAATAACAATCACACCATCTTCAGCGCAACCTACCCCGAACACGGTTATGCGCAATTTCAGGATATACCGCCTGTCGTCTTAAATACCTTGTTATTTATAGAAAACAGGGAATTACTTAATCAAGAAAATACCCAAGTTAACCCGGCTATCGAATGGGATAGATTTGGTTTTGCGGGTTTACAACTCATCGCCAATAAACTTGGCGTAGACAGCAATGTGCCTGGCGGTAGCACCTTAGCAACACAAATCGAAAAATATCGGCACTCGCCTAATGGATATACGAACTCAATTGTTGATAAATTTCGCCAGATGGGTACCGCATCGGTTAGAGCCTATTTAGAAGGCGCTGATACGCGCGCAATGCGGCAAGAAATCGCCTTATCGTATTTAAACACCATGCCACTAGCCGCAACACCGCAACACGGTGAAGTGCACGGTTTAGGCGATGGTTTATCGGCTTGGTTTAACGCAGATTTTAATAACATTAACAGCTTGCTGACGCCTGAAGCCTTAGCCACGACAAACATCAGCAAAGCCCAAGCCAAAGCCTATCGCCAAGTGTTAAATATCTTACTATCACAGCGCAGGCCGACGTATTTATTAGGCAAAGGTTTTCGTGCTTTACAAACACTAACCGACAGTTATCTACGCTTACTCGCTGAGCAAGGCGTCATTTCGCCCGAATTACGCGATGCAGCATTAAAAGAAACCACGCCGTTACCACCCCGTCGCAGCAATGCCCCAACTAAATTCGCCTTGGAACGCAAAACCCAATCCGTCTTACGGGCACGACTCGCAAAAGCCTTAGGCGTTAAATCTAACTATGAAATGGATAGATTTGATTTAACGGTTAAAACCACCTTAGATTATAAAACGCAACTGGCTGTTACTCAGGAATTACGCGAACTCAGTCATCCTGACAAAGCCCGCGAAGCCGGTATTATCGGCACTCGCATGTTAGGCGACACCTTGCATTTAGACCCAATTGTGTACAGTTTAATCGTGTACGAAAAGACTAAAACCGGTAATCAACTGCGCGTACAAACGGACAATTACGACCAAGCCTTAGACATTAACGAAGGTATACGCTTAGACTTAGGCTCAACGTCTAAACTACGCACTATGGTGCATTATTTAGAGTTAATTGCGGAGCTGTATCAACAATATCAAAAGCTTAATCGTAGTGAACTAGACCAATTACAATTTCACCCTAAAGATTATCTATCAGCCTGGGTAAGAGAACAGCTCCGCATACAACCTAATATCTCATTAGAGCATTTACTCTATTCAGCGCTAGACAAATCGTATTCAGCCAGCCCGAATGAAAGTTTTTACACCGGCGGCGGCTTACATACGTTTAGTAACTTTACCAAAGGCGAAGACAACCAAATCATGTCTATACGCCATGCGCTAAGAGATTCGGTTAACTTAGTCTTTATCCGCTTGATGCGTGATTTAGTCTACCACCACTTATATAAGCCGGGTGGCATTGCGCGTTGGTTGGAAATACCAGACAGCCCTAAACGAGAAGAATATTTACAACGCTTTGCTGACAAAGAGGGCAGTGTTTATTTACGGCGCTTTTACAGCAAATATCACGGCAAAACACCTGATGAGATTTTAACCAGCTTAGCGCAACGAGTACTCGCTAAACCCTCACGTTTAGCCATGTTATACCGTTCGATTTATCCAGAGCGCGATGAACAAGCCTTAAGCCATTTTTTAAAAACGCATCTGGATAAAAGCCAATACGCTAAACAAAATATCGATGAGTTATACAATAAATACTCGCCTAAAAATTTCGATTTACAAGATCAAGGCTATATCACCAAAATTCACTCGTTAGAATTATGGCTAGCGGGCTACATGGCAAAAAATCCGGGGGCTAATTTAGAACAAGCCTTAGCGGCAGGTGCAGATGCACGTCAACAAGTTTATCGCTGGCTAATAAAAAGCCATAAACGTCAAGCGCAGCAAAACCGCATTATGAATATGTTGGAAACAGAAGCCTTTTGGGAAATACACCACGCCTGGCAACGGGTAGGCTACCCTTTTGCCGCACTGACACCTTCTTATGCCACGGCAATAGGCGCATCAGGCGATAGACCGGCTGCATTAGCGGAATTAGTCGGGATTTTACAAAACGATGGCGTGAAACTGCCGATGATACGCTTTGATTACTTACAATTCGCGCAAGGTACGCCTTATGAAACGGTGATGAAAAAGCGCCCCGATGAAGGCGAGCGTATTTTTCCAGCAGAAGTAGCAAAAGCCGCGCGTAGTGCCTTAAGCGGAATCGTCGAAGGTGGTACGGCCTCACGTTTAAACAATATTTATACTGATCAAAACGGCAAGCCTTTATTAGTCGGCGGTAAAACAGGAACCGGCGACCACCGCAAGGAAATTTGGGGTAAAGGCGGACGCTTAATTGAATCGAAATTTGTCAGTCGCGCTGCGGTCTTTACGTTCTTTCTAGGCCAACGCTTTTTTGGCGTCATCACCGCCTATGTCGCAGGGGAAAACTCGGGTAGCTATCATTTTACTAGCTCGCTACCGGTGCAAATTCTCAAACACTTAAAACCGACATTAACACCGTTGCTGCATACCGCTCCGGCAGGTGAAGGTATAAAAACCGGTGAAACACCCACGTTCATTGACGCCAAGCCTTTGCTGAGCAAACCCAAGCCTAAGCCTGCGGCTAAACCGGTGTTTCAATTTAAACGCTCGGATTTTCCCGATTTTAATGACTACAAACCAACACCAGCACCTAAGCCAGCGCAGCCCCCTAAATCTACGCAGCCGCCGACATCGCCGGGTTATAGAAGAGCGCAAGATGCTTATCCGCCAGTAACGAAACCGAATGCGGCTACACCAGCCGTAAAACGAACAAGTAAACCTGAAACCAAAAGCAAGGCGCCCACCCCGCCTTAGAATATACTTTGCTCTGCGTGGGAATGCATACCCATGCTCAAGTTATCTCACTGATACGAATGGAAAACCATGCCAAGCCGAAGACCGGTAGGCGTTCCCACCCAAAGCGTGGGAACGAGAAAAAAAGGGTTAAGTTTTAGGCTTTTACAGCTCACTGTAGGGTACGCTATGCGTACCTTGTTATTGATTTATTGCGATTTTTTTAATGGTACGCACAGCGTACCCTACTCAAAAAACCGAACATGACCGTGTAGAGTATAGATAGGCTGGTGTTTGTAAGGGTACGCAATGCATACCCTTACAGCCTGATTTTATTGACGATGGATTGAATCGTGGAGCCCTGTTGTAAGTTATTTAACACGCCGCACTAATTGCGTTTCCGCAACCGGTTGGTTTTGCTCTAAGTAGGCATTTTTAAGCTCTACATAATGATGAGCAGAATATTCTAGGAATTTTTTTCTCGGCAGGTTTTAACGCGCGGATTTGTCTGACAGGGGAACCAACATAAAGATAACCACTTTCTAATTTTTTGCCCGGAGGCACTAAACCACCTGCACCAATCATGACATAGTCTTCCAGTACAGCGTCATCCATGACAACTGCGCCAACACCAATCAAACAATAATCCCCGACGGTACACGCATGTAATACGGCTTTATGACCTACGGTGACTCCTCTACCAATCGTTAGCGGGTGGCCTTGTGGTGAATAATCTCCGGCATGAGACACATGCAATACGGAACCATCTTGTATGTTGGTCGCTGCGCCTATCGTGATGCTTTCAACATCTCCTCTGACCACTGACATTGGCCAAATTGAAACATCTTCTCCTATATTAACATTGCCAATGATAACAGCACTGTCATCGACGTAAACTGACGTGCCTAATTTAGGAAAATGATTTTTAAATGCTTTTATTGGCATTTTTGCTCCTTGTTTATAGTCAATAATAAGTTGCCATGCAATCAATCGCGTAATGGCATAAAATTTTAGGTTTATCTAGTGATAAGGTATTGTACCTGTTAATAGCTAAGATTCTTGCCCGATTCAGCCTTATCAAGAAAAAACATGAAACTCATCACAAAAGATTATCATTATGAAGAATTAATAAAAAAATCTCGCTTTATCGGCTTGCTGTTACCCTGTGATTCAGAAACTGATGCACAGGCTTATATCAAACACGTCAATACCGATTATGCCGATGCTAGCCATGTAGTTTATGCGTACAGAATTAAAACCAGTCAAGGCTTAGTGTATCGTTTTTACGATGCAGGAGAACCCTCAGGCACAGCCGGCAAGCCCTTATTGCAACAATTAGAAGGTAAACAGTTGATGAACGCGCTACTGATTGTCGTTCGGTATTTTGGTGGCATTAAGCTAGGAGCTGGGGGATTAACCCGCGCTTATGGTAATACCGCGCGCAAAGTATTAGAACAAGCTGAACTTATGCCGTTTATCGAATGGCTTACGCTGTCGATGACACTCGCGTATGAACGCTTGCAACAGCTAGAATACACGTTAAAGACATTAGACGGCAAAATACTTGAACAAGAATTTTCAGGCCACATTCGTTTACAGGTGCAATTACCTAAACCCTCGCTTGCACAATTCAATACCCGTTTTGCTGATGCCATTAACAGCATTCAGGATAACCCATGAGTTCGTTGTGTTTTTTTCGGTTATACTTTTTCCCTATACCATAAAAACAAAACTATCTGTATACATAGCTCAAGCACCGATTATCTCTGAGGCGGTATTATGTCTGAACAATCACATGTTAATTTTTTAATCGCTACGTTAACCGTAGTCCGTGGCGATGGTATGGATGCCAGAATTTCCAACGAATATGCTAATCGTGCGCCATTAATTACGATTGATGACGAAGAATTATTCGCTGGGCAAATCGGTTCTTATGTCGTGATTCGACAAGTCACGATTGGCGTGCTCGCCGTCGTGCATAAAATGTGGGAACAAGACCGCTTTGATAGTACAGGCCAACGGCATACGGATCGTTTTATTTCGTTAATCCCGGTAGGCGAAATTACCGACAGCGGTGCATTTCTGCGTGGTGTGCGTAAATATCCTACGGCAGGTGCCGGTGTTTACGCCGTTGGTCTAAAAGAGATAAATGCGATATTTTCTAAATTCGTCAATTACAACTTTTTAATTGGCCATTTATCGTCGCATAAAAGCTATCATTTAAGTTTAGACCCTCGCTCTTTATTTGGTCGCCACTTTGCTATCGTAGGCCAATCCGGTTCCGGTAAATCTTGGACGGTTACCAGCTTAATTCAAAGTACGATTAAAGCCATGCCAAATTGCCACATTATCTTGCTGGATTTACACGGTGAATACTGTTGGAAAGATAAATTTGGCGAAATACATTCGGCATTTGGTAAAAATGAAGTCAATTATGTCGATGCTGTTACGATGGAAATGCCGTATTGGATTATGAGTTTTGCCGACTTAATCGACTTATTCGTAGACAGAGACGATAAAAGCTCATCATTACAAATTTCCTATATGCGTGAAGTCATTCAGCATTTAAAGCGTAAAGAAGCCAAAGAAATCGGCCTACCCGCAGCAACCGTCGATACGCCTATTTACTTTCCCCTCTCAGAGTTATACCTGCAATTTAAAAATGCCAACGAAGAGCGCAAAGAATTCGGTAAAGTAGAAGGCGCCTTATTCGGTCAATTCGACGAATTTTTGATTCGTATGCAAAGCCGGTTAAACGATGTACGCTTTAACTTCTTATTAAAACCTAGAGTACACAAAACCTCTGACAGCCTAGCTAGTTTATTACGGCAGTTTGTTGGCTTAATCGATGGTCGGGCAAATATCACGGTCATTGATTTAAGCTCAGTACCGACCGGTATCGTCCCTGCGGTCTGCTCCCAAGTAGGTCGTCTGGCTTATGAATTCAATTATTGGAACCCAGTGCGGCGCGACTTCCCTATTACGTTAATTTGCGAAGAAGCCCATGCTTATATTCCTAGAGAAAAAAATGCTCAATTTGAAGGCACTAAACGCATGATGGAGCGTATTGCCAAAGAAGGTCGTAAATATGGCGTGTCAATTGGCGTGGTGAGTCAACGCCCGACAGAATTATCAGAAACCATGCTCGCACAGTGCAGCTCATTTATTTGTTTACGCACATCTAACCCCGATGACCAAGCCTATATTAAAAAATTAGTCCCTGAGGCCGAAGGCGATATTACCGATACTTTAAGCTCACTAGGTCGTGGTGAAGCCTTAGTCTTAGGCGAAGCCACGCCAATCCCGGTGCGGGTACAGATTTACCGACCCAATCCAGAACCTAAAAGTAACGATGTCGATTATTTTACCGGCTGGCGCGAAGGTCCTGATGATTTAGACATTAAAGAAATTGTACAATTCTGGCGTACACAAACACGTAAAACTTATTAAGGCTACACACTTAAGACAGGACAGAGCGTTTAGAGCGCAGGTGTCGGCAGCAGGGAGGCTGCCGCCAAGCCTACAGGGACGTATTTACAGCGTCCTGTGCGCTGAACGCCCCGTCCTGTCTTAAGTTGGTAACCGCTTATTAACTTAATAGACCCGCACTCGCTGGTCTCAGGAAAACACATTATGGCAACTAATACCCAATCGATACGTCGTCGCGGCATTTATTTATTACCTAATTTATTTACCACTGGCGCGCTTTTTGCCGGTTTTTATGCAATTACCTCAGCCATGAATCATCATTATGAAACGGCTGTTGCATCTATTTTTGTTGCGATGATTTTAGATGGTTTAGATGGTCGCGTCGCCCGCTTAACGAACACTCAAAGCGAATTTGGCGCGCAATACGACAGCTTATCGGATATGGTGTCATTTGGTGTTGCCCCTGCCCTAGTCATGTATCTATGGGCTTTTAGCAGCCTAGGCCGATTAGGTTTGTTCGCAGCCTTCGTTCATACAGCAGGTGGCGCGCTACGCTTAGCCCGTTTTAACACGCAAATAGAAACTGCCGATAAACGTTATTTTCAAGGCTTGCCCAGCCCAGCGGCGGCGGCCATTTTAGCGGGCTTTATTTGGATTTGTTTAGAACATCAATACGACATCGATGTGATTAAATACTTTGCTATTGCACTAACAGTTATCACGGGGTTATTAATGGTTAGCAATTTTCGCTACTCTAGTTTTAAACAAATCGATTTAAAAAAACGCGTACCGTTTATCGTGGCTATCGCGATTATGTTAGCCATTGCCTTCGTCATGGCACAACCACAAACCATGTTGTTTTTAGTGTTCTTAGGCTATGCCGTATCCGGGCCTTTGATTACCTTAACTCAGCGTAAACGCATCTTATCAGAGCGTAAAAATTAATCTGATTTGGACTACCAACTTAAGGCGGGACACAATACCAAGCCGGGACAGGGCACACGAGTGCAGGTGTCGGCAGCAGGGATGCTGCCGCCAAGCCTACAGGGACGTATTTACGGCGTCCTGCGCTCGTGTGCCCTGTCCCGGCTTAAGTTGGTAGCCCTGATTTACTGGTAGCGTCTGCCACAATAGGGATTAGCAGTTTAAACAATGCGCCTTGCTGGCAGGCCAATACGTCAAGCTGTCCGCCGTAGGCTTTTAACACCGATAAGCAAATCGATAACCCTAAGCCTGCGCTACCTTGATTACGCTTAGTCGTAAAAAAAGGCGTAAAAATTTTATCCCGATTCGCGTCTGAGATGCCGCTACCGTTATCGTGTAATGCTATCGATAACTGAGCGCTTTTAGCTTCAGCGTAAATCTGAACGCTACTCGCACCGTTTTGCACGCTATTCTCGAATAGATTAACTAACACCATTTCCAATGCATCGGGCGCAATGGCTAACGGCGTGCGCGGTAGTTCATAAGCTATTAACTCAAGACCACGAGCCTTGAAACGAGGCGTAATCGTCGCTAATAATTCCGATAGCTGGCAAGTTTGACGACTAGGCTCTAACGCGTCGGCACGGGCTAACTCTAATAAACGATGCACTAATTGTTTTAATCGTTGCGTGTCAGCTAGCGCATTGGCAATAAAACGCTGCTTATCTGACTCTGGCATAGAGTCAGCGTGTTCTTGGATGAGTTCTAATGCGCCTTGTATCGCCGTTAACGGCGTTTTGAATTCATGCGAGACATGAGTAGCAAAGCGACGTATATAATCCCCTCGCTCGACTAACGCTTTCGACATCTCAGCAAAACTACTAGAAAGCTGGTCAATTTCATAAGTCACCGGGTTTTTTAACGGTTTTATCTGTTTTTGCTCGCCGTGTTTAATGCGCTCCGTTTGCGCTATCAATTCTCGTATGGGCCTTGCAATCGTCGCTGACACCAAAGTGCCTAACGCAAATACAATCGCTAACACGCTGCACGACACGAAAACTACGGTAGCTTTAACCGCATATAAATCCCGTAAAATATTATTCGGTGTACGAGACAGATAAATGACACCTTGCAGATAACGCTGCTCTAAACCAACATCTTCTACAACCGGAAGCGTTTCAATAATCGGATAAGCAATAAACGCACGTATATTAGAGCCTCGACTCAATGAATACAGTGGCGGCGGCGGTTCATCAGAGAGTCGCTGCCGTATGCGGGCGCTATAAAAGCCCTTTAATGCCTCTTGCACTTCCTCGACATGAGCCAACGACAACCCGACTTCATCTCGACCCGCAATCACTAAGCCCTGGGCATCTAAGACACGCATACCGGTCAACATCACTTGTTGTGTATCTCGCAGCACAGGTGTCATAAGATTAGCGATTTTCACACTAGTCGTATCAGCTTTTAACAGACAAAACTGTGCATCAGGACGTTTTAGCCAAAATCGGATTAATCAAACTGAGAATAGGCGGCACCGGTTTATACATGGGCAATGCTGCCGGTGCCGTTGTTAATAAGCGCCCATAAGGTTTTTGAGCGTGAGTTAAACTACGCACGTTTTGCCTAAATGTCGCCGCTAATACTGCCGCTTGTGCGATTAATTCCTGCTCAGTTTGACGAACTAAGCTATTTTCATAAATGCGAAAAAAATAAATGCTGCCTAATGGCAGCATTAATACTGTTAACATGACTACAAATAAAATACTGCGTAAGCGTAGTAACGGCTTACCCGAACCCCATGCTAAGGATAAAAACACAACCATGAATGCAAGCCTCAAACGGTAATCCGTCACCCATCAAAGAAAATATTTTTGTCAATTTCGACAAATTAACGACTTATGCGTAAAATCTTGTCCCGTTATCTTAAGCGGAGAGTGTGAGTGTTTACTTGGTTAACTGAGCTGTCATCGAATTCTAATCATTTTATGCCTCATGGCGCTTGTTATCTGTGGCAACAGTCTATCTTACTATTGCATGTGATTAGTGATACGCTTATTGCGTCAGCCTATTACTCCATTCCAGTCGCGTTAGGCTATTTTGTTCATCGCCGTACTGACTTGACGTATCGCTGGGTGTTTTTGTTATTCGGCGGTTTTATCTTGCTATGCGGCACTACGCATCTACTTAGCATTTGGACAATATGGTATCCCAACTATTGGCTTGCCGGTTGGGTTAAAGCGATTACCGCATTAGCGTCTTGTATAACGGCTGTATTAATTTGGCCGTTAATCCCTAAATTATTGTCATTGCCAAGCCCAGAAGCGTTAGCCTCTAGCGAAGCCTATATGCGGGCAATATTTGATTGTACACCCGATAGTATTTTAATTACCGATGATAAAGGCGTTATCTCGTTGGTCAATCACGAAGCTCAGCATTTACTGGGCTACCCACATGATGAACTCATTGGCACGACCATCGATAACCTATTCCCTACGCCATCAAAAAACGCTTATGCCAGTTTACGCGCGCACTGTATCGATAACGCAACGATAGATTTAGAACCGATTACCCAAACTTTTTCAGTATTAACTAAATTCGGCCATGAAATCGAAGTTTCACTTAGATTGAGCATTATTAACACCAAACAAGGCTTATATTTTGCCTGTACGCTACGTGATATTACGCAAGAAAAACAAGCAGAAAATGCGTTAAAAGCTAGCGAAGAGCGCTTTAGGCGTATGGCCAATGCCTCACCGACTATGATTTGGATTACCGATGCCTCAGGTAAATTCAGCTTTATCAATCAAACCTGGCTTAATTTTACCGGTATTAAACCCGCTGATGCGCTTGAATTGGGATTGTCATCTAGCCTTAATCCACCTAGACGATCAAGCTCTTTTTATTAGTGCTTTCGAGCATATTCGCTTTAGCCATCCCCAACCCATTACTTTTGAATATAGAATGCGTAAATATTCAAATGACTGGCGCTGGATTTTAGACCATGCCGTACCGCTACACGATAATAAGGGGGAATTTTGCGGTTATATAGGCTCAGCTATCGATATTACCGAGCGTAAACAAGCCGAAGCTGAATTTAGAATAGCTGCCGCCGCCTTTGAATCACAAGAAGCCATGGTCATCACCGACACAGAGACCGTTATCTTACGCGTTAATAAAACGTTCTGCGATACAACCGGTTACTCGGTAGAAGAATTAGTAGGCAAAAAATGAATCTGTTGAAATCGGGTAAACATGATGACGCGTTTTATACTGAAATGTGGCAACAGGTCAATGCCACCGGCGCTTGGCAAGGTGAAGTTTGGGATAAACGCAAAAATGGCGAAATTTATCCCAAATGGTTAACAATTACCGCCGTAAAAGACAATCATGGCGTTACCACGAATTATGTTGGCACGCATATCGATATTAGCGTTCGCAAAGCACAAGAAGATGAAATCAAATTATTAGCCTTTTATGACTCATTAACCCAACTACCTAACCGACGCTTATTACGCGATAGGCTACAACAAGCGCTAATCAACGCGAAACGTCATAAACTGTATGGTGCTTTATTATTCATCGACTTAGATAATTTCAAAACACTAAACGATACGTTAGGGCATGATATTGGCGATTTGTTATTAATCGGAGTCGCTAATCGATTAAAACTGTGTATCCGCGAAGCCGACACCATCGCTCGTTTAGGTGGCGATGAATTTATTGTTATGTTAGAAAAAAATTACCGATAACGCGACGGGGGCCGCGTTAAGTGCCGAAGCCGTTGCACAAAAAATGATTGCCGCCTTAAACCAACCTTATCATTTTTCAGGTCATGAGCATCATAGTTCACCAAGTATTGGTATCACGTTATTCAGCGCACAAGACGAAACTGTTGATAGTTTATTAAAGCAATCCGACATTGCTATGTACCAGGCAAAAGCCGCTGGACGTAACACGCTACGTTTTTTCAATGCCGATATGCAGGCAGCGGTGACTCAACGAGCGTTAATGGAAGAAGATTTACACAAAGGCATCTTAGAACGGCAATTTACGTTGTATTATCAATCTCAAGTCGAGCAATCAGGCCGTATTTTGGGTTGCGAAGCATTAGTACGCTGGAATCACCCACAACTCAACTTTGTCACACCGGCAGATTTTATTCCATTAGCTGAAGAAACCGGACTTATTATTCCGTTAGGTCAATGGGTCTTAACCGCAGCGTGCCAGCAATTGGCCGCTTGGGCTAACAGTCCCGTATTTAGCCATGTCACCATCGCGGTAAATGTCAGCGTTAGCCAATTTAAACAAGATAATTTTATCGACCAAGTCTTAATGGCACTGAGGCAATCGGGCGCGAATCCTAACAGACTAAAACTTGAACTGACCGAAAGCTTAATCGCCTCTGATTTAGACGATATTATTAGGAAAATGAAAGCGTTGAAGCAAATAGGCGTTTCCTTTTCACTCGATGATTTCGGCACAGGATTTTCTTCGCTAAACTATCTTAAAAAACTGCCTTTTGATCAGTTAAAAATCGACCAGAGTTTTGTCAAAAATATTTTAACTGACCAAAATGACGCCGCGATTGCCACTATCATTATTAAACTTGCCGACAGCTTAGGCTTACAAGTCATTGCAGAAGGCGTTGAAACCCAAGCACAACTAGATTTTTTAGCCACGAGTGGCTGCCCTTATTACCAAGGCTATTTGTTTAATAGACCGTGCCCCGTCGAAGAGTTTGAGCAGTTGTTTGAAAGTATGAGCTAATCACGACTAAGTGTTTTGCACCACTATCGTTGGAAATTTACGGCTAAAATCCTTTGCCCGCAACGCCAATTTGGCGGCAATTTTGCGCGCAATCTCTTTATAGAGTTGCGCGGTACGGCCATCGGGTTCCGCCACCACAGTCGGGCGTCCTAAATCGGCATCTTGTCGAATCGCAATATCTAACGGCAACGCACCTAACAAATCGACTTTATTAACCTCAGCCATCGCTTTACCACCGCCGTTACCAAAAATAGCTTCTTCATGCCCGCATTGAGAGCAAATATGTAAGCTCATATTCTCAACAATGCCTAACACCGGCACATTGACTTTTTCAAACATCGCTAAACCGCGTTGTGCATCAATAAGGGCAATATCTTGCGGCGTAGTCACAATCACCGCGCCACTGACTGGAATTTGCTGAGCTAATGTTAATTGAATATCGCCCGTACCTGGTGGC
This sequence comes from Methylocucumis oryzae, assembly GCF_000963695.1. Taxonomy (GTDB): domain Bacteria; phylum Pseudomonadota; class Gammaproteobacteria; order Methylococcales; family Methylomonadaceae; genus Methylovulum; species Methylovulum oryzae. The sequence goes on from NZ_LAJX01000073.1 coordinate 30,918, forward strand.
AAATCGATGATTAAATAATCTAAATCATCCCAGTTCGTATCGCGTAACAATTGCTGTAACGCATTAGTCGCCATAGGTCCTCGCCAGATGACGGCTTGATCGGCTGCCACTAAATAACCGATAGACATGGTTTGTATGTCATAAGCCATTTTAGGAATCATCGTGCGGTTATCATGGCTTTCTGGTGAGCCAGACAGCCCTAACATAGTAGGTATACTAGGGCCATAAATATCAGCATCTAAAATCCCAACTCTAGCCCCTTCAGCCGCTAACGCTAATGCGATATTGACTGTTGTTGTAGATTTGCCCACCCCGCCCTTACCTGAAGCCACGGCGACAATATTTTTAACCTGCGGATGCGGTTTTAACGATTGCTGTACCGAGTGGGCAATAATATTAACCGTAATATCAACGTTTATCTCACCAACGTCCGGCAATACGCTAACATGTTGTTTTATAGCTGCTTTCATATCATCGATAATCGAGTTAGCCGGATAGCCCAACTCTACTCGAATAGTGATGTTATTGTTATCCACGTCAATCGACTTAACCGATTTGGCTGCTATTAAATCTTTGTTATGGTTAACATCAATAAATGTTTTTAATAACGCTTCAATACTAGACTTTTCAATAGGGGTCATGTGTTTCCTTGTTTTACTAAAACCATAGAATCTAGTCAGAATATAGGCGCTACTCGAAAATTACAAGCAAGTTTAGTGAAATTCAACGTTTTACTAAATTATCAATAGCAAACAAAGTAAGCCGACACACTCCTTAAAAAGTTAACCTACTCATAACCGAAACGCTAAACAATAATCATGCCCTATTCAGCGTGGTAGCCTATTCAATACCACGCAACCAGGGCGAACGCATTTGACTTTATTATTTATCGTTAAATCAAATAGTTGAAAAAATATGACTACATTTTAGACAATTTATTGCCTTGTATCCATTTGATTATATTAATAAAAAATTTTAATGCGTTTGCCCTGGTTCATAACCATTCACGCCAATACAATATGATCTTTAAAAATCAAATCCGCTTCAGCATGTGGGTTGAGTATTAGTTTACGCGAATGATGCGCTTCGTTTCTCAGCGCATCCTATCGCCCTGATAAAAAACTAAACTCCAAAACTGCCAGCGGGCAGCGCGTCTCTTTTACCGACTGTTGGGTTTGATAATGAACACCAAAACCATATTACCGCTAAATAGAAAAGACCAAGCAACAAAACAACGCTAAAGCTTATAGGTCATTTGGGCTAAGCCCAGTATGTTTGGATATTCGAGCAAGCATACGAGGGCCGATTTCTTCACTATCGTGAAATGCAAAAACAAAATCAGACCAGCACTACGACATAAAGTACGATGGGAACCAGATTGACGCTTAATTACCCAACCAATACTAAGCAATGCGGCAAGAACGCGCTTAGCCTTTGTAGAAGGCCACTGGCTCATGCAGCCACGAACTCAATATTGATGGGTATAGGGCGGTTTTCTCCTGTTTCGATTCGCTCAGCAAGCACCCGAAGCGCCAATGTTTCTGTCTTTGCCATTGCGTCTTCAGCTGAAACACCATAAGCAAGCACCCCTGGAATTTCAGGTACTTCGGCTAACCAGCGACCATCTTCTTCGCGTTCGTATTCTATGTGAAAATTCATACGGCCTCCCGTAAAGGTAATTGCTACTTATTTTATGCTAAGGGTGCGAGTACACCTAAAAAACCTACCCACACCCAGCGCCTGTGATTGGGCGCAATGCCTATTGGTTATTGCGCTTTACCGCCTTACATCTATACGCCTTACGGGTTAATTTATGACTAAACTCAGGAATTTTTACCTTAAGCTTATTTTGGGCGTACGACTTCAAATGTCATACCAGGTTTGATGCCTACTTCCCAAAGTGCCCTTCCATCTGGTAGAGGAATTCCGGGCTTGGTTCCAGTAATCATTCGTGCGTTTTTAATTATTGCGTCTGTTGCTTTATCTTTAATAACCCACGTGTGACCATATTCATATGGCTTAACTAATTTATTGATTTGGAAGTAAATTTCGTCCGTTAAATCGTTTAACGATGAAAAAGCACTTGCCTGGAATTCGTATAAATCATCGTCTGACCCTGTAAATGATCGTGCATCCACTGTAATAAAGGATGATTTCCTAATTTCATTTGTTATTTTCTCTGCCGCCTTTATTAGGCTCTCTTGTAATTCAGGTTTATTATTCGCACTTGATAGAAGTTTGTCAGATGTTAAGACTGATTTTATTTTTTCCTCGATTTGCTTATCTAGTTCTTTAAGTTCTGGGCGAGCTTCGCTTTTTTCTTGTAATGCTTTTAAAAAACCATCATCGCTATTGAAATCCCGAGGTGCATACAATTATTTGTAATGGCAACTTACAAGCCATCCAAAAACACAGAGAACAATCACAGGGAAAATAACCATAAACCAAACAAGTGGATAAAGCTCATTTGCCTCTAATTCTGAGCTATAACCTACTACTAAGGCAGCAAATCCATAAATTAAAACGATAAAAAGAGCGATTATTCCAAGGGGATTTCTTGAAAGTTCTTAGCAGTGTTGCCAAAATCGTTTAGTATGTTCATGTGATTTTTTGGTTGTTTATTGATGTGCCTATACGGTAAGCCGTGCCGCTCACTGAGCTTTAACGAAGCCACCGAACCTTTCTACCACCCCTTGCTCGCACGAAAGTCGGCTAACACCTCAGCGTCAAAGCGTATAGCGACCTGTTCTTTGATGGGATGTTTGCCTGCGCCACAGGCGCGATAAGTCGTTTCATTATGCAAGTCATGGGCATTATGACAAGCAAACGCATCCTCCCAATCAGTCTGGTTATTGGTTTCGGCCTTTCTGATAGAAATAATATGATCGGCATTGTCTTTTGGCGTGTGTACAACAAAAAACCACGATTCCTTACCGCATTGCTAGCGCCCCTAACCCCTCGTCAAATCCGCAACAATCTTATCACGCACCAGTTGCCCTGATAGCGTCACCATAGGCATACCACCACCGGGATTCACGCTACCGCCAACAAAATATAAATTGTTTAATACTCGACTGCGCTGAGGGATTTTAAAGCCTAGATTTTTGTTACGGTCTGCAACAACGCCGTAAATCGAGCCTTGATTGGAATAATAACGTGCTTGAATGTCTAACGGCGTCCAATATTCTTCACAAACAATGTGTTTGCGTAAGTCAGTTAGCCCCATGTTTTCAAGTTTTAGCAATACACGCTCGCGTAATTGCCAATAATCATCGGCACTTAGTGGACGCTCAGGGTTAATATTGGGGATGTGCGGCAGGATTTTAATAATCTCGCAGCCTGGAGGTGCAATACCCGCATCGGATTTTACCGGTGCAACTAGGTAAATAGTCGGGTCTTCTGATAAACGACCGCTATGGAATACTGAATCAAAATGCTCTTTCGCGTGCTCGGAATAAAAGAAATTATGATGTGCTAGCTGGTCGTAATATTTATCAACACCTAAATGTAAGACTAAACCCGAACAAGACGGGGCAAATTTCTTTAAGCGATTAAGTTCGGCTTCTTGTCCAGTTAACAAGCGTTGGTAAGCCGGAATGGCTTCCATATTGCTGACCACAATATCGGCCGATAACTCACGACCATCGCTTAGCACCACGCTAGTCGCTGTTTTTTGCTGATGCCGAATCTCGGTAATTTCACTATTTAAATGTATAACAACGCCTAACTCTAAGGCTAGGCGTTCAAGTGCTTGCGCCAGTTTATACATGCCGCCTTGCACATACCATAAGCCATAGCCGAATTGGATATACGGTAATAAATTCATTAAAGCGGGTGCATCATAAGGCGATGAGCCGACATATTTAATGAAGTAATTTAGAATATCGACCAGTTTAGGATGCTTGATAAAACGCCTAACCCCTTGATCCATTGTTCTAAATACATCGAATTCGGTTAAGCTTGCGATTCCGTAGAAGTTTAACAACGACCAAAAGCTATCTAAGCCCTGGGCAAAATAGCCCCGCTCCGTCGTCGTACATAATTGCTTAGAATAAGTTAGGAATTGGCAGAATTGTTCATAAACCTCAGGCCCTAGCTTAGCTAGCTCAGCTGCATAACCCCATCATCACCGGATAAATCAATCACCGTGTCATCCGCAAAAAAAATTACGCCAATGCGGTTCTACCGGCTCAAAACGCACATAGTCTTCAATATTTTTCCCTACGCGGGTAAATAACGCGGCGAAAATATGCGGCATCGTTAATATCGAAGGCCCTAAATCAAAGCTAAAGCCGTCTTTAACCAGGATATTTAATTTACCGCCTACTTTATCGTTTTTTTCAATAAGTTCTACGCTAAAGCCTTCAGAGGCCAGCGAAATGGCCGCCGATAACCCGCCTAACCCAGCACCTATGACAACAACATGTCGTTCAGAAAAATTCATTAAGCCATTCTCCGCTTAAGACGCTAAGTAATTAAACACACTGGCTACGCATTGCGTACCCTACCCTAATGTATGCAATCGACTAGCCTGGCGGCCATGTCATTTGCCGACCACCTAATAAATGTATATGTAAGTGGTAAACTTCTTGTCCGCCATGCTTATTGCAATTGACCACGAGGCGATACCCGTTTTCGCTCAAGCCTAATTGCTTAGCAATGATAGGCGCTGCAGAAAATAGCTGTCCAGCAAGGCCAGCATCAGTTAGCTCGTTTAAAGTTTCGATGTGTTGCTTTGGAATAATTAACACATGCACTGGCGCTTTTGGATTAATATCGTTAAACGCCAACACAAAATCGTTTTGGTAAACAATATCTGGTTGTATTTCACCGGATACCATTTTGCAGAAAAGACATGTACTCATAAGCCACCTAAATTTGTTGTCGCCCGTTTAAAGCATGAGCTAATGTGCCACTATCAATAAATTCCAGTTCTCCGCCCATAGGCACGCCATGTGCAATACGATAAGCTTTAACCTGGTGTTTTCTAGCTAATTCAGCGATATAGAAAGCGGTGGCCTCGCCTTCTACGGTAGAATTAGTCGCTAAAATAAGTTCTTTAATCTGCCCGTGTGCTAAGCGCTGCTCAAACTGCGCCAAACCTAACTCATCCGGCCCTATACCGTCTAGTGGCGATAAACGACCATGTAGCACAAAATAATGACCTTTAAATACAGCCGCTTGCTCAACGACCCAAACATCGGCTGAACTTTCAACGACACAGATTGAGCTAGTATCTCGGCTGTTATCTTGGCAAATATCGCAAACAGCTTGTTCAGTAAAAATACGACACGACTGACAAAAGCCTATCTCGTTAACCGCTTTAAGCAAGGTTTCGGCTAAGTTTTTCGCATTTTGCCTGTCACGCTGCAATAACTGAAACGCCATACGTTGTGCAGTTTTAGGTCCTACGCCTGGCAAACAGCATAAATTCTGGATAAGTTGAGCTAGCAGCCCTGTCCTGCGCATAAATTAAAACGGCATTTGAAAGCCAGGCGGCAATGGAAAGCCAGCGGTTATGCCCGACATTTTATCTTTTTTTAAGCGCTCAACTTTAATTTCGGCATCATTCATCGCGGCCGCGACCAAATCTTCCAACATATCTTTGTCATCACCGACCAACGAAGCATCAATTTTTACTTTTCTTACTTCGCGTTTACCGTTCATAAACACGGTAACTAATCCACCACCTGACTCACCGAGTATTTCAGTTGCGGCAATTTCATCTTGCACTTTTTGAAAATCTTCCTGCATTTTCTGTGCTTGTTGCATTAAATTTCCCAATGCCCCTTTCATCTCTATCTCCCAAGTTAAACAGGCTTAATCGTGCCCGGAATAATTTTAGCGTCAAACTGTTGTTGCAATAATTGAACGGTTGTATCGGTTTGAATCGCGTCAACAGCCGCTTGCTGTAAGTCTTCTTGTTGCTTAATCAATTGTGCCGCAGGTGTATCGGCAAGTGCTGAACCTAGGCTTATTTTGAGTTTAATCGCTTTACCTGTCCATGTCTGTAAGGCGGATTGCAATTTCTGCTCGCGCATAGGACTTAGTAAATTCTTCTGCGCTTGATCGAGCAATAGCGAGCAACTCTGGTCGTCTAAATGCTCTAGGCGACAATTTTGTGCCAATTGTTTAGTGATACTTTCAAGTTTCATAGCGCTAATCATATCTGCCCAATCTAATTCAGCGCTATCAGGCGAGACGGTTATTGCGCTTGTCTCAGACAATCCGGCTTGGTCTTGTGCAGCTAGGTTATGATGAACGACTGGCTCAACCGGTTTAACACTAGGTTTATCAAGCGGCTTAGCCTTTGACATTACCGGCATAGGCGCAACAGGTTTAAACGCTATCATTCTTAACATTAGCATTTCAAAACCACTGCGCACATCCGGCGATAAGTCTAAATCTTTTTGTCCTAGTAACGCGATTTGATAATACAGTTGCACGTCTTCAAATGATAAGCGACCTGCTAGATTCTTATATAATTCGCCATCCAAATCATCCCCACACAGCGTCGGTACATGTTGAAATAAAGCGATTCTATGCAAGGCCTTAATAATTTGTTGCAGCAACGCAGAAAAATCGACGTGTTGCTCGGCAATGCGTTTAATTAACGCAAATAACGGCTCCGCTTGACCATCAGCGAGTGCGGATAATAAACCCAACACCGCTTGTTGCTCAGTATAGCCTAACATAGCGTTAACACTGTCTTCGCTGACGCGGCCATTACCGAACACAATGGCTTGATCTAATAAACTTAAGCCATCGCGCATACTGCCATCTGCCGCATACGCTAATAATGTTAACGCAGCCAGCTCATACGCTATCGCTTCCTGAGTCAGAATATACTGCATTTGTGCTTGAATTTGGCTAGGCTTAAGACGTTTAAGATTAAATTGTAAACAACGGGATAATACCGTTACGGGTATTTTTTGCGGGTCGGTCGTTGCGAGTAGAAATTTAACATGTAATGGCGGCTCTTCTAGCGTTTTTAATAAGGCATTAAAGCTATGGCCTGATAACATGTGTACTTCGTCGATTAAATAGACTTTATAACGCGCCTGGCTGGGCGCATATTGCGCATTGTCCAGTAAATCACGGGTATCTTCGACTTTGGTTCGGGACGCCGCATCGACTTCTAATAAATCTAAAAACCGGCCTTCATCGATTTCTTGGCAGACACGACATTCACCACAAGGATTAGCGTCTTTCAAATTTTCGCAGTTAATCGCTTTAGCTAAAATTCTGGCTAGTGTGGTTTTACCTACGCCACGCGTACCGGTAAACAAATAGGCATGATGTAAACGATTGTGTTGTAACGCATTAATTAATGGGATGACAACGTGTTCTTGGCCGACAACTTCTGTAAAGTTATGAGGACGCCATTTTCTGGCTAAGACTTGATAATTCATGCGGTGATAAACCATACCAAGTGGGCGGTAATCGTACCAGCCGCATCTCGGCACACGAATCTGCTGCTACCGTTGCTCCCTTCCGGACCTGGCGGGGTTTACAGCATATCGTTGCGAGAGAACCAGCACGATTACCATAGTGATTTAGCCGTATGGCTAAAGGACGCGCATTATGCTGGAATTCGGCCATTAAGACAACTCTTTTTTTACTGGCTTTTTTGTGTAGCTAAATTAGCCAAAATAAATTATCTATATCTCTCCCAATCAAACATCCGTATTAAACACTAGGGTGGTGTTCTTAATGTGGCTATACTCTGAACGGTCACATTCGGTATCTTGTGTTGCCTTATGGTGCGCTGTGCGCACCCTACTAATCCCAGCAAAATCTGCGGTGCTCGGCGCGGCAAACGGGATTAGACTTGCGAGTAACGTGTAAGTAAAAATCCAGATTAACAATACTACCAAAACTATTATGGCTATACTGGCGTTCTACAATATCAAAGGCGGCGTTGGCAAAACAGCAAGCGCGGTTAATTTAGCGTATCTGGCTGGGCAAAGTGGGTTTAAAACCTTAGTATGGGATTTGGACCCACAAGCCGCTAGCAGTTTTTATTTCCGGGTAAAAGCCAAAGTCAAAGGCGGTTCAAAAGAGTTGCTGGCTGGTAAGTATGAATTAGAGCAATTCATTAAGGCTACCGACTACGCTAACCTAGATTTATTGCCGTCAGATTTTTCCTTCAGACATTTAGACTTACACTTAGATAATAAGAAAAAACCTAAGCAACAGCTAAAAAAATTGATTAAACCGTTAATTGACGAATACGATATGATTTTTTTAGACTGTCCTCCTAACATTTCACTGTTATCCGAAGCGGTTTTTGCTGCCGCTGACGCGCTGGTTTCACCACTGATTCCAACAACTTTGTCTTTGCGCACCTTAGAACAATTAAAAGTGTTTCTGCATGAGCACGAACTCAACTATCTGCCACTGATTTTATTTTGGTCTATGGTCGATAAGCGAAAAAAACTACATAAAGACATTATCAAGCAATGTGAACAATCAGAGTCGACGATACTCTCAACGGTAATCCCTTATGCTAGCGATATTGAGCGCATGGGTATAGAACGTAAACCCTTACCCTGTTTTGTTCATAACAGTGTCTCAGTAACCGCTTATCATGAACTATGGCAAGAAATCCTTACCCACTTACCCACTAAGTCTTAATTTTTGGAGTCAACCATGCCTTGTAGACGTTTTTATTACTAGCAAACCGAATGCCTCAATTACCGAATTACCGGAATTAGGCATGACTAAAGAGGATTTTATTGCTGACTTCAAGCAATACTATGTGCATTGCTTAGGTCGAGATGAAGATTGCCGCTCGCCTTTTTACGCGGGTGAAGCCCTGTCGCAAGTCGTGCGCGACAGACTGATGGAACGCTGGAAGGCTACCCATAAAACCTATAAACAAGCCCGTGGCAAACGCGTATTTTACTTGTCTATGGAATTTCTGATGGGGCGTACGCTAAGCAATGCCATGTTAAATTTAGGCATTACCGATACCATTACCCAAGCCATGTACGATTTAGGGTTAGAAATTGAAGAACTCATCGACAGTGAACACGATGCCGGCTTAGGCAATGGCGGTCTAGGCCGACTTGCCGCTTGTTTTATAGATAGTTGCGCAACGTTACAACTACCGGTTATGGGGTATGGTTTACGCTACGAATACGGCATGTTTACGCAAACGATAGTCAATGGCGAACAAGTGGAAAAACCTGACCATTGGCTGCGAAACGGCTATATCTGGGAAATCGAACGCTTAGAATACGCGATTCCGGTCAAATTTGGCGGCCATACCGAAGTACAAACCGACGAAGAAGGTAAACACCGGGTTTGTTGGTTAAATACTACTGATGTACTCGCTATCCCCTTTGATGTGCCTGTACCCGGCTATCGCAATAATACTGTCAATACCTTACGTTTATGGAAAGCCGTTGCCACGGAAGAATTTGATTTAGAAGACTTTAATGCCGGTGATTATGCCGAATCTGTAGCCGCTAAAATCACCGCTGAGCATATTACCATGGTGTTATACCCTAACGATGCGAATGAGAACGGCAAAGAACTTAGACTTAGACAACAATATTTTCTCGCCTCGGCTAGTTTACAAGACGTGGTTTCACACTGGGTTAAACTACATGGCCACGACTTTAGCCAATTCGCGCATAAAAGTTGTTTTCAGCTTAATGACACACACCCAAGCATTGCGATAGCGGAACTGATGCGTTTATTAATGGATTTACATGGCTTATCTTGGGATGAGGCTTGGCAAATCACCTATGAGACCATGGCGTATACTAACCACACCTTACTCCCCGAAGCACTCGAAAAATGGTCTGTACCATTAATGCGACGCTTATTACCTCGCTTAATCGAAATTATTTTTGAAATTAATGCGCGCTTTTTATCGCAAGTCGCCGCGCACTGGCCTGGCGATAACGAGCGGCTGCGTAGAATGTCGATTATTGAAGAAGGCCCGGTGCAACAAGTACGCATGGCTTATTTAGCGATTGTCGGTAGTTTTTCCGTTAACGGCGTCGCCCATTTGCACTCTAAGCTATTACAACAAGGCTTGTTCAAAGATTTTTACGACTTATGGCCGCATAAATTCAATAACAAAACCAATGGCGTGACCCCTAGACGCTGGCTTGCTGGCTGTAATCCTGAATTAGCTCAGCTTATTACCGAAACTATTGGTGAACAATGGGTTACGGATTTATCAGAATTGAAGAAGCTAACACCGTATGCCGATAATGCTGAATTCAGAGCGCGTTGGCGTCAAATCAAACAAAACGCCAAACAACGCTTAATCGATTACAAAAAACAACATCAAGAGCCCGTCCATCTCGACATAGGGGCATTGTTCGATGTACAAGTCAAACGCATACACGAATATAAGCGCCAAACCCTTAATGTTCTACACGTCATTCATTTATACGACCGTATTAAACGAGGTGACACGCAAAATTGGACACCTAGATGTGTGTTAATCGGTGGCAAAGCCGCGCCAGGTTATTTTATGGCGAAAAAAATTATTAAATTGATTAATAATGTTGCGCATGTGATAAATTCAGACCCGGATACGCATGGTAAATTATCGTTGATTTTTTTAACCGATTATCGAGTATCCGCGATGGAAAAGATTTGCCCAGGCGCTGATTTATCCGAGCAAATATCCACTGCGGGCAAAGAAGCCTCAGGCACGGGTAATATGAAATTCATGATGAACGGCGCGATTACTATCGGTACGTTAGATGGTGCCAATATTGAAATTCGCGAGGAAGTGGGCGAGGAAAACTTTTTCTTATTTGGCTTAACTGAAGCTGAGATTGAAGTTAAACGAAGCCATTATAATCCTGTGACGATTATCAACGAAGACCAAGACTTACATCGAGTCATGCATTTATTAGAATCAGGCCATTTTAATCAATTCGAGCCAGGCATTTTTGATGCGCTCATTACCTCGTTAAAAAGCCCTGATGATCCGTGGATGACCATAGCCGATTTCAGAAGCTACCTAGACGCTCAACGACGCGTAGAACATGCTTATCAAAATACCGAATTATGGACAAAAATGAGTATCTTAAACTGTGCCAATAGCGGTAGATTTTCAACTGATAGAACAATTACGGAATACAACAATGACATTTGGAAACTACAATCTAAAGCCATTAAATTTCCTTATGGGTTAAAATTTACTTAAGCCACTCGCGCGTACCTGATGTTTCTGGATAGAGGGTAAGGCGTCGCTGCCATGCATGACATCTCCCGTTTAAATAACGACTGACATTTTGCGTGGTCAAGTTTGCGACTATATCTTGTAAGTTGAGTAGGTAGGGTGCGCTACGCGCACCTTATAAAATCATTAATAATCAATGAAAAAGGTACGCACAGCGTACCCTACAGCAACCCAGGATACCGAAAATTTTACCTATCTCTCGTAAGTTGAGTTAGCGGTAACGTAACTCAACGCCATACCCGGTGGTGTTGGGTTACGGCTATCGCCTAACCCAACCTACAATTAAAGCCACGGCATGTTATTACTCTCTCGACACACTGGTTAATTATGGAAACAACCGATAAACTTCATACCGCGCAATTTTTGCAGCATCAATTACAGGAAGTGCTGACGTTGCTCGCAAAGCAAAGTTTAGAAAAATCCTTAGTCGATAGAGGCCCCGCCACCAAACACGAGCTTATCGAAGCCGTGCTGCATAAGCAGCATCAGACCCGATTACAAGAAAAATTTTCCGTTTTACACCCAGCCGATATTGCATTTATTTTAGAATCGTTACCGTTAGCCGAACGCAAAACCGTGTGGGATGCGATTAAATCTGACCTAGACGGCCAAGTGTTACTGGAAGTCTCTGACGCTGTCAGACAAACACTGATTTCTGACATGGCGGAGGAAGAACTCGCCTCTGTTGCCAGTAATTTAGATGCGGATGAATTAGCCGATTTAGCCGCCGACTTGCCTAAGCGAGCGATGTTAAAAATCTTACGCTCGCTAAACTCTACTGAACGCACGCATTTAACCGCGATTTTGTCATATCAAGACGATCAAGTCGGTGCGTTTATGGATTTCGGCATGATTACCATACGCGATGATATGAGCCTAGCCGCAATATCAGCGTATATCCGCAAAATGGGTAAATTACCGAGTCATACTGATAAGCTATTTGTCGTGAATCAAGACAATGAAGTCAAAGGAATTTTGCCACTACAACGCTTATTA
>NZ_LAJX01000074.1 GCF_000963695.1 Methylocucumis oryzae
GCCGATGCTGTCGCAATACGCCGCTTGCGTCATTCCGCTGCTTTGCCAAGTGTTCAGGTGATGTATCCAATGCGCGGTTAAGGTCATGCATTATCCTCTTCAAAAATTTTGAGAATAACGGTTCTGAATTTATTAGAACAGGTGGTTTGGTTGAGCGCTTACCCTGTAGGCTTGGCGGCAGCATCCCTGCTGCCGACACCTTCACTCTAAACAACCTGTACTGGCTTGGTATTGTCCCGTTTAAGTTGGTAGCCAATGATACTAGTTGTATTGCTTTGTGGTCCGTACTCAGTGGTGTTGATTGTCTATCTGGTTGGGCACACCATAGCCTACGTTGGTTTCATCATAAATTGACTAGCCGATAGTGCTGTTTCAGGCTATCGTTACGCTTTTGCATTGCCTTGTTAGCCGCTATGACCATAGACTCTTTAAATTCCGATGCTTTATTATTCGCTTGGCAGCAACGCTTGGCCGAGCTTAATTTAGTTGTTGATTTTCCTGACACTATCCAGACTAGCTTGCCTCTGGTTTGGCAATACAGTCAATTTGTGGCTGAGTATTGCTTGCGTAAGCCAGAGGTTTTGTTAGACCTGGTTGCGTCGCAGGACTTGCTCAGGCAATACGATGCTTCAACGTATTTAACGCGTTGTTCTAAGCTCACTATTCAATCAGAAGAAGAGTTAATGCACGAACTCAGGTTGTTGCGTAACCGTGAAATGGTCAGAATTGCTTGGCGCGATTTAGCCGGGTGGGCTGAGTTGCCAGAAACATTAATGGACTTATCGTTATTAGCTGAGGCGTGTATTCAAACGGCGTTAGATTATGTCTATCAGCAGGCTACAGCTAAACGCGGTACACCGCTACTTAGCGATGGTAGCGCACAACAGCTCATTGTGTTAGGCATGGGTAAGTTAGGCGCGTATGAGCTGAATTTTTCTTCAGATATTGACTTGATTTTGGCGTATGCCGAAGACGGCGTGTTAACTGACCGTAAAGGCACGAGTTACGGTGAGTTTTTTACTAAAGTAGGTCAAAGTTTGGTGAAAGTGCTCAGCGATACGACTAGCGAAGGCTTTGTGTTCCGCACCGATTTAAGATTAAGACCGTTTGGTGAGAGTGGTGCGTTAGTCATGAGTTTCGATGGCATGGAGCATTATTATCTAACGCAAGCGCGCGAATGGGAACGCTATGCCATGATTAAAGCTAGACAAGTGGCTGGCGACGTCAAAACGGGTGCTCAGTTAATGGCGATGTTACATGCGTTTGTGTATAGGCGGTATTTGGATTATGGCACGTTTTGAAGAATTACGCTTGTTAAAAGCGCAGATTACCCAGGAATTACAACGCAAAGACCGATTAGACAATATTAAATTAGGGCCAGGCGGCATTCGCGAGATTGAATTTATCGGGCAAGCGTTTCAATTAATACGCGGTGGTAAGGAAAAGCGCTTACAGCATAGAAGCATTTTGACAATATTAAGCAACTTAGGTGAGTTGAACTTGCTGAGCGCGACCGATGTTAAGCAATTAACTGAAGCGTATGGCTTTTTGCGTAGAGCGGAAAACCATATTCAGCAATATCAAGATAAACAAACCCATGATTTACCGAATACTGACGCGACTCGGCATGTGTTAGCGTTGTCTATGGGGTATGAAGATTGGCAGGCGTTTAGCTCCACGTTAGAACACATTAGACGTCATGTTCATAGTATTTTCGCCGATGTATTTTCGTTAACCCCTGAATCAAGCAGTGATGAAACGTCGGTTAGATTAGAGGCGATAGGTGAGGGCGAATTAGGCGAAAAATTACAGGCATTAGGTTTTGCTCATGCTGAGGCTAGCCTTGGGCTGTTAAATGCGTTTAAACAATCACCTAAGATTAAACGTTTTAAGCACTAAAGGCGCGATTGTTTTAGATAAATTATTACCCAAATTATTGACCGCGTTAAGCGCTGTTAACGACCCTGATGAAACGCTAGCACGGGTCTTGGGCTTATTAGAAGCGATAGCTGGACGTACGGTTTATTTATCGTTGTTAGTCGAAAGACCTGATGCGTTAACGCAGTTATTACGCTTGACCTCGGCCAGTCCTTGGTTGTGTGATTTACTGGCGCGTAGCCCCATTTTGTTAGATGAATTGCTAGACAGTCGTAGCTTATATGAGCCTTTAACAAAACCGGCCTTGCAAAGTGCGTTAAGCTTGCAATTAAGCGGCGAAACTTACGATGATTTAGAGCGTTTTAATGACGGTGTTGCGCGAGTTTAAACAAGTGCAAGTGTTGCGGGTTGCCGCAGCGGATATTATCGGCGTGATTCCGCTAATGGTGGTGAGCGATTATTTAACCTATATCGCTGAAACCGTAGTGAACGAAGTCGTCGCAAGAAGCTGGCAGCTCTTAGTGAGTAAACATGGTTATCCACCGAATACTGACGATAACGCTATTGGCTTTGCTGTGATTGGCTTTGGTAAGTTAGGCGGCATAGAGCTAGGTTATGCTTCGGACTTGGATTTAGTGTTTTTGTATCGTTGTGATAATGGCTTAGCGTTAACCAATGGCGACAAACCCATACCGTGCGGGCAATTTTATGGGCGCTTAGGCCAAAAAGTACGCCATATCCTCGATACTAACTTATTATCGGGTGTGTTATACGAAGTCGATATGCGCTTACGCCCAAGCGGTGATTCGGGTTTATTAGTCGCGCATGTGGATACCTACGAACACTACCAACGTGAACAAGCCTGGACTTGGGAGCATCAAGCCTTAGTGCGCGGCCGGTTTATTGCCGGTGACCCTGTATTAGCTCAAGCGTTTACGCAGATTCGACATAGAATTTTAAGCTTAACGCGCGATTACGAGACGTTAAAAACCGATGTGCGTACTATGCGCGAAAAAATGCGCGAGGCGTTAGCAACGAAAGAAACCGGTCAATTCGATTTAAAACACAGTAAAGGCGGTATTGCCGATATTGAGTTTATAGTACAATTCGGCGTTTTAGCGTTGTCGGCTCGCTATCCTGAGCTTACTGAGTATACCGATACTATGCGGTTATTAAGCCGGTTAAACCAAGTCGGTTTTTTAACAACAGAGGCAACAAGCGTATTGCAAACTGCTTATTGCCGTTACCGAGATAACGGACATAAGCTCGTGTTACAAGGCGGTAAAACGCTGGTTGATGCGTTAAGCGTAACCGAATTAAGCACGGCAGTCGTGGCATTATGGCAACAGCTAATGGAATGAGTAGTTTTTATTAATAATTTTATATGGCGTGGAGATGACACAATGACAATGGACGATAGAGACGGATTTATATGGCTAGATGGGCAATGGCTTGCATGGCGCGATGCTAAAGTCCATGTGTTAACCCATACGCTGCATTATGGTTTAGGCGTATTTGAAGGTATCCGCGCTTATCATGCCAAAAATGGTACGGCCGTGTTCCGTATGCAAGAACACACCGACCGATTATTCCGTTCGGCGCATATCATGAATATGCCTATGCCGTTTACTAAAGACGAGGTTAATGCGGCTCAATGCGAGGTTTTGCGCAAGAACAGTTTAGATAGTGCTTATATTCGTAGCATGTGTTTTTACGGTTCAGAAGGCATGGGACTTAGAGCCGATAATTTAAAAGTTCACGTCATGGTTGCGGCGTGGCCTTGGGGTGCATATTTAGGCGCGGACAGCATAGAAAAAGGCATACGCATCCGTACTTCGTCTTATACGCGTAACCACCATAACAGCACTATGTGTAAAGCCAAGGCTAACGGCAATTACATTAATTCTATTTTGGCGTTACAAGAAGCTTTAGCGACGGGCTACGATGAAGCGTTGATGCTCGATCACGAAGGCTTTGCCGCTGAAGGCAGTGCGGAAAATTTATTTATTGTTCGTAATGGCAAGATTTACACACCGGAAACCACATCGGCGTTAGAAGGCATTACCCGCGATAGCGTTATCACGTTGGCGCGTGAACAAGGTTTTGATGTGATTGAAAAACGCATTACCCGCGATGAGATTTATGTTGCTGATGAAGCATTTTTTACCGGTTCTGCGGCAGAAGTGACGCCTATACGTGAATTAGATAATCGCAAAATTGGCAGCGGTAGCCGTGGCGAAGTGACGCATAAGTTACAAACATTGTATTTTGATGCGGTTAATGGCCGCTTAGATAGTCATAGCGATTGGTTGACGTATCTTGGCTAAACGCATACTCATCGTCGGCCCGTCTTGGGTAGGCGATATGGTTATGGCGCAAAGCTTGTTTAAGCTAATTAAACAAGCAACGCCTGACGCCATGATAGATGTGTTAGCACCGGCGTGGACGTTACCGTTGTTAAATTACATGCCAGAAATCCAGAGCGGTATTGCTATGCCGGTTACGCATGGTCAGTTGGGTTTAATTCAGCGTTATCGTCTAGGCCGTCAGTTGCAACAAAAACACTATACGCAATCTATAGTGTTGCCGAATTCGTGGAAATCGGCGTTGATTCCCTGGTTTGCTAATATTCCGTTACGCACCGGCTTTGTTGGCGAATGGCGTTATGGCTTGCTTAACGATTATCGACGCTTAGATAAAAACGTTGTTACCTATGACGGTACAACGTTTTGCCGCGTTAAGCTCAACCGGCCCCATCACAAACACGCCAGATTTTCCTAAGCCGCATTTAGTCGTAAGCACTGAAGTGAAGCAAACCGTCGCGGCAAAATTTGCTGTCGATACTCAAACAAAATTACTTGCGTTATGTCCGGGGGCTGAATATGGCCCTGCTAAACAATGGCCTAGCAAGTATTTTGCTCAAGTTGCTCAAGTAAAACACGCACAAGGTTGGCAGGTGGGTTTATTTGGTTCAGCTAAAGATAAGCCTATTGCCGAGGCGATTAACCAAGCATCTGGCGCGGTGTGCCACGATTTTACCGGGCGCACCGATTTAGCTGAGGCCGTTGCGCTGTTAGCGTTAGCGGATAGCGTAGTCAGCAACGATTCCGGCTTAATGCATGTTGCCGCCGCGTTGGATAAACCGCTGCTTGCACTGTTTGGCTCATCCAGTCCTAAATTCACGCCGCCGTTATCAGATAAAGCACAGGTTATTTCATTGCACTTAAGCTGCGCACCGTGTTTTAAGCGCGTTTGTCCGTTGTATGCTAAAGACGATAGTCGTTATTTAGAGTGCTTAACCGGCATTAAACCTGAGCAAATCCTAACTCTATTACCCTCATGAAAATAGCCATTGTTAGATTATCGGCCTTAGGCGATTTAGTGCATAGCATGATTGGCTTGCAGTTTATTAAGGCTAAGTATCCAGATTGCCAAATCGATTGGTTAGTCGAAAGCCGATACGCTGAACTGTTAGCTGACCATCCTGATATTCATCAGGTATTAACCCTAGACATAAAAGCATTAAAACACGACTGGCGCGGGTTTAATCAACAATTACAAAAGCTTAAGACATATCGTCAACATCACTACGATTTAGTGATTGACGCACAAGGCTTATTGAAATCAGCGATTTGCGCGCGTTTACTGGGTGCGCCAGTGGCGGGTTTTAACGCTGATTCAATACGTGAGCGTGCAGCGGCTTGGCTTTATCAGCGTAAAATCGCTTATCCTTATGATGCCAACACCATAGACCGTAATGCCAAGGTAGTATCTGAACCTTTAGGTTTTTCGATTACGCCGGAGCAAATTCACAATAAACAAGCCTTTTTGTTTTATCACACGCCAGAGATAGAGCTAGAACCTTGGCTAAGCGCAACACAAAAAAATGTGTTATTCGTCATTGGCTCAACCTGGCCTAGCCGCAATTATCCTGCCGAACACTTTATTAGTGTTGCTAACCAGCTTAAACAAAATAGCTTAGTGTTATGGGGTAACGCTGACGAAAAAGCCAGTGCTGAGGCTATGGCTAAGCAATCGCCAGCTATTCGCGTATTACCCAAGCTTAGTTTAAACGCGTTAAAAGCGTTAATAGCTTCAGTGGATTTAGTCATAGGCAATGACACCGGCCCAACCCACATGGCCTGGGCTATGAATATTCCATCTATCACCTTATTCGGTCCCACGCCTGTCAGCCGCGTGTATCAAACCGCTATTAATAAAGTATTAAAATCGCCGTCCGAAGTGAATCCATTTAAACTCAATAAACAGGATTTTTCGATTAATCAGATTAAGGCTGAGGATGTGGTGAAGGTTGCGCAGGGGTTGCTTGGATAGTTGATGTAATAGGA
The DNA here is from genome assembly GCF_000963695.1 of Methylocucumis oryzae. Classification (GTDB taxonomy): domain Bacteria; phylum Pseudomonadota; class Gammaproteobacteria; order Methylococcales; family Methylomonadaceae; genus Methylovulum; species Methylovulum oryzae. The sequence goes on from NZ_LAJX01000074.1 coordinate 6,228, forward strand.
TTTTATCGGCTTTTCTATTTTGACTTATCCGACAATGAACTCAAGACAACGATTGGTGTGTGTAGAAGATTTGCAGACGGTGCTGAAACAACAAAAACTGTTAGAGCAGTTCGCCTTTTCTCGCTTAGGGGTTTTTGGTTCATTTGCGCGCAATGAATCCGGCCATGATATTGATTTGTTTATTGAAGATGATGTGTCGTTAGAAACCGCTTTGCGGTTTAAGCAATGTTTAGAACAAGTCGTGGATAATCCATTGGATGTGATGCTAAAAAAATGGGCTAACCCGATTGTATTGCATAGGGCTATGAAGGATATGCGTTATGTTGAAGGATAAACACAACGTAACTTCTCATTAGTCACAGGTAAGCTTATTTTTCAATGACTTATAATTGTGAAATTTCAAGAAAAATCGTATTTTTAATCTCCCGTGAACAATAAATCAATAACTTACGACGCATTGGTGTTAAAAATAACGTTCATTATCAGTTTTAAAAGATTTTTAGCCATGTAAGTCTTTGATTTATAAGCTACCTGCAACTAATGAGAAGTTACAACACAACGACTTGTTGTATTTACTTTCGGTTATTGAGTCCATGTCCGTTAAACAACGATTAATGGAAGGGATTGCATAACTTACCTTGCATTATGGTTGGTCGTTGTTAGAGTTTTTGATGAATTTTAGTCTCTTCTTTTGCGATAGCTTTGATTTTAGTTTTTGAGTCTTCCGGTAATGCGGCTAAGCCCTTACACTCTTCAGGCTTTTGTAAAGCTTGCTCTAGGCTAGTGGCTAGTCCTTGCCAAACTCCAATTCGTTCTGGCCAGAAGTTGTTATTAAAAACTCTAGAAGTAATTTTATCGGCAACCGCATGTTGTTCGGTGCGATCTTGACAGGCTAGATTAACCCAAAAAGTAAAAATAGATTTTTTTTGATCTTGTTTTGTTGAGCTCCAATTTGCACAAGTTGCTTCTACTTCTTCTGTCTCTGTGTATATCATACTTTGGGTTATCAACTTAATATTTTTATTTATTATGCAAGGCTTATCTAAAATATATTTGTCAGTTGTTTTTAATTGTAATTCTGTCATTATTGCTCCGGAGAAATCTGTAGAAGCCAAAGTTACTTTCTCAAGCTTTGCCTTAGTTAGATCTGATCCATAAAACTTTGCATTAGTCAAAATTTGCGCCATGAAACTCTGTATTAGTTAAGTCTGCACCATGAAAACTCGCCCCATGCAGTTCTGTATTCTTAAATATCGCTTTATATAAATACGCGCCGTTAAATTCTGTTCCTGATAAATCACCGCCGTTAAGGTTTGTTGCAAGAATAAATGCTCCATGAAGTTCTGCGAAAGTCAGATTTGTATTGTCAAGCTCTGCTCTAGATAAATCTGCATTATGAAGACTTGTTCTCGACAAATTAGCATTGTGCAGCTTTGCAGAATCTAAAACTGCATTATTAATCACTGCCATCGTCATTTGAACTCTATTCAAACGCGCTTCGTGAAAATTTGCGTACCTCATTGATGCTCTTTGCATATTTGCCCCAGGAATAGTGCTATTCGAGAAGTCGGAGTAGTCAAAATTTCTGCTCTGCAAATCTATGGGATTAATTTTATTGAGTATTTTTTCACTTACTATTTGTTCTGATTGTAAAGCTGCCGCTAACTCTGGTTTTAAGTTGGCATCGGCAGTCAATACTTTTTCGCGTAATATTAAGTTGCGTGGAAGAGGAGCGTCAACTTCATAACATTTTGGGTCTGAACCTTGTTCTGCTAGTGGTTTTTTTGATTTGCCATGTTGTTCCTTAGCTATTGGACATGTGACTTCAAAAACTCTAGCTGGGTCATGGTTTTTAACAATTTCTTCCAGTTTCTTATCAGTGACAATTTTCTCATGTAACCATGTAGTAGGTTTAAACAGCCAACGAGACTGTGAATTATAAGTTACGCTTTCAAGCAACCAATACTTAGGTTGATTATTAATAGGCTCAATTTTAAGACCAAGTTCTGTTGCTTTGTTTTCAAATAAAAACACCTTTGCTAACCACCATTGTTCTTGCGATGAGTCTGGCGGTACTGATACTAGCCAGCTCAAAAAGCACAGCATGATTAACCATAAACCAAAAAAGACTCGACTTACCCCTTGTAAAATTTTACACAATGGATTTCTGCGTATGGCAACGTATTGCAGAACTAGTGTTGTTAGCACGCTGACAATGCGTATTAAATAATGCCATGACCAAGCTACTGGGCTAAGCTCAATCCTTCCTCTTAGATAAAGGCATTTGAGATAAAACCATTCTTTGCGGTGCGCATATCGTTGATTAGTTTTGAGTAACCACCAAGCGAGATTCTTATCATCTCGGTGTAAGGTTTTTGGCCACACATAAGCCAATACCATAACGTCCAGGGTTAAAAAAATCTCCTGACATAGAACAATGCCCTCATCGTGATACGGTAAGAACCGAACTTGCATGAGCCAAAACATTAGCGGTGTAATAACTATTAGCGATACAATGCTGATTAAAGTCATTAGCAATTGCATTAGGCCTTTATGCTGGCCTAACAACCAATGTAAAAATGGTAAATCGCCTAAACGGTGGCGCAAATCTTTTTGTACCGAAATGCGTTCTCGTTTTAATGTTTTTTCAAACTGGAACGCATACTGCGAAAATAAATAATGCTGTATCAAGATGTATAGGTGTATGAAAAACAAAAATGGTGGCATAAACCCGTAAAAGCCTAGCAAGGGTATATCTACATCTAACAGCGGAAGCTTAACCGGCGTATTGCGTAAAATTTGTTCATGGTCGGTTGCAACAACGATCAGCCACACATACAACAGTAACGATAGAAATGTAATTGTAAAATTGCGCAATTCTGCCGCTTCGCTACGCAAATTGTCCATCATTTCGGCTGCCGATGCCCCGGCCGTATTATTTATAGTCGTCATAATATAAGTAAATGTAGTTTTTTTAGTCGTCACATTCCAGCATAGACTGCCAGAATGACGCTGTTGCTATTAGTCTTTAAAAAACCTCTGCTTCAACCAATAATCCACGCTTACCCAGCGACCGCTGCCGATGAAAAACAACACTAGCAGCATAATGAAATAGGTCGCGGCAAATTCTATCCCGTTGTTTAACACAACAAAACTACCGTTTTCGGTTAACCAGGCGTAATCGCCGTTGTTTTGTAAAATTTCTTTTGCGCGGTCTAGTCGTTCGATAGCACCTAGCGTGCGTTCAGTAGTAAAGATGCCGCTGCCGGTGGCAATGGCTAGCCAGCCGTTATGCCAGTGTACCGAATAGGCAGCGACAGCCATAATGGCCATTAAGGGTATAGTGAACAAGCGTGTCGCAAAGCCGACAAGTAAAAATATCGCACCAAAGGTTTCTAAAACCCCGACTAAGAACACCATTAAATAAGGCATAGGGAAACCTAAGCTACTACCAAACCATTCTGCCGTATCGGTAAAATTAGCTAGTTTTTGTGAGCCAGCCATCCATAGCACAGGCGCTAAATACAGACGTAATAATAACGGCGCTAAAAAATCGGCGATTTGCGCTTTATCGCAGCAGGTTCTGACACAACGAATGCATGTAGGTGAGTGTTGTTGTAAAAAACCTTTGATGACAGACCAATAGTCTTGATTCATATTTCCTCCTCATTAATAGTTAATGACCGTGACACGGTTTATGGTTTTAGTTATTGCATGATGGGGTAGTGTTTCCCGTTTGAGTGATTGAAAGTGTTTGTGCGCCACCTTCCGGTACGGTGAATAGCAGGCTATGATCGCTGGCATTTACCGCTTGGTTGGTTGCTAACACACCGCTGACTGAACCGGAAACCGAATAACAGCCCGGTGCTAAATCAGCGACTAAATGCCGAGCTTGCGCTAGTGTTGATGTCGGTGTGTTGTAACTGAGTTGTGAGTAAATTGCTGCATTTTGCTGATGAGCGATAAAGCAAAACCTTGATGCACATGCGCCCAGCGCTTTTGCTGAGCTAATCAACGCGGCATTGTTTAATGCCGTACTGGCAGAATTGGCTTGGGTGGGCTGTAGCAGCGTAATAATTCGGTGTTGTAATGCCGTTGCAAACGATTTCTGCACTTGCGAGCCTATCATCAAGGTTTGGATTTGCCAATTATCCACAGAGTTAGCCCAAGGTTCGGGCGCGATGGTCCAGGCATCGGTTGTTTGCGGGGTTAATACGCGGATTAAGGTTTGATGGGTGCCTTGCTCGCTAGGTACGCTGACCCTATCGTTAGCGAGTTGTGTTGATAACACCGTCGGATTCTGCGTCCTAAAACGTAAACCAACCGGTCTGGTGCGGGCTAAATCAACCCGGTCAACTAAAAACACCAATTCAGTTTTGCCATCATAAACAAAACTGCGGGTATATTTTTTGACTGGTTGGCGGCATGTGCCTGAACATTCCGCCCAAATATTTTCCGGTACGTTATAACTATGGTCAGCATTTAACCGGGTATACAGCAGTTTTTGCTTATCATCAGCTCTACCTAATTCTAAATACGCTGATTGTTGGTTGAAATAAACAATGGGACCGCCATTGTCATAGGCTTCATTGTTATTAGGCACGGCTTCGTTAGGGATAGATAAGGAATTCCATAACGTAAAAGGGTAAATAGCTGCTTCATTACCGCCATAATTTAACGGTTCGGTGAGTAAATAATCGCCATTACGCCATAACCAAAATGAACCGGCGCTATTATGCATGTGGTCAGCGGTATAAGAGCCTATGCCATAAAATCCGCCCCATGTGACTTTTTCCGAATCGGCATAAGGCGGTTTAGCAAACCAGTCAGACCGAAATAATCCCATACCCATGTGTTGCTTAGGTCCTATTCCGGCAACGACATAGCGTTTAGCTTGGGTCTTAAAATCTAAACGTTGTGCTTTTTTAGGCCAAGAAGCCATAAACCATAACATCGTATCGCCTTCTGAAACGCCGTAAGAAGGTTTGCGCAGTTGGTCTAAAAACGCACGCCCCATTGCCGCTTGTTTTTTATAACCATAGTGATCGGCCAAAAACACACACATAGACAAATAACTCCAAATGTATTTGCCACCCCCTTCCGCTAAAACCAAAGAATTTTGTTGATCGCCTAGCCAGTGATAATGCGTATTAGCGGGGTCGACTGAATGCATAAAAAAAGTGTAACGAATTGGCCCACCACGGTTTTAATTCAGCAAATTCGCTGTTGATAATGCCTAATTCATCGAGAACATAGAATAGGTTTTGCGCCATGTGTACATCGCTCATCATGCCATAATCCCAACCTGGTAACGGAATGCCAGTTTCTAGCGAGCTGCTAAAAAAATTCGCTAACCGGGAAATCAGGCAGCGATAGCGTATTTAAGCCATATTTCCAGCCCGTCCAACCGCGCTTGAGTAGTTTTAAACCGTTGCTTTTATCTTCACCTAAAATGGCTAACCCGCCGAGAAAATGGCCTGAGGTTGCGGCAATATTTCGGTCAGTATCATGCGCAATCCAACTGCCTGCTTCATCGGCAGCCGCTGTGTCGTTAGACCAGGCAATCAGTTTTTTGCGCAAATTAGCTTTAACCGCACCGGTGAAACATGGATGGTGATAAAGCCAGTCATAGGCTAATGCATAATATAAGTCTGTTCGCTGGTTATTAGCTGATTGGCCGCTGAAATAAGGCAGATAAACATCACAGGCTTTTTGTCCCGACGCCTTATTACCCGTAATCAACCAATGCAATGCCAGTGCAGCCGCAGGCCAACCATTGTCGCAGCGCCAATCCTCACAGGCTGTATGGTAAGACAGCAGCTTATCAATATCGTGTTTAAAGGCTTTCACCGCTTCGGTTTGAGGCGTCGCATAATACAACTGGCGTAAGCCGTTAAGCCGATTTTTAAGGTAAATTCTAGGGTGTTGCTTAGGGTTATCGGGCAGGTATTTGGCAGGCAAGCTGTAATAGGTTTGTGTTTTTGCTAACACAGCCGGGCTGACTAAGGCAGTGCATAACGCCCAAGCTAAAATAATAAAGAGTTTAAACACAGGCATAGTGCTCACCTCATGTCAGTGGGTGGTGAGAGTCGGGGGTAAACCAAAGCGTTTAATAACCCGAGTGTTATTCGCGATTATGAAGACGTAAACAATCGCAGGTTATGACGATAATGTCAAAAGTTGGTGTTGGTTTGAATGTGGTGTACAGAGCGCCGCTAAAAATAGCCGTTTATTTTAACTTAGTCGGCTAATTATTAATACTAGCAAATAGTTCACTAACAGTATTTCTGTATTATATTATCGTTAAAAAATTGTTTAACACGTTAACAAACATATAAATTTCCAGTCGTTAACTTCTTTACATAGCGAACATTTCTTTTGGAGGTTGTTATGAGCACTAATGTATCTGCCGTTATGGATGTCGCTATCGGTGTGGTTTTTGTTTATTTGTTAATGGGCTTAATGTGTTCGGCATTGACTGAAGCACTAGAAACCTGGTGTTTGCGTTTTCGGGGTAAAAAGCTTTATCAAGGTTTATACGAGCTATTTGGAGGCGATCAAAGTGGCAAAACGGTTCAATTTCTGGCGGATTTTTATCAACACCCATTAATTTTTGGTTTGTATTCAGATAGCTTAACACCACTCAACAAAAAGGGCGGTCAATCCGCTCAAAAACCTGAGTGGCGTAAGTTGCCGAAAAACCTACCTTCATATTTAGCGCCTAAAACCTTTGCTTTAGCATTGGTAGGGCAACTTCTCGATGACCAGCCTATGAGCGCTACTTCCCTAATAGATAGCCTTAATAAATCTAAGACCTTGCCTGAACCTGCCAAAAAATCCTTACACTTATTAATCACTGCTGCGGGCAATGATATGGATAAAGTGCTTGCCAATATTGAAGATTGGTATTCGGCAATGGGCGAGCGTATCAGCGGATGGTATAAAAAACATGCACAAAAAATTGCGTTTATGGTGGCAGTAGTTTTAACGACAGTGGGTAATGTTGATACGCTGGCTGTCACCAAAGCGTTGATGGTTAACGATAAAATTCGTGGTGAAATCGCAGGGGTAGCGGAACACTATGTCAAGGCCTATCCTGTAGATGAGTGTAAAAGTACGTTGTCTGAACAGTGTCAATATCAACAACAAATGGCCCAATTAGCTGAACTAAACCAGTTAGGTCTTCCGATAGGTTGGCAGAACTGTCATGACTTAAGAGTTTATCCGCGTAGTGGAATGGGTTGGGCTGAAAAAATTCTTGGCTTGTTAATGACCGCATTAGCAACATCGCTAGGCGCCCCATTTTGGTTTGATATTCTGAATAAATTCATGAATTTTAGAGCCTCTATCAAACCACAAGCTAAAGAGACGGGCATTACTTCGGTAGTTAATAACAACAAACCAACAGCCAATGGCGTTGGTTAATTAGGGCTTGCAGAAAATCGCTCCCGGCGTTTTCTGCATTCACCATATCCATGTAGCTTACAGAGAGGTATCACAATGGCAAGGCAAATTAATGAAGAGGGCTTGGAGTTAGTTAAACAGTTTGAAGGATTGCGTTTAAATGCTTATCGCTGTCCTGCAGGTGTCTGGACAATTGGTTATGGACATACCAAGGGCGTTAAGTCAGGCGTAACCATTTCTGAAGATGAAGCGAATCAATTATTAGCCGAAGACTTGGCAGAATCGGGTGCACAAGTTGAAAAATGCGTCAAAGTAACGCTTAACGATTGTCAATATGCCGCATTAGCTAGTTTCGTCTTTAATGCAGGCATAGGCAGTTTTAACCAGTAGCACCTTGTTAAAACGGTTAAATACCGGGGATTACGATTGCGTACCCAGTGAATTGGCTAAATGGGTGAAAGCCACCGATCCTAAAACCGGTAAAAAAAGTGTCATTGCCTGGCTTAGTGCGGCGACGCGCAGCAGAAGGTGAGCTATGGTTAAAAACCGATAGCGATGACCCGTTCTTGACCAGCACCGATATGCCGCAAAGGGTAGAAGCTGATGATGTTAGAGCGTTATTTATCGTAACGGCACGGGACGGATTAAGATTGCGTGCTGGGGCAGGCAGCCAATTTGAGATTTTAAAAGTACTGCCTAAAGATACCGAGGTGTCTGTTATCCGGGAAAAAGATACCTGGGCAGCGGTAGATTTAGAAGGTGATGGTGCTATCGACGGTTGGGTGGCAATGGATTTTTTACGGCCTAAGCCTGTTTAAGGGTCATGATGGTCAATAAAGTTTTGATGTTGCTCAGGGATTATGGTACATGATATTCCAGCCGTCTCGTATCAAAGCAATAGCATAACCGACCAACGTCGAACAAATACAAAAGCCACGGTAACGGTTATCAACTATCAGTCGAACAATTTTTGCGGTAGGTAAAACTTGTAATGGTTGGCGTGGCTGCAATCCATTAATTCATAACTATTTTGTAAGTCAATATCGCTACAGCTTTAAAGTAATAAAGCCAATAATGGTTTTGTCATCCATCACAGCAACATAGGCTTGAGCAATGCTAGATTGTTGAAATAGCTTAGCTTGTTTTTGCAAGAAGGTTTTTAGTGGTAAAAACAACGAGTTTCGGGTCTTAAAGTTCTGAACACTATCGGATGCTTCAAGTTTAAGGATGTAGTAATCGGAATCAGGTATTGCGTTTCAGTAGCTGCTAAAGCTAACAGGTTTGGTTGCGCTTCGTGGATTTGTTGAACGAACCGTAAAGCATCTTTGCCGCTTAACTCAACACGACCAAGTGTACTTGATTTGATTGCCATAACACATACGCGCTAAGGAATGAGCATAAATTAATTTCGACAATAATGCGATTGCTGAGATAAATTTAGCCCAAAATAAGTCTTTCCAAGCCCGAAAATGATTGAACCCTATTCAAAAGAAATTGAAGAACAAATGCAAGAATTTGTATGGCCGCCT
>NZ_LAJX01000075.1 GCF_000963695.1 Methylocucumis oryzae
TTTTACATACCCTCATTCCGGCATGGATTGCCGGAATCCAGTGCCATGGATGGCGCTCTTCAAGTCCCCCTGTGTTCTTGGCAATCCATGCCGAGATGACGACCCGGAGACGAACTACAGTTCTCTAATTGGGCGGGCTATAAAGACACGAGCTGTTAATCCTTCACCCAACCATCACGTAAGGTCACAGTGCGATTAAACACTCGTAAGTCCTCACGACTATCCGGCGCATCTAAGCAAAAATAACCGGTACGCTCAAATTGATAGCGGGTATCGGCATTCGCCTGGGCTAAACTAGGCTCGACTAAACAACCCGTTAAGATTTCTAGTGACTCAGGATTTAACACGCTTAAAAAAGTTCTCTTCATTATCCGGTTGCGGTACGGTAAATAAACGACCGTATAAACGCACTTCAGCCGGTAACGCGTGTTGCTCGGACACCCAGTGAATTACGCCTTTCACTTTACGCCCTTCCGGATTTTTGCCCAGCGTGTCAGGGTCATAGCTGCAACGCAGTTCAACCACGTTGCCGTCAGCATCTTTAATGACTTCATCACAACGAACCACATAGGAGCCGCGTAAACGCACCTCGCCACCTGGTACTAAGCGCTTATATTTAGGCGGCGGCACTTCAGCAAAGTCATCTTGCTCAATTAATATGACTTTTGAAAATGGCACTGAGCGCTTACCTAATTCTGGGCGTTGCGGATGGTTACTGAGCTCAAGCGATTCGACTTTATCGTCAGGATAATTGGTAATGACTACGCGTAACGGCGCTAATACCGCCATAACCCGCAAAGCATTTTCATTTAAATCTTCGCGAATACAGTATTCCAATACGCCCATTTCTATCCATGAATTTTGCTTTGTTAACCCAATACGCTCGCAAAAATCTCGAATTGCCTTAGGTGTCACGCCGGCTCGACGTAATCCTGCTAAGGTTGGCATCCGTGGGTCATCCCAGCCACGCACATGTTTTTCCGTGACCAATTGGTTTAATTTACGTTTACTAACAATGGTGTACTCTAATTGCAAACGCGCAAATTCAATTTGCTGCGGATGACAAGGTGTTTGTAATTGCTCTAACACCCAATCATATAAGGGTCTGTGGTCTTCAAACTCTAACGTACATAAGGAATGCGTAATGCCTTCTAGCGCATCGGACAGACAATGCGTGTAATCGTACATGGGATAAATACACCACGCATCCCCCGTTCTGTGATGATGAACGCGTCGAATACGATAAATCGTTGGATCACGCATGTTAATGTTAGGCGATGCCATATCGATTTTTGCGCGTAACACATACTGACCATCGGCAAATTCGCCCGCCCGCATACGCTGAAATAAAGCTAAATTCTCGGCAATAGAACGACTTCTATCGGGACTTTCAATACCTGGCTCGGTTAACGTGCCACGCATGGCCCGAATTTGTTCAGGCGTAGACGAATCGACATAGGCTAAGCCTTGCTCAATCAGTTGCACAGCATATTGATAAAGCTGCTCGAAATAGTCCGACGCATGCCATAACGCATCCCACTGAAACCCTAACCATTGCACATCGCGTTTAATCGACTCCATATACTCAACGCTTTCCTTTTCAGGATTGGTGTCATCAAAGCGCAAATTACAAGTACCGTTGTTTTCTAATGCCGTACCAAAATTTAAACATATCGACTTAGCATGACCTATATGCAAATACCCATTAGGTTCGGGTGGAAAACGTGTGGCAACTTTACCGTTATGTTTATTACTTTTAAGATCGTTAGCGATGATTTGGCGAATAAAATTATTCGGTGCGGGCAGATTTTCGTTTGTAGACATGAAAAACTCGATGATCAATTCAGATTAGCGTGACAATGTTGCTGCCGAACAAGGCAAGTCTAAGAATACTACTGGAATTGTATCCACCAGTAAAGCCGATGGTCACATCCTGTCGAGACTGGGCGAACACCTCACCATCTCAACTCTCGATGACGTAGTGACTTTCAACTACGGCGTTATGGCTTACGCCGACAAGGGCTTTCATCTTGTTGTTAAGCTGCCCTCATTGACGCACATCTCGGCAATCCATTAATGCCAAGGATGGCATGTATTAGGCAGAAAATCGCTCCTCGGCAATAGCTCCTGCATTGCTCTACCTCCTGCGTCCTGCAGTCGTGCGTTTTCTGCATTCACCACATCCATGTGGCTTAGCAACGCATAATGCCATGGATGGCGTGTAGTAGGGGGGCAACGCAGGAGCAGTTGCCAAACCGAAATGATGTTTTTCACATTTTAGCTATCCCATCTTAAGCGGCTAGCCCGCTTTTTTAATCACATACCTAACTTCATTGATAGCGAAATGCTTCACTCATTCATGTGTTAAAAGTAAACTAGCAAAACTAACTTCTGGTTTCATCATGTATCGAGTCAAGTTAACACTATGAAATTAAAAGCACGGATAATCACATGGCAAGTAATAAGCCTCATGTTATCACTGGTAGTCTACTTGCCCGCCTCGAGTCGTGCAGCGCTAAGCGAATTAGACCCGGTGACTATTTTGGCTGAACCTATACCTTCGGCTTCGCTTAATGCGAGTACCACTCATCAAAATCAATTTAGCGAACAACGCTTAATTGAGCGTGGCATGACTACATACAGCGACCTTAACCGCCAGATAGCCAATTTCCATTTCATCGATGCGGGCGTTGGTAGTTACACCCAAGGCTTTAGCTTGCGTGGTTTAACCAATACCGATATTTTCAGCGACCCTGCCGTGGTTATTTATATTGACGACGTACCTTATAGCAATGCAGGTACCGTGATGGGTAACTGGTTAAATGCCGAAACTGTAACGGTTTATCGTGGCCCAGAACCTGGCCGATTAGGTAAGAATGCCTATGCCGGAGCGATTGTGATTAATTCTAAACAACCTTCGAACACGCTTAGGACTGCACTGAGTTATGAGACAGGCACCTACGCTCAGCAGAAAGTGACAACTACCTTGTCAGGTGCGCTAGTCAACGACCAGGTCTACGCAAGTGTTAGCGGTGAATACCAAGCCCGCGATGCGTTTTTATACAATTCATATTTAAACACCACGCCAGACGAGCAAGAACATGTTACCGGTCAAGCCATGCTCAAATGGCTGCCTAACTCAGCCTTTGATATTCGGTTAATCGTCACGCAACAAGATTTTGATTACGGCGCAACGCGTTGGGTTAACCTCGCCTCACCGGATTTTTTTACCGTCACGTCAAATGTCGATGAGCAATTAGAACAGCAAGCTGACAGCCAAGCGTTGCGTATTGCTTATACCGGCGATGATTATCAATGGCTGTCAGTCAGCAGTCGCCGCTATTGGTCTATGAATCCAAACGTCGAAGATTTTGATTTAACACCGGAGCCGTTATTACGTGAACAAACGCTGTCAGAACAGGCTTATAGTCAAGAGTGGCGACTACAACCTAAAGCATTCAACTCAACCTGGGATTGGCAAATAGGGTTGTTTTATTCGCATATCGAAAAACAAGGCGTCGTCAATTCTTGGTTTTACGACATTTTTGTACAAAAATGCGTTAAAACAACGCAACACAAATCAATATTCGGCCTTCGGGCAAGTCGTTTATCAAGATTTCCAGCGCATCAAACCTTATTTAGCGTTACGCATAGACTCTATTGACAGTGATGTTGAGGCAGCAAATATTTATCCCGACGGCTCAATGCTAAGCCTGCAACAACAAGAGACTCGCTTTTTTGTCAGTCCGAAGCTTGGCGTTAACGTTATGTTAACCGATACCATCAATGCTCACGCCAGTAGCGGATTAGCCTTCAAACCCTCTGGCTTTAGTATTGCCAATATCAATACCAATTTGTCGCATTATAACCAAGAAACAACATGGCATAACGAGCTGGGTATCACCATCGAAGAGATGGCTGGTCAATTATCGCTGAGCTTCACCGGCTTTTATTACGCTATCACCGATTATCAAATCGAACGCTACTTCACCGAGTTTGACTACGGTATTGCCAACGCAGCTAAAGCCCATTCCTACGGTTTTGAAGCCGAATCCGAATGGCGGCTTAACGAAAACTTAAGCTTACAAACGCAAATCGGTTATACCCAAACCCGGTTCGACACGTATCGCGACCCCATCACTGACGCCGATTATGCGGGCAACATGGCGCCTTTTATTCCAGAAACCAACGGCTTACTTGCCCTGCAATACCAGCATCCACAAGGCTATTTCGCACGCGCCGAATGGCAGTTTACCGGCACAACGTATTTCGATGACAGTAATACCGCGCTCATGCGGCAAAACAGCTACGACTTAGCACATCTGCGTATCGGTTATGAGCACAAACCGTTTAGCGCCTATGCTTTTGTCAGCAATTTAGGCGACAACCGCTATTACACCTCTAAATTTCTTGGCGTATCCGGTGTACCCGGTGAGCCTCGATTAATCGGTGTCAAGTTAACGGTAGATTTTTAATGTGGCGCCCATTCGCCCATTTTGAGTTGAACATTGCTGATATACTTGCCTGAAGCATCGGGATAAAAACCAGAAAAAGCAAAAAGCTTAAATAACTCAATCACATGAGACCAACTAAAGTCTGCATATAACTGCTGTATGCTCTGGTCATCGGTGGTTTCTAAACCATTAAACACGCGCGCTTTAACTTTCTTAAAATCGTAATCGACTTTATCCAAGGCTTTTTTCAGAGCCTCAGCCGATGGATTCGGCTGGTTATTGAAATAAAGCGCGCTCACGATGTGGTTACGCGTTATCGGCAAACCCGCTTGCTTTAAATCAAAACAGGTTTTAATACACGCTAACTCGCGCGCTTTAAAGGCTTCTAATGCCAGTATCGGCAACAAACCGCTTTGTTCAGAACAACGCAGCTTTTGTTTAAAATCGGCGATAAAAATATCGAAAAATAGCGCAAACAACTGTTTTTCTCTTTTGTTAATCACTTGGCCTCGGTCCCTGGCAATATAACCTAAAGCAAAATAAGCGCCGTAAGTATCTGGCGAGAACAGTAGCTGATGCCGGTTAAGCATACTCATTGTGGTAATACCGCTACTGACTTGAATCATTTTGCTATAAAACTTATGCAAGATGCCTTTTGCGCATTCGTCATCATCGTCAAAACCTAACGCATCCACCGGTACGCCGTCTAACAGCTGGCGTTTTATGTCGCTTGGCAACTCTAACGGCAAACGGAATATACGGCATTAAACGCCAAAAAATATCAGCCGCTTGCGTTTCAATCGGCGTGGCAATAGTAATGACAAAATCGACCGGAAAAACATCATCAGGATGGTCAGTCGCCACTTTGCCAATATCAAGACCTATCTCGCGGCAAGGTAAATATTGTTGTATGAGTTTAAACGTCTCAAACACCAAGCGATAGCCAGCGCTTTCGGCAAGTGCGTGATAGCGATGGTGAAACTCTCGCACGATAACGCTGATGTCACGCTCGTCATTGAGCATAAAACCCTACCAACTTTTAGGCACAAAATCAGCCGGTGTTTCCATGATAAATTGCTCGTCGTGAATACCGGCCAGATAAAAACCTTGCTTTAACGCTTCGGCGCGTAAATCATCCGGCGCATCGACTACCGCTAACATGCCGTACAGCTTTTTATCGTTATGTTCCGGTAAAAAATTGGCGAAAGCGAGTTAGGATGGTACGCAATTGCGTCAATGCCTCAGGCTGCAAATGGCTTTTCACTTCAACGATAAATGCTTCGTTGCGTTCAGAATTGGCATAAGCAAACACATCGAGCTCTAAGGTATCACCGCCTTTTTTGACTTTCATTCTAGGCGTAACGATTTCCATGCCGAATTGCTCGGTTAAAATCTTCGTCATCGACGGAAACGCCATGCCTTCGGTAAAACCACCGAATTTTTCGCCTAAACCACCGATTTGTTTACCCAGTTCTTTAAGCTGTCTATCCGTTTCTTTCTGTGTAACCGCTAGGCTTGCTACTAATTCTTTTAATTCATCATCGGTCATTGGCTATTCTCCTGTGATTACCAGCTTTTAGGCACAAAATCAGCCGGTGTTTCCATGATAAATTGCTCGTCGTGAATACCCGCCATATAAAAACCTTGTTTTAACGCTTCGGCACGTAAATCATCGGGCGCATCAACCACCGCTAACATGCCGTACAGCTTTTTATCGTTATGCTCAGGCAAAAACTGGCGAAAGCGGGTTAAGATATTCTTTAATT
>NZ_LAJX01000076.1 GCF_000963695.1 Methylocucumis oryzae
TTAATACATCGGCCTGAACAGCGCGTTGATATGTCGCCTCTGGTGTGCCATAAGTTAAGCGGCTTAACGCCGGTGGAAATTGCGGCGTTGGAATTACAAAGCGGTAAGCGCAAGCTAAGAGTGGATGAGTTGTTTGCCGTGTCAGGTTTTGATACTGCGCAGATTATTATCAAAAATAGCTCGCACAAGTTAGATTATATTGGTAAAGAGCTTGATGGCGGTGAGATTCAAGTAGAAGGCAATGTCGGCGCTTATTTAGGCTTAGGTATGAAGAGCGGTTCGATTAAAGTCGTGGGCGATACCGAAATTTACGCAGGTTGTGAAATGAAAAAAAGGTTATCTGGAAATAACGGGTAACGCAGGTGATTTCTTAGGTGGAGCCTTGCCAGGTAATAAAATGGGTATGCGCGGCGGTTTGATTTTAGTCAAAGGCAATGCCGGTGCTAGAGTTGGCGACCATTTGCGGCGCGGCATGATTTTAATCGAGGGTAGTGTAGGCGATTATTGTGGTTCGCGCATGATTGCCGGAACGATTGCTGTGATGGGGCAAACGGGTCGCTTTTTAGGTTATGCCATGCGCAGAGGCACCTTATTGTTATGGCAACAACCTGAACTATCAGCGAGTTTTAACGATTGCGGTAGCCATACCTTAGCCTTTTTACCGATGGTGTTTGATTCACTGGCACACTTAGATTCGCGTTTTGCTCATGCTGGAGAGTCCTTTAATCGCGTACAGCGCTATGCGGGAGATATGGCTGAAATAGGCCGTGGCGAGGTTTTGGTTAAGCGATAACCTGTTGTTTAAGGCACCCGCTTTTGGTTTTGGCCAGTATTTATTCATCCGTAATTCAGGGTGGACGCTTAAGCTATTAAGCATTCGTTTAAAAACAGGTGGGTGTCATGACTCAGTTTAGGTTTTATTATTTTTTTTATGCGTTAATAGCCGTGTTAAGCGGGTGCACTTATTACCCTCAGCGTGCTGTTTATCATTCGGGTTATTACAGTAGTGGTTACGCTGCGCCGTATGTGGTTCAGCGTAGCTACTATGGCGCACCAGGTTATTATAGTCGCGGCTATTATGGCCCGAGTTTTAATTATTACTCGTATACAGCACCTAGGCCAAACATCTATTATTATGACCATGATGAGCATCATCACGATGATCATGATGACCACCATGATGACGACCATCATGGCAATGGTCATAACGATAAGCCACGTGATTTTAGTCAGCGATTTCCTGGTCAACAACTACATAGTGGCCGACCTAATAAAGAACCCCAAAGTCTGCGTTCCGATAATGCTATGCAGAACCGTCCTAATCGCCGCGACTACGGCATAAATCAAGGTCGTACACAGACTTATCGGCAAGACCGCTTTTCTAATCGTCGTTAAAAGAGACAGTTTCCACAGTGTATGGGATAATTAGTGCCTTTTAACATTCTGTATGCTTACTTATTCCCGGTTATTGCTAGCGAAAAAAACTTGGTTATCCGTCCATAGATGGATGGGGCTAATAGTCGGATTCTGGTTTGCTATGTTGGGGTTGACAGGAAGTATAAGTATTTATCGTGCCGAATTAGATGCTTTACTTAATCCTGAACTCGTTATATCAGCCAGCCCAGGCCAACATTACCAATCGTTAGATAAAATCATCGCGACTATTCATCAACGCCATCCTAGCCGCTACGGCGCTTGGACGTTGGAAATGCCAAAATCAAACAGCGACGTGCTGACGGCTTGGTACGATAAACCGCAAGAAACCTATTTTGATTATTATGCGCCGTTAATGGTGACGGTAAACCCTTATACCGGCGAAATCATTAGCGAACGCTTTTGGGGACAAACCCTTACCACGTGGATATTGGATTTACATACCCAGCTAAGATTCGGTGAGTTCGGTTGGCAAAGCGTTGGGATATTAGGGATATTGATGTTCATGTCAGTGGCCACAGGGATGTACTTATGGCGGCCTAGTCTTAATGAAATCAAACGCATTGTTGTCTTACGTCAGTTACCTTTAATTCAATTCTTTTTTTTAGCTCACAAACACATCGGTTTTTTGGCTTCGCCGTTGCTGTTAGTGCTGATTTTTACCGGTATACAATTGAGTTTTCCTAAGTTTTTGCCTGCACTCATTGGTAGTGAAGAGTTAAGCCATGGCAATAACGGACAAACCGTATTAAGCACGGCGAAACCGAATAACAAACCAGTACGCTTAGACGAAGCCGAATTTATTGCTAGAGCACCATTTCCTAAAGCTGAAGTCCGGCGAATTACCATACCTGTCGGTGAAACGGGCGCTTACCGAGTCAATTTAAGACAAAGCAATGAACTCAATCATAGTCACCCTATGACGATGGTGTGGTTAGACCGTTGGAGTGGCCATATTAAAGATGTGCAAAATCCTAACAGCTTTAGTTTCGGACAGTCCTTATTGACCTGGCTATGGCCAGTGCATACCGGTGAAGCGTTTGGTGCCAGTGGTCGATTGTTAGGGTTTATAACAGGCTTATTACCTGGCTATTTTTATGTGACCGGCTTGCTGCACTGGCTGCAAAAACGCCGCTGGATTAATGATAAAACGCTTGATGTCATTGCTTGCGGACGCCAGATTAGATATAACAGCGCTAAAATAATGAGTTTGCTTAAGGCCGCTATCATTGCCTATACGCCTAAATGTCAAGCTAAGCTAAATGATTGGCGGCAAAAATTAGGTAAGTTAGTTCAGTCATTTAAGTCGCAATGACCAATTAGTTAGTTTAAATCAGAGGAAATCTCATGCTCAATAAAGTCACGTTAATCGGTAATTTAGGTGCTGACCCCGATGTGCGCTATATGCCAACCGGTGGTGCAGTTACTACGCTTAGTTTAGCGACTACCAGACGCTGGAAGGATAAACAAACCGGAGAAAGAAGAGAGGCCACCGAATGGCATAGAGTGGTTTTGTTTAGTCCTCTTGCTGAAATCGCCGGAGAATACCTGCGCAAGGGCAGGCAAGTCTATATTGAGGGTCGCTTGCAAACACGCAAATGGCAAGGACAAGATGGTCAAGATCGCTACACCACCGAAATAGTCGCAGGCGAAATGCACATGCTAGGCAATCGTGCCAGCGGTACGGGGGATTTTGCTAGCGAGCATAGCAGCACTGAGTATAGCAATCCTGCACCTAGATCAACAGCAACCCCATCATCAGCACCGCCTGCCGGAAATCCCGGTATGATGCCGCCTCCACCGCCTTCCTATGATGATTTTGATGATGATATACCGTTTTAGAGGTTCTCTTTCAGTCGGGTGTGATTAAAACTGCTTCGTGGAATACTTCACCACAAACTAATCATTAACCGGCAACCTTGAGCAATAGCAATGAATTTTCCAACTAACAAATATGGAACAAATTGGGTAATATCAATTGGCCACAAAAAACCACTATTATTGTGTTTTTGGCTCAAGCAAGCGTTATAAATTTAAGTAGTGAAAATTGAGCAAGAACCAACAAAACGTGCAACCGGAAGTCCAAGCACGCCAGCTGATCGACCAGAAACTGGAACTGGCGGGCTGGACAATCCAAAATATGAAGCAAATCAACTTGGGAGTTGGTTTGGGTGTTGCTGTGCGTGAATATCCTACTGACACTGGACCTGCTGACTATGTATTGTTCGTTAACCGCGAAGCTGTGGGCGTGATCGAAGCCAAGCGTGATGAAGCAGGTGAGAACCTTACCGTGACAGAACGGCAGACTGAGCGCTATGCCAACGCCACCCTGAAATGGCGCGTAAAAACCACACCGCTGCCTTATCTGTTTGAAAGCACAGGCCAGATCATCCGATTTACCGATGGCCGCGATCCCAGACCTCGCTCACGCGAATTGTTCCATTTTTTTAAGCCGGAACAACTCAGCTTATGGTTGGCCCAGACGGAAACACTGCGTCGCCGGCTGGCCGAGCAGATGCCTGTGTTACCGGAGCGCAACCTGCGCGATTGCCAGGTCAGCACCGTTACCGGACTGGAAAAATCCCTTGCACAGAACAAGCCCCGCGCCCTTGTCCACATGGCTACCGGCGCAGGCAAAACCTTTACCGCCATTACCTCGGTCTATCGTTTGCTAAAGTTCGGCGGAGCCAAACGCATATTGTTTTTGGTTGATACGCGCAACCTGGGCAAGCAAGCGCATCAAGAATTCATGGCCTACTCACCGCCTGACGACGGACGAAAATTTACCGAGCTTTATAATGTGCAGCGTCTGGCCTCTTCGAGCATTGATCCCCATGCGCAGGTCTGCATCGCCACCATCCAGCGCATGTATTCGATATTGTCGGGTGAACCGATCGACGATTCAGCTGAAGATGTCTCGCTTAACGAGCTTCAGCAAACGTCGAAACAAGTCAAGTTAGTGCGTTACACACCGACCATTCCCGTCGAAACCTTTGACTTTATTATTATCGACGAATGTCATCGCTCCATCTACAACCTGTGGAAGCAGGTGCTTGACTATTTCGATGCCTATCTTATTGGTTTGACAGCCACGCCGGACAAACGCACCTTCGGTTTTTTCAATGAAAACATCGTCGCCGAATACACCTACGAGCAATCGGTGCTTGATGGCGTTAACGTCAGTTACGATGTCTTTGTGATTGAAACGGAAATTACCCAAAAAGGTTCACTAGTCAAAGCTAAACAATGGCTTGATCACCGCGACCGCCAAACCCGCAAAAAACGTTGGGCAGAAACCGAAGAAGACCTGATTTACACAGGCAAAGAACTAGACCGTTCCGTCGTCAACCCCAGCCAAATACGGCAAGTCATCCAAGCCATGAAAACAGCGGTGGAAACCCAGATTTTTCCTTGCCGTAAAGAAACGCCTAAAACTCTGATCTTTGCCAAAACCGACAGCCACGCCGACGACATCATTAACATCGTCCGCGAAGTCTACGATCAGGGTAACGCCTTCTGTAAAAAAGTCACCTACAAAGCCGAAGAAGACCCAGACAGCATCCTCAGCAGTTTTCGCAACGACTACAATCCGCGCATCGCCGTCACCGTAGACATGATTGCCACTGGTACCGACGTTAAACCGCTCGAAATCCTGCTGTTCATGCGCGATGTGCGCAGCAAAGGCTATTACGAACAAATGAAAGGCCGGGGCGTGCGCAGCTTAGGTTTTGATGACTTAAAGCGCGTTAGCACCAGCGCGGACAGCGCCAAAACCCGCTTCGTGCTGATTGATGCCGTTGGTGTCGAGCAATCGCTTAAAACCGAATCCCGCCCGCTGGAGAAAGTGCCTGGTCTTGCCCTAAAAGATTTGCTGCAAGGTATCGCCATCGGCCACCGCGATGATGACACCGTCTTGAGCCTTGCCAATCGTCTGGTGCGCTTGTCCAAACAACTCGACGACAAAGCTCAGGCCCGCATCGAAAAAGTGTCCGGCGGCATAACCGTAAGTGGCCTTTACACATTGAGCGTTGGAAAAATATCGAAAATTCCAGTTCCAGCCCCCTCTGTTTCGGAACAAACTGAAGCAGTTTCTTTACTAACTTTAGGTCTCGAAGAACATGTGAGACAAAATGCGGCAATTAAATTTGCTATCAAACAATCCGCCGCCCAACGCAAAAACATCCTCAAATCTGCCTTCTCCGGCCAGCTAGTACCACAAGACCCTAACGACGAACCGGCTAGCGTATTATTGGAACGGATACGCAACGAGCGTCAACATGCCAAAATCCCAGCCAAACGGTCTCGCTGTAAAGCTGTAAAGGAAATATCACGATGAAGATTGAATCCATTCGCCTGCAAAACTTCAAGGCTTTCCAGAATATGCATGTTAAGGACTTACCGGCATTTTTGATTGTGGTCGGTGCCAATGGCTCGGGTAAATCTACCTTGTTCGATGTGTTCGGTTTTCTGCATGATTGTTTAAAAACCAATGTGCGTCAGGCTTTGGATAAACGTGGCCGGTTTCGGGAGGTGTTGAGCCGAGGTTGTAATCCAGAGGTTGATACCATTTTGATTGAATTGCAGTGTCGGATGAAAATTTCCGGCATTGATCGCTTAGTGACATATTCTGTAGAAATCAGCGAGGCAGCAGGACAACCCGTTGTGCAGCGCGAATTACTGCGTTACAAGCGGGGCCGTTATGGCAGCCCTTATCATTTTTTGGATTTTTCCAAAGGTGAAGGTTATGCCATTACCAACGAGGAAGATTTCAATAAGGCCGACGAGGAACTGGAGCGGGAAAACCAAAAAGTTGCGCCGGATACGCTAGCTATCAAAGGTTTGGGGCAGTTCGAGCGTTTTAAAGCAGCTAACGCTTTCAGACAACTGATCGAAAATTGGCATGTGTCTGATTTTCACATCAGTGCGGCGCGGGGTCGTAAAGATGCGGCTGGTTTCATCGAGCACTTATCTGAAAGTGGTGAAAATCTGCCTTTGGTCGCACGCTACCTACATGAACAGTATGCAGAGGTTTTTCAGAAAATCCTTAGCATTATGGCAAAGCGAGTACCAGGTATCAGTTCGGTCGAGCCCAAGTTAATGGACGATGGTTATCTAACTCTGCGTTTTCAGGATGGCTCGTTCAAAACGCCATTTCTGGATCGTTACGTCTCCGATGGCACCATCAAAATGTTTGCCTATCTGGTGTTATTGCATGACCCTAATCCTCATCCCTTGCTGTGCGTCGAAGAGCCGGAAAACCAGCTTTATCCGCAATTGATGGCGGAACTGGCTGAGGAGTTTAGAAGCTACTCTAATCGAGGTGGACAGGTGTTTGTCTCAACCCACTCGCCGGATTTTTTGAATGCGGCTGAATTGAACGAAGTGTGCTGGCTGGTGAAGAAAAACGGTTTTACCGAAATCCATCGCGCCAGGGATAACGCACAAATTGCGGCGTATATGGCGGAAGGCGATCAGTTAGGTTATTTATGGAAGCAAGGCTTCTTTGATGGAGTTGATCCCTAATGAAGGAGCTGGTTTTTCTTTTAGAAGAGGCGTCGGCTAAGGCCACCTTGTTGCCCCGGCTATTACATGATGGCATAAGTATTCGCTTGATTTCATTTGAAGGTAAACAAGATTTAGAAAAACAAATAGTCAAACGCATTCGAGGTTATCAAAATCATGAGGCCCGTTTTATCGTGTTAAGAGATTTGGATAGCCATCCTGATTGTCAGGCATTGAAACAGCAATTGATCGCGCTCTGTCATGAAACCGGGAAAGCTGAAAATTGTCTGGTGCGCTTGGCGTGCCGAGAACTTGAAACTTTTTATCTGGCTGACTTGGCAGCGGTTGAACGAGCGTTGCAAATTACCGGATTGTCAAAAAAACAAAACACAAGCAAGTTTCGTACACCTGATGCTTTAGGCAGCCCATCTCATGAGTTAAAAGTTTTGACTAATAAAATTTACGAGAAAGTCGCAGGTTCTCGGGCGATAGGGCAACATCTTGATTTAGAAAATACACGCTCGCCTAGCTTTCGTAATTTGATTTCAGGCATTCGACGTATGGAACATAAACTTTTGGTTAGCAATTGATGAATACCTCCTCCCTGATCCAAAAAGTCTGGAATTTCTGTCACACCTTGCGCGATGACGGCGTCGGCTATGGCGATTATCTGGAGCAGTTAACTTATCTGCTGTTTTTAAAAATGGCGCACGAATACGCGCAAGAGCCTTACAACCGCGATACCCATATTCCACAAGGTTACGACTGGGCCAGTTTGCGCAGTAAGGTGGGTGAACCGTTGGAAGCGCATTATCTGGCGACGCTGCACAAACTAGGCAATGGGCCTGGCATGTTGGGCGCTATTTTTTTCAAGGCGCAAAACAAGATTCAAGACCCGGCCAAGCTGTCGCGGCTGGTGCAAATGATTGATGCGGAAAGCTGGGTCGGTATGGATGCCGATACTAAGGGCGATTTGTACGAAGGCTTGCTGCAAAAGAATGCCGAGGATACTAAAAGCGGTGCGGGTCAATACTTTACGCCGCGAGCGTTGATTCAGGCGATGGTGGAATGTGTGCGTCCTGAACCGATGAAAACCATTGCCGATCCTGCCTGCGGTACCGGCGGATTTTTTCTGGGTGCTTACAATTGGTTAACCCGCTCTGGCAATAGGCTGGATAAAAAACAAAAAGAGTTTCTGCGCCATAACACTTTTCAAGGCAATGAAATCGTACCGAACACCCGGCGTATGTGTTTGATGAATTTGTTTTTGCATAACATCGGCGAACTGGATGGCGAGCCTTCTGTGGAGCGTGCCGATGCGTTGATTGGCGATCCGGGCAAGCGTTTTGACTATGTGTTGGCGAATCCTCCATTCGGCAAGAAAAGCAGCATGACCATTACCAATGAGGAAGGCGAGGAAGACAAAGACGCGCTGACTTACGAGCGGCAGGATTTTTGGGAAACCACATCCAATAAACAGCTTAATTTTTTGCAGCACATTGTTACCATCTTGAAAGACACGGGCCAAGCCGCCGTCGTATTGCCGGACAATGTGTTATTTGAAGGCGGCGCAGGTGAGAAAATCCGCAAAAAATTACTGGAAAATTGTGACGTGCATACCTTGCTGCGTTTGCCCACCGGCATTTTTTATGCCCAGGGTGTGAAGGCGAATGTGCTGTTTTTTGACGCCAAGCCGAAAGACGGACAGGTGCATACCAAGGGCGTGTGGATTTACGATTTGCGTACGAATAAGCATTTCACGCTGAAAACCAAAACCTTGAAGTTGGACGATTTGCGCGATTTTATCGACAGCTACAACCCTGAAAATCGGCATGAACGTAAGGAAACCGAACGCTTCAAGTATTTTACTTATGATGAACTCATCGCCCGTGATAAAGCCAGTCTGGATATATTTTGGCTAAAGGATGACACGCTCGATAATCTCGATGATCTGCCGCCGCCAGATGTTTTGCAACAGGAAATCATTGAGCATCTTGAAGCGGCGCTGGCTTCTTTCCGGGAGCTGGCGGCTGGGCTTCAACGATAAGGCTTGATTGTTTATATTGATAGATTTTAGGTATTGCTTTAACAGGGTTTTAATTGGGGGATTGCTGAGGTAAATATTTGAAGCTGCCCTTACGGATATTAATAAAAGCAAGCTCTGGTAAACTAAACAAAAGCCCCGTCCCGCCTAAACTAAGATTTTTTGCCGCTATCAAAAGGCCATGTTAAAACGCCTAGCAGGCTTTGGCCTATGCCGCTGCGGTATTGGTTGCGCCAAATAGTGGGCGTAATAACGCATAGTCGTCGCTAAAGAAAATAAAAAAAGCATCATCGTCGTGGTAATGATAAAGCGTAGAGCTTAGCGTATTGCTCTCGCGTATTACCGTTAATAACGGCGATTGGTCTTTGGATAATTGCTCTAGCGTAAGTTGACGATAAGATGCTAGCTCCGTTTGTGCGTTGAGTTGGAAATGCTTATCTAAGTTAATGTAGGCTAGATAAGGTATAAACGGTTGATGATTAGCGGTATTGTCGATGAGCTTAAAGAGTTCGGTGACGCAGTTTTTGTCTAATAAATGGTAAGACTGCTGTTGTTTCAATGTCGCTAGTGTTTGTTGTCTAACAGTAGATAACTGGTTTAACGCGCTATTAATGGTGCTTCGTGTTAAGTTAGGGGTGGGCAACTGTTTCAATAGTAAGCCTTTTTCTGGTAAAAGCTTAATATGAGTCATTCGGATAGGTTCTGAGTCTGGCTTTTGTAATTCTGCATAGCGATTGCCTGCTTGTTCTAACTGACTATAAGCACGCTCTAACATCAGGTTTGGTTGAATAAACCGTTCTTTAGATTTGTTGAAATCGACTGCTGCATTATTTTTTAATTGCTCATATTGCGCTCGGTATTGTTGGCGCTCATGCGTTGTGCTTATTGAGCTTTCATCAGCAAAAGTATCGACAAAATGCCAGTGTTGCGTGGTTAAACTATGATTAATTGCCAGCCAGCGTGCCAAATTAACGAAGAGTCGTTGCCCAAGTCCTGGGCTATCGGTAGATAATTGTTCGACGATGGTTTTTTGTAATCCCCGTTTTAGTTGGACTAACTGTTGATATTCTGATGGGCTGATAATTTGTGTTGGGGGTAGGCTAATCAACGCCTCTGGGTTAAGCGGTCGTGCTTGTAATAACACATATAAGCTTAGTCGTTGTGCTAATACATCTTGATAAGCGTCAGTTAAGCCATAATAGTTTTTTGTTAAAGACTTAGACCACGTATGAATCGGTAATTCTTGTAAAGCGTGGTTAAGTTGTCTAATCTTTTGCGTTAAAAATGTGCTGCCGTACTGTTGGTAAATTTCTGTTCTTAACGCAATAATCGCCGGTGATGGCTGTATTACCGGTAGGGGCAGTCCTATACGGCTGATGTCAGCGGCTTGATAAAATAATCCGGCATATTTTAAATGCAGCGCAGATGGGGTCTGATTTGGCTCTGCGAATTGGGTAAGTAGTAACTGGTCTTGCTCAAGTGCATTAAGCAAATGGTTGCGCTGTTGTTGTAACCAATACTGGGCTTTGGCGTTTTCAGCAATTGCGTGTCTTTTTGTCGCAGGTAGATTAAGTTCTGCGCTGTGTAAAGGGCGATTTTGTAAAAAACGATAATTAAATTGGAAATCTTGCGCGCGATGACGTTTTAATTGAATTAAACCTAAATCATCGTGTTGAAAATCATATACCTGGTTGTCTATTTGTAATGCCGCATGACCACCGCTAGATTCACCTTCGGCGGGTTCGATATAAATAAAAGTTATTGTCTCAGCAGGACTACTCGCCGCAATCCCGTTTAAGAGTGCGGTGAGTAGTATGAGTAGGACTAATTTTTGCACGCTAAGCCGACGGAATCCTTAAGATAATGGTTTATTTTCGCTTAAGAGCTGTGCATTGAACAAGTGGATAAAATTAAGGGGCTAAATACGCGTCGAATGCTTTTAGTGGTCCCATTGCTTGAGTTCTGCCATTTTTACCGACAGCGGGTATTTCGATTAAATTATCTTGTGCAAGTTTGTTATGACCTGGTCTAGGTGTTAACTGATGGCCATTAGCGACAAATAACTGAGGATGGTCGAATGGCGCTTGTTCCCAGCGGACACGCTCATCCGTCAGTGATTTTAAAAATTCAACTAAATAGTCTTTATCTTCCTCTGGCATCCCTTGTTGAAAGACCAGTGTCGCGAAATGATGGTCATTATAGAAATTACCGCCTCTAAAATAAAAATCGACGACTTGTTTTAGCGTTAAGATGCTGCCGTTATGCATATAAGGACCGGTTAATTCAATATTGCGTAACGTAGGTACTTTAAAAGCCCCATTGACGGCCACAAGTGCCCGGCCATCGTTGGGTTTAGTCAATTCGTCTTTTATGACGTTCACTTTTGGAATTTTGGCATAAACCGACCGGTCGCCACATTCGCCTTGCATGTACTTGTCTGAGATTAATTCTTGTTCGGTGTAATCTTTTGCAAAAGCATTATCCATATCGCAGGCATTGACGAAAAAAGGGTCAATTAACGGTTTCCCCGTTAGCAATTGCTGTAAATATTGTTTACTAAACGATAACGGATTGCCAAAAGGATCGGTGCCGCCCACGCCAGGGTCGCGGCTAGTCGGTGTCACGCTGGTATTGAAATAACCTTCGTCGATAATGCCTTGTGCCACGCCTTGGCCTTCAAATGCGCCATTAATGGTTTTGCGATTGATTAAGCGTAATGATGAAAACGAGGTTGAGGTTGTATAAATACTGGGATGAGCTGCCGATGATAAGGTCGGGCCTTTATGACATTCAGCGCAATGGGCGTTTAAAAACACTTTTAGTCCCAACCGTTGTTTACTATTCAGGCCCTTAGGTATTTGTGGAAAGCCATTTGTCCTTGCGGTGTCAAAAGGTGTTTGATCAGAGATTAAGGTCTGTTGATAAAGCTGTAAGGCTAAACCAAAAAACAGCGAAAAATTCGCTTCCATTTGCGTATAAGGCAATGAGTTAGGGTTTGTTGGTGTGCCAAAATCTCCCGTTCCTGCCCAATAACGCGGTGCGAAAGCGGTTTTTATTAACGCCTTATACGACGTGTTTAAACCGTTGCCGGTCGCATTGCGTAGAGGCGCTAACACGCTATCTTCATTATGCACAGCTTGGTTGGCTAAAGGTCTAAGCGCTAATAGTTTGCGGCCAATATCAGGAAATAAGCGTTTGCGACACGACATTTCTAACTCACTCACCGGCGGGGCAACAGCTTGAGACGCAAGTGAGGCGTTTTCTAACCGTAACGTTTGTTGATTAGCAATACCTCTTTTGCCTTTTACCCAAAWTTTTTGCTTCGGTATCACGGACGCCAAAAGGAGACACGCCATTAAAAACATTGTTTGCGCGTCCATCCCAGAAATTGCGGAAATTAAATGCTGCATTAATGACGCTAGGCGCGTGCCTAGATTGTACTTGCCGGGTATTTAAGTTATTTGCATGAAAAATGCTATCAATGGTTGGGCTACACACTTCATTTTTATTATCATCGGATAAGTTCTGAAAACGGGTTTTAGTAACGCCCGCTGATGAAACAATATCATCTGAATCGAATAGCACACTAGAATCTTTGTTATTAGGGTCCGACACTTGGTAAAGCGGGAAATCGCTTTGCCTTAAGGTGTAATCAGGGCCTGCTAACCCACCCGATGCTGTGGTATCGAAGGTTAACTGTGTTGTTTTATCGATAGGATGTCCAGGCGCCAGTTGGTTAGTTGTGCGCGCATCTGCGCCTGCGTGAAAATGGCAAGTTGCGCAAGCGACACCATCGCTACTAACGTTAGTATCCCAAAATAAGGCTTTACCAAGCTGAATAGCCGCTGTTTTGTCGATGATAATTGGCGCATCGCCGTCGAGTAATCCAGGTGTTGCAGGTACAGCGACACCTTGTAAAGAAGCAGGGGTATTGCCATGAGCATGGCAAAGTGTGCTTAGCACGAGTTGGCTAAGTACCAGTAGAAAAGTCGTGATCGCTGTTAAACCGTGATTATTGCTCATTGTCGTCGCCAGATGATGCCAATGTGGATTAAAAGATTCTTTAAATTAGAAAAGCAACGTGTGATGCGAATACCATAGCATGGCTATGGTATTCGCAATGGTTCTATTCGTCAGATACCGTGACAGTGACTTTGAAATCGTGTTTGATGGAGGCGTCTACACCTTCATCGGGATTAAATCCGCCAACAACAAATTGGTAATATCTTGACGCTGTGGCTTTGAAGCTGAGTTCTAATTGGCCTGCAACACCATCGGTAATCGGGTTCATTTCACTGACATTTTCACTATTTCCATCTGCGTCATAGCCGTGGGCAATATGGCGCATGATGATATTACCAATAGATTTTCCGCTAGTTTCATCTGACGCGCCGAATTCCGTAAAGTTGGCATTTTGTGGATAAAAATGGTCAACGACATACTTGTTAGGCGCTGTATCGTCTTTACCGCGTAACCAAAAAGTAACGCCTGGATGCAGGCCAGCATCAGCGCTGACTATTTTAATGGTTACGATTTGGTTACGTTTAGCGTGTACCGTTCCCCATGCGGAGCTATGTGTCCATCCCATGTCACCAAAAGCTGGGTCGCGCCAGCTTGATACTTTTGCGCTGAAGGTCGCTTCAGTGGTTGTGCTATCAAATTTAACAATACTTGAGGGGCGGGTAGCTGCGTGGGCGGAAACAGTCACAAGGCTGGCTGATAAGCATAAAAGTGAGGCTAGTTGTTTAAAAGGGGTCGTGTTCATGATTATTACCTTGTAATTTGTATGGTTATTAATGCGTAAGTGTGCTATTAACGAGTGATTTAAGCACTCATTAATGGATAAGCATAAATGATGCCATATCGTTTATGTTTGATACTTTAAAGAGTTAGGTAATAGTTTTTTAATAATTGTTATTTAAAATCAATATATTATTAATAGCTTGTTTTGTTTTATTAGCTGAGGTTTTTGGGTGATGAAGGTGTTTAAAATAAACAGTGTTATTTGCCTTATCGTTATTAGGGTATTTCGTTAAATAACACTGTTATTTTTTCGTTTTAACGTTATACCGCTTTTGACTTATTTTTTTAGATAGAAAATCAATAAATTATAAAAACTTGATATACTAATATACTGTATTAAACTATGTTAAATAACATTGTTATTATAGTGGTTTGTCCTAAGTCGATTAGGATTAAAGCCATATAAGCAAAAGGGATGATTTTCTCTATTTATTTAACAGACTTTGTTATATGCTTTATACACATGTGGCTATAGCATCCTGCCTGGCTACGTTTACCTTGAGTTTCCTGCTTCGGCGCACGTCTTCAATGATTTTATACGGTCTCTTATTTACTTCGCTTATTAATTTAGCTTGTTTAATCATAAGCTTAATGCTTCCTGCCTTTAGTTCACTGCCTTGGATTATCGTATTCAACACTGGCGTCAGTTTGGTATTATTTATTTTGCTGAGAAAGCAATCCGCGCAACCGTCTTTGGCTGACGATCAGCCTGTGTTGATTACTGAGGCAGAAGAGTTTTTGTTGTTAGATTCTTTACCTGATTTTTTATGTTTAAAAGATAAAGATGGTCATTGGTTAAAAGCGAGTAAGCAATATTTGGCCTTTTTTGATTTAGCAGGTGTTGATTATGCAGGCAAAACGGATTTGGAATTGGTTAATGCCGTTAGGCACAAAGAGCATGAATTAAAGCTTAGTACTATTCAAGACAAAAGCGCATGGCATGTCGGATTACCGGTTAAAGAAACTAAACCGATTGGTTATGCTAGTAATAATCTCATAGAGATTACGCGTACACCTATTTTTAATGCGGCACGAGAAAAGTCTAGGTTATTAATTTCCGGTCATGCGTTAGACAATTCTTATAAAGACCAGTCAGAGCAAATTACTTACATGCTAAAAGTGTGTCATCTAAATATTGTTTTTTTAGATGCTCAATTTAAGATTTCCCAAGTTAATAACTCATTTTCATTAATGACCGGCTATCACTTGGAAGAGCTGATTGAAAAACCGTTGTCTAGCTTATTAGAGGGCGATTTTGAATTAGCAAGGCGCGATTTTTTCAAAGTAGATAACCAAGGTTGTTATACCGGGGAGTTTGTCTGCCGCCATAAAAATGGCCAGTATTTTCCAGTAAAAGTAGAAATCACCGAAATTGCTAAACAAGGCGGACAAGATTTTATTTATTTTGCCACATTACAAGATATTACCCGGCAAAAACAATCTGAAAAACGCATTATGCAAATTGCCCATTATGATGAATTAACTGGGCTGGCTAATAGAGCCATGTTTTTTGACCGTTTAGGTGTATTGTTATCTGAATCTAAACGTAGACACTTACATGCGGTGGTGTTTTGTATCAATTTAGATAGATTTAAATCGGTTAATGATTCATTAGGCCACGATGCCGGTAATCAGGTATTAAAAGAAGCGGCGAGTCGCTTGCGTTCGGTTATGGGTAACCGAGATGTTGTTGCACGGTTAAATGGCGATGAGTTCGCAGTATTGGTTTTAAACGAAAAATCCTATGAGCAAACCACCTATTCAGCTTCATTGATAGCAGGTGAGGTGTTACAACGCTTATCAGATAAATTCTATGTTAATAAACGCGAAGTCTTTATTGGCGCAAGCGTTGGTATTTCTGTTTTTCCAGAAGACGGTGAAACGACTGAAATATTGTTAAAACATGCCGATGTTGCTATGTATGAAGCTAAGCAGCAGGGCCGCAATAATTATCAATTTTTCAAAAAAGACTTTGCGATAGCGGAACAAGACCGCTTATTAATGGAATTTAATTTGCGTAAGGCCATAGAAAAAAACGAATTACAGCTCTATTACCAACCTCAATATTATGCGGTGGGCGGAAAAAATTTTTGGTGCAGAAGTATTAATTCGTTGGGCGCACGGCATAACCGGGGAGCGTAATTTAATTCCACCTGATTACTTCATAGCGATTGCTGAAGAATCTGGCATTATCATTGATATTGGTGCCTGGGTTATGCGCAAAGCCTGCTTTCAACTCAAACAATGGCTGGATGAAGGGTATGCGCTGCAACAAATATCGGTAAACGTTTTCGGCGCGTCAATTTAGCGATAGCGAGTTTTTAAATAAAGTTAAAGCAGCATTACGTGATGCTAATTTAGAGCCGCATCGTTTAGAGCTGGAAATCACTGAATCACTTTTAATGGGTGATATTAAGAAAATAGAGTTGCAATTAAATCGTTTGAAAAAAATGGGCGTTAAAATAGCCTTAGATGATTTTGGCACAGGCTATTCGTCATTATCTTACTTAAAGAATTTTCCTATCGATATTTTAAAAATCGACCAATCGTTTATTAGTAATATGACGGTTGATTCTAAAGACGCCAAAATAGCGGCAGCGATTATTGAAATGGGACATTCACTAGGACAAAAAATCATTGCTGAAGGTGTTGAGACCGAGCAGCAACTGCTGTATTTAGCGCATAGGAACTGCGATATTATTCAAGGCTATTATTTCAGCCCGCCATTGCCTAGCTATAAGATGACTGACTTATTACGCTTACAAGCCCAAAATGGCTTGGATAAGAAAAAATCGTCTACGGCTAACCTGAATACCTCGCCATTTATCAATCAATCTTAATTATACGATTATCAGCTATTTCATGCGCTTATCGCGATTATCAAACCTTATTTTCATATTGCTTACGGTAGCATGTTCTAATGATGACCAGCCTAATCAGCAGCTAAGTGAAGAAGCTAAGCGTTATTACCAACAAGGCGATATACAACAAGCGCGAAAAAGCGTTGCTAAGCTTGCTAATGAGCAAACAGCAACCGCCGCGCTTTATTTTCAACTCGCCGAACAATTGGTCCAACTGAATGATGTGACTGAGGCTGTCAATTACTATCAGAAAGCCGTTAGTTTGGACAATCATCATATACAAGCTAGGCTTAAGCTTGCCAACATTTTGCTACAAGCCGGTAAGCTTGAGTTAGCGACGCAATTAGCGAATGAAGCGTTTGCGCAAGCACCGGGCGATATAGAGGTATTAATCTTACAAGGCAAGCTATTAGCGGCACAAAACAATACCGATGCTGCCTTTAGTAAAGCGGAAACCGCATTACAAAAAAAACCAAATGACGCTAATGCGTTAATGTTATTAGCTGGACTTATGCTAAAAACAGGTAAAACCGAGCAAGCCATTTCGTTGTTAAGCTCAGGTATCACACAAAATCCCGATTACCCAGCCTTACGACAGTTATTGGCGTCTATTTATTTACAACAACAACGCTTCGAGCAAGCGAAGACGGTATTAACGGAATTAATTGGTATTCAGCCTAAAGCGTTAGAGCCTAGAAAAGAGCTAGCTGCCGCGCTACTAGCAGCGCATCAAGTAGCAGAAGCAGAAGCCGTGCTTAGACAAGCTGTGACCGATTTGCCGGATAGCGAACCCGCCAAACTATTATTAATCGAATTTTTAGCGGCTAAACAAAACGCCTGAAGTGGCTATAGCAGAGTTACTACCTATGCTAGACACGCCGACCGGGTTATATGAATTGCGCTTTAAATTAGCCGAGTTATATGTTTTACAGAACAAGCTGAAAGATGCAGAAGATACTTTAAAAGAAATTATCGTAGCCGATAGCGGACGGTCAGCGGCTAAGGCTCGTTATCGCTTAGCTAAACTATATTTATCCGAGCGCCAGTTAGCGGAAGCTAAAACATTACTGAATGAATTAACAAAAACGTCAATCGATACTGTACTGGCTACAACATTAAAAGCCGAAATTGCCTTAGCAGAGCACAAAATCACAGAGGCGATTAGTGATTTACGTTCTGTGTTGTTAACTCAACCGAATAATCTCGCGGTATTAAAGCTATTAAGTGCAGCGCATTTACTCGCTAATGACAAGGTATTGGCGAAAGAAAATTTAGCAAAAATCGTCACATTAAATCCAAGTGACGAAACAGCACGGTTAGATTTAGTCAATTTATTATTACAAGCGGGTGATAGCCAAAACGCCGTGCAGCAGTTAAATGCTTTATTTAAGCTCAACCCAAGTAGCAAAATGGGGTTGCAGACCTTATTCCAACTTTATATTGCCCAAAAGGAATGGCCGCAAGCACAAGCGATTGCAACAAAACTACAACAACTTTATCCTCATGACGCGTTAGGTTTTTACTTAGCAGGCTTAGCTGAACAAGGTTTAGGTAAGCTAGAGCAAAGCAATAGCCAATTCGAGCAAGCATTGCGCAGACAAGAGCAATCAGTAGAGCCGTTAGCTCAATTGATTAAAAATTATTTAAGCTTAAAACAAACCGATAAAGCGGTGACTAAGCTAAAAGAGCTTATCAAACAACAAAGCCAACATTTTTACGCCTACAATTTATTAGGCCAGGTCTATCAGTTAAGCAATAAAGCTTCGGAAGCCTTATCCGCATTTGACCAGGCGCTTAAAATTAAGCCAAATTGGGCTGAGCCTTATCGACATATTGCCGCGATACAGCTAGCACAAAAGCAACGCGAACCCGCAAAACAAACCCTGAGTGAGGGGATTGCTAATGCCAGCGAGCCTTGGGAGTTAGTCAATGAATTAGTCGCGCTCTACGAACAAGAGCGAGACTATGATAAGGCTCAGCGTTTACTAGCCCAGTTACAGCAAAAATATCCTGATTCGCTAGCGCTATTAAATCGTTATGTCAGTTACGCAGTCAATCATGCTGAGGCAAGCGAGTTATTAACGCAATTAAAGCAACAAGCACAGCCGTTAGCCTCAGTACAAAATAGTGAGTACTTAGATACGCTAGGCTGGCTAGCCTTTAAGCTAAAAGACTATGACTCAGCCAAAAAACACTTAACTCAAGCCTTAAACGCTAGCGCCTAAACAAACGCTAAGCCAATACCATTTAGGCATGACGTATCATGAATTAGGCGAGCAAGGCTTAGCTCAACAATGGCTACAGCAAGCCGTGGCGGTTAAACAG
This sequence comes from Methylocucumis oryzae, assembly GCF_000963695.1. Lineage (GTDB taxonomy): Bacteria > Pseudomonadota > Gammaproteobacteria > Methylococcales > Methylomonadaceae > Methylovulum > Methylovulum oryzae. Next base: position 18,970 of record NZ_LAJX01000076.1, read on the forward strand.
GATTTTCCAGGTAAATCCGATGCTATCGCGCTATTGAAACAGTTTAAACAACACTAAAGTCCATAAAGCTTACGCTTACGCCAAAATGTCGCGCGGCTCATGCCTAGAGCATTTGCGGCTAGGTTTAATTTACCTTGATAACGCGAGAGAGCGGCGCGTATGGCATCGGCTTCTTGCTCAGGGCTTAACAGCGCCAGCGGCTTATCGTCAAGCTCTGGACTACGAGGCAATTCTCGAAACTCTGGTGGTAATTCAGCACTACGCAACACCGTGCCTCGCCCGACGGCAAACGCATATTCGACGACATTATGCAATTCTCTGACGTTACCCGGCCACGCATAATCTAATAAAATTTGCATCGCAGCCGGGTCGATTTTTTCAATACGCCTAAAATTTTCGGCATTATGCAGTCGAATAAAATGCCATAACAACAGGTTAATATCTTCTCGACGTTCGCGTAACGGTGGAATAAAAATCGGTACGACTCTAAGCCTATACATCAAATCTTCGCGAAACTCACCTAATCTCACTTGTTCACGTAACGACCGATGCGTTGCCGCAACAATTCTGACATCGACGTTAATCGAACGGTCGCCACCGACTGGAATATAATTGCGCTCTTGCAAGACCCGCAACAGCTTAGCTTGCAGCTCTAGCGGCAATTCAGCGACTTCATCTAAAAACAACGTGCCACCGTTGGCGCGTTGAAACAAGCCGCTATGGTCTTTAACTGCCCCAGTAAACGCGCCCCGCACATGACCGAATAACTCACTTTCTAATAATGAACTAGATAAGGCTGCGCAATTAATCGCTAAAAAAGGCCCGCTGTTGCGTGTGCTGAGTTGATGAATCGCACGCGCGACCAGTTCTTTACCCGAACCGCTTTCACCTCGGACTAATACCGTTGCTGTCGTTGCTGCTGCGTTTTCTATTATTTGAAACACCGCATGCATCGCTGGAGAACGGCTGATAATGCCGTGGAAGTTATCTTTATTGGGCTTATGAATGGTTTTTGACGGCTCTTTAGAACTGTCAACACGCGGTGTTAACAAACAAATACCGGCAATGATTTCAGCATCTTGTCCAGATAACCAAGACGTCGTTTTAGCAACAGAGATGCTAATACCTTCGGCATTGCTTACTGTTGCTGAGCTTGTGGTTTTAAGACCTTTAAAATCCAGTTCTAAACCAAGAGGAGCTACGCGCTGAACTAGAAATTCGTCAGTTTCATAGCCTAATAACTGTAATAAACCAGGGCTACAGTATTTAACCTGTTGATATTTATCGACGACATACCAGGGCTTATCGGCTAATAACGCAAATAAAGCCTGGTATAACTCGAGTGGAACAAATTGTTGTAGCCAATCTGAAAAATGCTGAGGAAACAAAAGCAATGGCTTAACTCAACTTATTGAATAGAAATGTTTTTTAATGCAGTTAGGGCAGGGCTTGAGAACTCATTAAAACGCCTCGCCTTGTTGCTCAATAAACAGTGCGGCAATACCTGCACGTTGTGCGGCGGCTAGCCCAGCTTCTTTACCTAAACACAGTAACGCGGTAGACCAGGCATCGGCTTCGGTAGGATTAGTGTGCAAAACAGTGACTGACACTGTGTGATGTTGAACAGGCTTGCCGGTGCGCGCATCCAAAATATGGCTATAGCGTTGACCGTTGGCATCGAAGAAATGTCGATAAGTACCTGAAGTCATCACCGTTAAAGGCTCTTTTTGCATAATGCTAATGATTTTATGCATAGTCCGCTGCTCTGGTAGCGGTTTTTCTAATGCAACACGCCATGATTCACCATCGGGTTTACTACCTTTGGTTTGTAATTCGCCGCCGATTTCAACTAAATAATTTTCAATACCTTTGGTTTCTAGTAAATGAGCAATTTTAGCCACGCTATAGCCTTGAGCTATCGACGATAAATCAATACGCAAATCGGCTACGCGCTTTTTTAAATGCGTACCATCAATGACTTCAATATTGGCAAAGCCAACTTCTTTTAACGTCGCATCAATCGTTGCTTGATCAGGAATAGTGAGCTTTTCGTCTTTAAATCCCCATAAATCAAACAACGGCTTAATCGACAAATCATAACAACCATCACTTGCAACACTGACTTGACGTGCTATTTCTATCAGCGAAATGATTTCGCTATTCACCGTTTGTGGTTCAGTACTGACAGTCTTATTAAGTTGTTCAATATCCGAATCAGGGCGGTAATTCGACAATATTTTATCTAAGCGCTGAAACTCAGCATTGACCTCTTGTTTAAGGGCTAAGCTGTCGCTATGTTCAGGTAGCCAATAGCTAATATGGTAAGTAGTACCTTGAGCATCGCCACCGAATTTCTCAATCGGATGCGAACGGTTGCAAGCGGTTAATGCCAAGCCTAGCAAAAAGGCTAAAAAGCTGCGGGAGGTTATTTTCAGAAAGTTTACATTCATTGTCTTAGGAGAGAGGAAAATGATGGGAGTAGCCTATTATAACAACCCATAGGCTTTGCGAATAACCTAGTTGACCACTCACTTAAGGTAACCCGCAAAAAATAGTACCCTACGTTCCCACGCTTAGCGCCACTAACCATTAACTGTAACCATCTTGGAATACAAGGCTTGTTTTGTACGGTATTTTGATTTATAACAATCTGATTTATTAGCAATGAAAAATATATTCACATTACTGTGACCTAAGCTCCGGCAATCCATGCCGAGAAGTCACATTCCACATAGTAGAAGGAAACTGCATCGCCATGAGGTAGGGTGGAGAGCAAGCTGAATTAAAAGAATAGCCGGTAAACTAGCTATTATAATACGGTGATTTGGCAGAATAACCATCAATATATACTTCGAACAGTCAAGTTTTCGGTTTTTAGATAGGTAGGGTGCGCTGCGCGCACCTTTATAACTATAGCAAATTTGCCCCACTTTAAATTTGGTAGCCTTATACTATTTCAGTTTCAGTGTAGTCATATCCTGCTTGGTTTTGATAGTATTACCTCGATACAATTATTTTGTCAGCATTTATTTTTACTGCCTGTGTTTAAATCTCAAAAGCCGCGCGAAAACGAAGTACCTGTTGTTCCCTCCCAGTTGCGTCCTGGTATGTTTATTCGTATACCAGGCTCTTGGCTTAATCATGGCTTTGTTGCTAATTCATTTCTTATTGCGGACGATGATGAGATAAAGAGAATCTCAGCAATGAACTTAACAGAATTGTTTTGCGATGTTAAGCGCAGCAAAGTACCGCCGTTACCGAAAGAAGAAATAATAGACATCTCCGAAATCGAGGAAGCTCAACAAACAGAGCAGACAGAGCAAGAAGATGCCAAGTTAGAAATACAAGCGCGTACGAAAGCCATGTTAAGCTTGCATAAAACGTTTGGATAAAATAAATGAACACTACCGCGAAGCAGTAAAAACCATCGATAACAAATTTAAATTATTCGACTCATCACCTAAAGACTGTATTAAACAAGTTGCTGATGTTAGTAGGCTATCTATCCAAGCATTACTTTCAGATCCTGACTCAGCCATTATATTAATTGCTGAAAAAGGGCATTATGATGGTCAGGCAAGCCATGCGTTGTCGGTTATGACGCTTGCTCAGTTGTTAGGCAAACAAGCAGGACTTCCCGAAGAGGCCTTACACGTTATAGGTGTAGGTGCGCTATTGCATGATATTGGCACGCTAACATTTCATTCCTCGATAATCACCAATAGCAATCGCAATAAGTTTGAAGAATCGATTTACCAGTCGCATTGCCGAATAGGCTTTGAAAGCGCGCTTAAAGCCGGTTCTCTCACACCGGCTATGATTGACATTCTTTTGCATCACCATGAGCGTTATGATGGCAACGGTTTTCCAGATCAACTCAAAGGCGAAGATATAATGCTTGCATCGCGCATTGTAGCCATTGCTAATTACTTTGATAATCTGACTAATCCTAAGGATAAAAGTACACCATTATCGCCTTCTGAAGCGCTTTCTGTTATGTGGTCAAAACAAAAAGGAGCTTTTGATAATAAATTACTACAAGTATTTGTCCGATCAATGGGCGTATATCCGCCAGGTACGCTGGTACAACTCACCGATAATCAAATTGGTGTTGTTATTGCTTCCTCTACGTTTGAAAATCCTTTAAGACCACAAGTGTTACTTTACAGACGTGACATACCTAGAAGCCAAGGCATAATCATAGACTTAGCCAATGAGCCTACAATTAAAATAGTACAGCCAATCAATGCAGTTAGTCGCTCAAAAGCAGAGCTTGATTATTTGTTACCTCGCCGCAATATCAGTTGGTTTTTTAGTAGACGATTAAGATAATGAGATAACGTTATTTTGGTAGTGTAACAGCCAGGTAGGGTGTTTCTATGCACTAAAGAACCCATACATGGCTCTCGCCTGCGCCAACAACGGGCTTTTCGGATGAAATCCACGCCTAATCACATCTTAAATGGCATTTTTCACATAACGATGAAACGCTGAATTCATCCTCAATCTTTGGTGTATGGAATGCGTTCAACTTGACTGAGCGAAGAGGTTTAGTCGCAAACAATAGTTTGGAATATTTAGGTGTTTTGGTGAAGGTTAACGGACGCCTACCCATATAAATATGTCAGAGTTTGGAGCCTTTCGTATAAATATGTAGGATTTTGTAGACGCCCGTTAAAAATTGGCAGGCCTTTAGGCCATTGATTAGTAACTTATCATAATACGGTAATACATCAAAATATATTTTAATGCCGAGGTTTTTGACCTCTACCACCAGT
>NZ_LAJX01000077.1 GCF_000963695.1 Methylocucumis oryzae
GCTTTAAACGGTTAAGTTTTCGGTTTTTAGGTAGGGTGCACTGTGTGCACTTTATAGGTTATCATTAAAAATCAATGAAAAAAGGTGCGCACAGCGCACAACAACACAAGATACCGAAAACTTGACCGTTCAGATTATATACGCCATAGCTATCTGCGGTTTATATACTTCAAACGGTCACATTTGGTTTTTAGGTGGGTGCGCTGTGGGCACCTTTATAACATCATAAAAATCAATGAAAAAGGTACGCACTGCGTACCACACATTCATCATCCTGAGCGAAGGTAGGGAGGCGTTATGCAACCACTAGCGTTACTGATTGGTTTATTGTTGAGTTTTTCGGTTTTCGCAGGCAGTCCTTTTTATTTAACAGCAGGGCGTAGTTTTAGCACAGATGAAGCGCCGGTTATTCGACTGGATTATACCGATGAGCAACCGATGCTGGTGCGCGTGTTAAAACCTGAGCAGCTAGATAGCTTTTTAGACGGGCAATTTAATATTAGCCGCAGTTACGAACAGCCTATCAGCGAGCTGAATCCCGGCTATTATTTTGCAAAAGGTTTAAACGGCACGGAATCGCCGTTGCGCTTAATGCGTGGTTTGTTAGCAGCGGATTTTCGCAAATCATTAGCAGGTAGTCCGTTTAGTCATGCGTTAAAAAATACTGGAGCGACAACATTAGCGAGCGTACCTGAACAAGTGCTCATCGCAGCACCTAAAGGATTTAAAACTGTTAGCGAAGACTTTTTAGATTTAACCCGCAATGGAAGCAATGCACAGGATTTAAGCTGGTGGTTTGAGCAAGATTATTATTTACGCAGCCGCTATAAAATCCGCGATATTCAGTTAAATAAACTGCCTGACGGTATTTACCTTGTGCAAGCCGTGCAAGGCAAGAATGAGGCTCAATGTTTATTACAAGTCAGTAGCTTATCGGTACAAGTTAAACAATCAGGGCAACAAGTCTTAGTCAGAGCTATTGAGCGTGGTTTAACGCCGGTTGCCAATGCCACCGTCAGCTATCGTGATGGTCGTGGAAAATGGCAAGTGTTAGCCGATAAAACCAATGCCGGTGGTGAGGTATTGTTTAATAATCCTGAGGGGATATTAGACGGCAAGTTATTGGTTAAAGTCGATGCGATGCTAAACCAGCAAACCCGAACCGCGTTAACAGCGACTGATTTTTTGCCAGCGCAAGACTATGAACGTAGTGTTTTTGTCATGACGGATAGACCTATTTTCAAACCCGGCGAAATGTTTTTTTACAAAGGGATTATCCGCAAAGCACAGGACGGGCAGTTACAGATTCCAGCGATAAAAAACAAGCAATCTAAAGTGTCGCTATTACAAGCCGATGGCCGTGCGACAGGATTGACCGCAACGGCTGAAGTAACCGATTTTGCTACCTTTTCCGGTAGTTTTGCATTAGATAACGCGCAAACACCAGGGCTTTATCGATTATTGGCCGAGATAGACGATAAAGCCTACGGTGGTGAATTTAGAGTTAGAGATTATCAAAAGCCGACGTTTTATTTAACTGAGTTAGCTCATGATTCGGTGATTACGCCAGGTCAAGCCTTCAAATTAAACTTTCATGCTAAACGCTATAGTGGCGGCATTCCCCAAGACGTGAAGTTTGAAGTGTTTTTATACAGAAAGAAATTTGAAGCGCCACAGTTTGTTGAAGAAGCAGGCTTAGGGCTAGCGGCAGGGCCGGATTATTTTGGTCAAATCAAATCTAGTAATGCGCTTAGCCAACCGCGCCGCGTGTTTAGCTCTATTGAAGAGCGACAAGCGACCGAATTAAGTAATCCTTGGGAAAATGCGGCGCGTTTAGACGATAACGGCGAGGGTAGTTTTGAGTTTACCGTGCCTATGGGTACAGGTGAGCAAAGCCAGCAAGAATGGGTTTATACCTTAATGGTTAAAGCGCAAGATGCGGCTGGCAGTACGGCGGTGTTAACCGAAAATATTTATCAAACCTTATCCGAGGCGCAACCTGCTTTGCGCTTTAGTAAGACGATTGCTGCGTTAGGTGAAAAAGACTTAGCGTTATTAATTCAAAGCAGCTTCGCCGATGGCAAACCGGCACCTTATGCCAGCGGCGTGATAGATGTTGAGCTAACCCAGCCTAATACGGGCAAACAAGCGTTGGTAAAGCTGCCGTTTAAAACCGATGCTAATGGTCAGCAAACACACACTTTACCGGCTATATCGGGTTACGGAGCTTAACGGCGGTTGCGAAATTGGAGCGGTTAGGTGAACACACGCTTAAACATCCTGCGACCTCATTACCGGCTAGTTTAATTGTGGCTGGCAATAATGGTGAGGCGGTTACTGACGCCACTGAGCTAGAGTTGTACACCTCGCATACCGTATTAAGTCCCGGTGAGCAAGCCAATATCTTTGCGTTATTGCCTAAAGCTTGGGGACAACAAGAGCAAGGTTATGTTTGGCAAACGACTACCGGTTCGCGTATTTTTAGCAACCAAAATCAAATACTCAAAGGGCGTAGTCATTGGTTTAGCGTTACTGCAAAACCCGAATATGGCACAGGTTTTTATCACACCGTGACCTTACCGATGCCAGGGGGTAAGTATCGTGAGCAAACCTTAGGTTTTCGTGTTGTGCCTTGGGATAAACGTTTAAAGCTCACCATTCAACCCCAACAAGCAGAAGCCGAGCCGCTTAAAACCACGCAATTAAACGTGTTAGTGCAACATGCTGATGGCACACCGGCTGCCAATACCGAGTTAGCGGTTGGCATTGTTGATAAAGCGGTGTATGCCGTACAAGCCGAGTTTAGGCCGAATGTATTCGATTATTTCTATCCGCTACAGCGCAATAACTTAGCGACGTTTTTATTCCGATGAGCTACAAGGTTATGGTTATGCGGATATATTGCGTAAACCTAACTTCTCGTTAAGCGCGCTAAAAAGCCAAAGTAAATTGGCTAAGAAAGCCATGCGCGATACAGCGGGTTGGTTCCCGCATTTAGTCACCGATGCGCAAGGTAAAGTCAGTATCACTGTCGATATGCCTGCGAATATTACCGAATGGCTGGTGACTGCGGTAGCCAATGATAAACAAGGGCGTTTAGGTGAAGCGACCGGGCAATTTCGTACCACAACCGATGTCGCGTTGGAAATGCTAGGCCCGCCGTTTATGTATATCGGCGATACGGCGGATTTTATTGTTCGAGTAAACAACCAGTTAAGTAAACCCGTAGCGTTATCCGCTGAAATCACGTTACCTGAACGCTTAAGCAACGTCAGTGGTGAAGTCACGCCTAAAGCCGTTGTGCCGGCTAATAAAGAACAACGTTGGCCGCTGCGTTTAGCGGCTTCAGGTGCTGATGGGCTAGCGGCGCTACAAATCGGTTTAACAGCGCCGAATGGCGTCAGAGTCGGTGGTGCGGAAAGTTTTGATATTCCGATTAAAAAACCATTTTTAACCCAATCTTATCGTTATCAGCTAAAAGACGGCAGCTTGTTTGCGGGTTATCCCGCATCGGCAAGTCCAGAACGATTAACCGTGCGCGTGGAGTCAGGATTATTAGGTGCGGCATTAAACGCAGCAACTATGCTAGTGCAATACCCTTATGGTTGTACTGAGCAATTAGCGCATAGTATTGCGCCGAATTTAGTGTTAATGGATTTATTAGCCAGAGCCGATATTAAGCCAGAGCAATTAGGGCCACTGGCCGAGGTGTTAACTAAGGCCAAGCAAAATGCCGCACTAGGGTTACAAAAATTACGTGCCAATCAAAAAGCGGATGGTGGTTTTAGCTTGTGGCCTAGTGACAGCGAAGCCAGCGTGCCAGTGACGCTGATAGCCATGCAAGCGCTGCATTATGCCAATGAGTTAAATGTTGAAGGTGCTGCTAAGCTTTATAATAAAGGCATAGAATGGTTATCCAACCAAGCGCAATCAGTTACGGCTAGTGATGAATTTAGCTTAGCCCGTTACTCTTTGTTTAGCACCTGGTCACCCCCTTGGCAGCAGCAAGCTGATTTTGTTAACAAAGTCGTTGCTGATCAAGCCGCCAATACCACTCAGTTAATAGCAGCGCTAAACATCGTATTAAGCTATAAGTCTATGAGTTATCATAGTTTTAATAAGCAATTTTGCTAATATCGAAACGGTAGAGCAAAGCTTGATTACGCGCTTACAACTGAGTCTCTCCGAGTTAAAGCCAGAGGTGTATCAAGCAGAATATAAACCAGAATTAGGCTTCACTTTAGGTTTGCCTGGCGTGATTTCAGCCGGATTAGGTGCATTAGACAACGCTAAAGCCTTACCCGATGAATTAAAAGCGCGCTTGGTTCAATGGTTGTTACAACAGCGTGACAATGGTTATTGGTTGTCGACTTACGATACCGCACAAGTCATTTACAATACTCGACAATTGCTCAGCCAAGAAGCCGCGTTAACGCATTCGGCAAAACCACGCACTATCACTGTCAGCACCGGTAATAAAACAGCATTAGGTAAGTTAGCCGCAATACCCGGTGGCTATTTAGCCGAGTTTACCGATTTAACTCCTGCTCAGGATTTATCGCATTTACTCGTATCGGACACACTTCCAACCGACACGATAACGGCAAATCTGAATGTCGGTGTGCCATATACAGCGGTTCAAGCTAAGTCGGCTAACTTAACTATTACTCGCAGTTATCGGCGTATTACCGCTTCAGGCAGTGAAGCTATTGATTTAAGCCAACAAGCACTTCATGTTGGCGATACCATGGTCAGTGAAATCTCGGTTAAACGCAGCAGCAACGAAGCCAATAACACTGCTCATCCGGCTAGCGATTTTGTCGTTATTAGCGATGCGATACCGGCAATTGCCGAAGGCTTAGAAAACGATAAAACTTATCTCGCTGACGCTAACATTCAAAGTAAAGACGATGATTATTGGCAGCACGTTAAAGAAACTCAACGTTATCCTGACAAAGTGCTACGTGTGGTTAAGCTACTAAGCGCGGCCGAGATGAAATTTTATCAAGTCTTTAGAGTTGCACGAGCTGGACGCGCCGTGCTTGCACCTGCGACTGCTTTTGACATGTATCAAGAGGCTGAGCAAGCTAATAGTGTTGCTCAGGTGATTAGCGTGGATTAGGCGTTGGCTCAATCCCCCTTATTGCAAAGGGGGATGTTTTTGGGGCTGGGGCGTGTTATCTAACCACCCCAACGTCAACTGTTTTTAAAGAATCTGTAGTCGTGTTGTTGCTAACAGGTTCAGGTTGGGGTTCTGGCGGTGGGGTGCTGGCAATAAGCACTTGATCAGAAATGTCGTCCGTTTTCTTCAGCGCTTCTTGTAGCACTGTATCTTGAGCGTATATATCTGGGTAAAAAGTCAATTGGTCGTGTTCGTCAAAAAAGGCCGTGGTATAGAAAAATATCACGGGTATTGGCTTTTTTAAGATAACCCGTTGTAGCTTGCCTGCTTGCATGGCTTTTGCAATCGCTGCTTTATCCCAAATTTTTTTGTTCTTTTAACGCAAATTCTGCCAACTCTTGCGGTTTGGCGACGCGCACACAGCCGTGGCTAAAATCGCGACGCGAGCGGCTAAATAATGAGTTGGCCGGCGTATCATGTAAATACACGTCATTTTTATTAGGGAATAAGAATTTTACTCGACCAAGCGCATTTTTCTTGCCTGGTTTTTGCCGTATTCTAACCGTGCCTTGTTTTAGTTGCGCGACAGTGGCCGCAGAATAACCCGTTACGCCACCATTAGAGACTAGCTCCATATTTTCCTTGGCTAAAAAGCCTGGGCTGAGTTTGGGCAAAAGCTCATCTTTAACAATGTTATACGGTACATTCCAATAAGGTGAAAAATCGATGTAGCTCATCGTTGCCATTAATACCGGCGTTTGATTTTTCATGGCCTTACCAACAACAACACGCATGTTAGTCATTTTGGTATTGGGATCATTAACGTTTTCGTACGTCCATAATTGAAATGCTGGAATATTGACAATAATCGACGGGTCAGAACTTAATTCAGGCAGCCAGCGTAAGCGTTCCATCGCTAATTCAATTTGCTGTACGCGCTTATCCACTGGCGTGCTGAGTTCTTCAGCAGTCGTTTTGCCAATAACACCATCAGCAGCAAGTCCATGTCTGCGTTGGAAATTTTTAATACCTACCACGAGCTTGTCAGAATATTTATCGGCTTTTTCAGGGAGTGCTGTGTTTTCGGGTAAGTCGCCTAAAGTGACTAACATATCGCGCAAATCACTGACGTCTGAAAACGTATCGCCTGGCCTAAGCGCTTTTTTAAACGCTAACTTAAAATGGCTGGCTTTTTCTGCAAGTTTTTTGTATTGCGATAATGCTGTTTTAAGCTTTTGGTATTGCAATAATTTAGGCTCAACGTCTGGCGGTAATGCTAATAGCGTTTGTTGTTCGAGATGGGTTTTAATTAACAAAGGTAAATCAATCAGCTTTTTTTCGCGTAATTTTAGATTGAAATTAATGTCTTGCGGATTGACACGTCCGTAATGTAAATCATGCAAAAAGCGAATCAGCGATAAGCTTAGCGCTGTATCATAAGCCGCTTGATCCTGTTCGTTTAATGCAGTTGTTTGCTTAGTGCGCAACAACTGAACGTCATAATGCTCAGGATTTAAACCATAATCAGCTGCCGAGCTTAATAAGCTAATCACATCGTTGATATTTTGTTCTGAACTCGGTTTGTTAAGCCATAATAATTGGTAATTGGTTGGCTGATAGAGTGCATTCAAATCCTCAGCACGATTAGGGAAGTTTGCTGCCGTTAAAAAAGGATGGTGCTGCGAGGTAATAATCGCTTGCACCGGTGTCATAGGAGCGGGCGGCTCCGAGGCCGGTAACGGCGCGGGCGGCGATAACGGAGCTGATTCAAGCGTAGGTGCTTGAGTCTGAATATCTTCAGCAAGGCTTTGTTTAGAGCAAATCGTTAAGCCTACACATATCAACAAGCTATACATGGGCAGACGTAAACGCGAATAATCATTAAACTCGGCGTAATTTGGCGGTATAACGCTCTGTTGTGCCAAAGGTATCGGGTTGGTTAGTGATTTCATGTGTATGTTGTGCCCTCAGTGCCGAGATGAGTAATCTGTAGAGTGATATAACGTTATAATCTATTTTACATTAAATTAGCCCTGTAAGAACGGCAATAACGCATGTTAATTTTGGCAAAGAGTGCTCGTTTCATCTAAGTTTTTGCAAACACTACGATTACGTCCTTGCTGTTTAGCTTCATATAACGCGGCGTCCGCTAAGTCGAGTATGTCTTCATTTTGAGAGGGCAGGCCTGAACAGGTGCCGATACTAATAGTTACTCGATAATGAGGTGGAGCTAAATCATGGGGTATCGCTAAATCATAAACCGCTTTAATCAAACGCTCAGTAAAATGCACTGATTGCTCATAACAAAAATTGGGAAATATCATCACAAATTCTTCACCACCGTAACGCGCTATCATGTCGCTGGCACGAGCTAACTGTTGTTTCAAAGCTAATGCGACAGCTTTTAACGTTTTATCGCCTAATAAGTGTCCGTAGTTATCATTATATTGTTTGAAGTAATCGATATCGATTAGAAACACTGACATGCATTGTTTATGTCTTATCGCGTTATGAATGCTTAATTTAAAATGGTCGTCAAAAAATCTACGGTTATAAATACCGGTTAAGCTATCAGTAATCGCTTCGCGTTTTAAGCTTTCTGAGTGCGAGCGCAGCATTTTCTCGCGTTTTAGCGAGGTTGATGCGTCTATGACTTGTATCATGCACGCCGTTTTATTGTTTTGATATGCTAAGTAAGACACCGTAATGGATTGCAACATTAAGGTATGTTCGTTTTTATTATTAAGTTGTGAATATAGCGGTAGTGGCGATTTATGTAGGGCGTTTGATAATACCGTAGGCAAACCATAGCTGAGCGTATTGTTAATGGCTTTGATTAATGCGGGCGATACGGGTTCGTTAAAAGCAGTAGTTAAGTCACATCCTATAACGTCATGTTCACTAATGCCTGTGTGGTTAGTAATCCATTGATTCCATAATAGAATTTTTGCATTAGTATCGACGACGATAATGCCCATATTCACGGTATTAACAACAGTGCTTAACAATTTGGTATGCATAGTGAGTTAAATACCGGCTAAGAATTGGTCGATACGTTGAATGAGATTGGCAATAGAAGCTGAGGTTAATAATAAGACTAATCGACCTTCTGTTTGGCGTTTTACGCTGGTAAAAATGACGTTAAGGAGTAGTGTGTACTCTTGTACTGTGTTGTGGGTTATTTCTGTCACAATTTCATTGCTGGAAATAATAGAATAACTTGGTAAAGAGCAATCTAAACGCATACTCAGCATATCGGCCATCGTGGCTAAACAGGCATTGATGATAATATTGCCAATTTCACACATGGCATCTTGCTCAAATTCGGCTAACTCATCTAAGCTCAAGTTTGAATTCATCATTTCCCTGACAATTTCCAGGGCGCTGTTTTCTGAAAACATTAGCAATGCTGTTGCATCAAAGATACCGTGAAAATCTTGTCTGACGGTGCCAAATTTGTTGGCGTTGAGTGTTAGAGCATCTGCATTTATTAAGCAAGAAGGCTTAAATTCAATCGAGGGCACTGATAATTGAACTTCATCGTTAACTATTTCGCTAATGCTAGCTGCCGCTTTACCGGCACCAATATTAAATACTTCAGCGAGTGCATCGAGTTGTAAGTCAGTTAATATCATTATGCACCTTCAAAATAGCTAATCGCTTGACTAATTGATTTCTCTGAAACAGGCTTGGCAACAAATGAGATACCTAAACCACTGGCGCGATTCTGATAGGTTTCTTGAATATTAGCTGACAAAATGACAATACGAACGGTAGGATATTTAGAGAGAATAATTTCAGCGGCGTCGGTGCCTAAAATACCTGACATATTAATATCCATCATGCAATAGTCAGGTAGATTCTCATCAATTATGTCAAGTGCTTGTTCACCACTGTTGGCTTCTGTAATAGCCCATTCAGGTCGTTGAGCAGCAACTTGCGCGCGAATTAGCATTCGAGATACTTTGCTGTCATCTACGATAAGAAGCTTTTTATTATTGTCCATGTCCATTGCTAGCGGTTATTAATTAAAGCCTGATTCTACCGGAATCTAAATCAGTAGACCACTGCTTAAAAGTGCCTAATGGAACACGTTTTGTCAGAACTTGTTGATTAATGGTTAATCTTCGCATTCATCATAGTCAGAGGCTAGCGTGATATAGCGAACCGCTTTTAAGCCTTCGTATTCAACTCTAATGCGACATGGAGGTTTTTCGAA
>NZ_LAJX01000078.1 GCF_000963695.1 Methylocucumis oryzae
ACGATTTAACAGCCTTAGGTTTAGAGGCTGACGTGTTTAATCGTCAAGGGTTTGTGCCGCTGAAATATTCGCTGACCGGTAAAGAGCTGTTTGATGCGGAGTTTTTCAATATTTCGCCGAAAAATGCCGAACTCATGGATCCACAATATCGGTTATTGCTGGAATTAGCCTGGTCAGCGTTAGAAGACGCAGGCTTAACACCTGAGCAAGTACCGAATACGGCGGTATTTATGGCGGCAGGCAATAATGCCTATAAACATTTATTGCTGGCTTCGGGTACGGCTACTGGAGATGATTACGCCGCTTGGCTGGCTACGCAAGCGGGTTCCATTGCAGGCATGATTTCGTATCAGCTTGGTTTTACCGGGCCTAGTGTCGCGGTGCATAGTAATTGCTCATCGTCGTTATCAGGTTTGTATTTAGCGATGCAATGTTTAAAACGCCGGTGATGCTGAGGTCGCGATGGTTGGTGCGGCGTCGTTATTGCCCATTGTTAGAGCCGGTCATCAATATGAGCCAGGGATGAATTTCGCTAGCGATGGTTATTGCAAAGCGTTTGCCGCCGATGCCGATGGTTTAGTCGGTGGTGAAGGCGGCGCGGTCATTATCGTGAAGCCTGCATTAGCGGCTGTGCGCGATGGCGATGCGATTTATGCACTCATTCGCGGCGTCGCGATGAATAACGATGGTAGTGATAAAGCCGGTTTTTATGCGCCTAGCGTCACGGGTCAAGCCGACGTGATTAGTCAAGCACTGGCGCGTAGCGGTGTTAGCGCCGATAGTATTAGCTATGTCGAAGCGCATGGCACGGGTACTCATCTGGGCGACCCGATTGAATGCCAAGCGTTAGCCGATGCGTATCGCCGTCATACTCAGGCTAAACAGTTTTGTGGCTTAGGTTCGGTGAAATCCAATATCGGCCATTTAGATACCGCAGCAGGCTTAGCGGGACTGATAAAAGTAGCGTTAAGTCTTAAAAACGGTCAAATTCCACCGTCTCTGCATATTGACAAGGTTAATCCGGCGCTGGATTTAACGGATACGGCTTTTTATTTAACGACAGCATTAACGCCGTGGCCTGAGCGCGGTTCACCGCGCCGTGCTGGTGTTAGCGCGTTTGGTATAGGAGGCACAAACACCCATGCGATTTTAGAAGCCGCACCAACGCCTTTAGCCTCTGTTGCAGCTAACACGGCTGAACTCATTGTGGTTTCAGCGAAAACGCCAGCAAGCTTAACGGCGACTTTAACTAAATTCGCCGATTTTTTACGCACAACGCCTGAAGCAGACTTACCGGCATTAGCGGATATAGCGTATACCTTACAAATTGGGCGTGTGCCTATGGCGTGTCGAGTGGCGTTTATTGTCAGTTCTCTAGCTGAACTGATTGATAGCATTGTCAGTTATATTGATACAGGCGTTTTTACCGGCGTTAACGACACCCGACACGCTAGCTGGTTTAGCTGCGCGTTGGTTAAGCGGTGCAACCGTGGCTTGGTCGTCGCTTAACCGAACTCTACCGGTTAAACGCGTGCATTTACCAACGTATGCGTTTGTTGGTCAGCGTTATTGGCCCAACATGACAGTTAAGCAATGTTCAGCCGTTTATGACTATGGCTTATTTGCGCCCGTTTGGCAGCCTGAATCTGTGCAAAAGGCTGTTATGCCAGAATATCAGGCTAAGCATTTAGTCTTAATCGGTTCGTTGACTCACTGGGCGGATGCTGTTGAATTTAATCGCCAAGGCTATAAGGTTTATTGCGTCAATGAGGCAGAGCATTTAACGATGCTTGAGTCTGTCGCGTTAATTCTGCAACAACAGTTACAAGCAGCATCCAAGCCGTATCATTTGCTGCAAATCGTCACCGATACGCCTGTATTGACTGCAAGTGTTTCAGCGTTATTAAAATCGGTTTGTTTAGAAAATCCGGCGTTAATCGCGCAAACGTTGCAAGTGGCGAGTGACACTAACTTAGCGGTATTAATCCAGTATTTAAAGCAAAACAGCCAGCTACCCGCTAGACAAACCGTTGTTTATCAGGGCGGGCAGAGTGTTGGGCTAACGTGGCAAGCGCTAGCGCAAACTCAGCCGGTGTTACCGTGGCAACATGATGGTGTTTATGTGATTAGCGGTGGTGCGGGTGGGTTAGGGCGGATATTCGCTGATGAAATCATCAAGCAAACTGACGCGGCGCAGGTGATTGTGTTAAGGCGTTCAGTGCCGGAAAACAGCTCAGTCTGCATTCCCACGCACAGCGTGGGAACGATGACGCATAACCGATTGCATTATGTGCAAGTTGATGTTAGTGACTATACAGAAGTTAAGCACGCCATTGATACGGTGTTAGCCGATTATGGCAAGCTTAACGGCATTATCCATGCGGCTGGCGTGTTACACGACGGTTATTTAATTCAGCAAACACCAGCGACTATTAACCTCGTATTAGCGCCTAAGATAGCCGGTATACAGAATCTGGATTTAGCCACGCGCGCCTGTGACTTAGACTTCTTTGTCGCGTTTTCTTCTATCGCGGTAGTGCCGGGCAGTGCCGGGCAAGCCAGTTATGCGGCAGCGAATGGATATTTAGATGGTTATGCTGAGTATCGCAACGAGTTAGTACAAGCCGGTCAAGCTAAAGGCGTGAGTTTGGCGCTGAATTGGCCGTATTGGCAAAACGGTGGTATGCGCTTAAGCGTTGAACAGCAAACGGCAATGGCTGAAACCACTGGGCTGTATCCTTTACCGACAGGGTTAGGCTTAACTGCGTTTTATCAAGCGTTAAGCCTACAACGTTCGCAGGTGTTAGTGGTTTATGGGGATAAGGCTAAGAACCAAGCCTGGTTAGATAGCGTTAATCAAGGCCGAACGGGTATCTCGTTTAAGGTTAATCATACTAGTCAAACCTCACTATCACTATTATTCGATGCCGTATTAACCCAACTCAAGCACATCTTCGCTACGGCGGTTAAAGTCCCTGTGACGCGTATCGAGCCTCATGCGGCGTATGAACGCTATGGTTTAGATTCCTTAGCGATTATCAAAATGAATCAAACCTTAGATACCGTGTTTGGCTCGGTTGCTAAGACCTTATTTTATGAGTATTTAACCCTAGCGGAGTTAGCGAGCTATTTTGTTAATAGTTATCCTGACGAATGCGTGGCATGGACGGGAACGAAACCTAATGCAGAACCTATATCAACCGTAAGCCTTCATACCGACAGGGATATAAAAGTCGATAGCCATCCTTGGCTTCTGGATTCCGGCAATCCCTGCCGGAATGACGGTTATCAGCAACAATCTCCTCAACTTAACGACGACATTGCGATTATCGGTATTAGCGGACGTTACCCAGGGGCGGATAACTTAGAGCAATTTTGGGATAACTTAGCGAAGGGTGTCGATAGTATTACCGAAATTCCTGAGCAACGCTGGTCATGGCAGGATTTTTACCACCCGGATAAACAGCAAGCCGCTGCCGAGCAAAAAAGCTATAGCCGTTGGGGTGGCTTTATAACTGGCTTTGATGAGTTTGATGCGTTGTTTTTTAATCTTGCGCCTAAAGACGCCGCGAATATTGACCCACAAGAGCGTTTGTTATTGCAATGCGCTTGGCATGCGTTGGAAGATGCTGGTATTACCCGCGTTGAGCTAGCTCAACGTTATCAGCGTAATGTCGGTGTATTTACCGGTATTACCAAAACCGGTTATGAATTATACGGGCCAGAACTACGCGCTCAGGGTGAAACCGCTTATCCACGCACCTCGTTTAGCTCAGCCGCGAATCGGATTTCATATTTCTTGGATTTAACCGGCCCTAGTATGCCGGTAGATACCATGTGTTCGTCGTCGTTAACAGCGCTTCATCAGGCTTGTTTGCATTTACTCGCCAATGAGTGTGAGCTGGCGTTAGCAGGCGGCGTGAATTTGTATTTGCATCCTTCGACTTATGTGGGGCTATGCTCGGTGTATATGTTGGCCGAGGATGGACAATGTAAAAGCTTTGGTGCGGGCGGCAAGGGGTTTGTGCCAGGTGAAGGCGTTGGCATGGTGGTGTTAAAACGCTTAACCCAAGCAGTTGCCGATGGCGATAACATTTTAGCGGTGCTTAAAGCATCGGCGATTAATCATGGCGGCAAAACCAATGGCTATACCGTGCCTAATCCAAAAGCACAAGCGGACGTCATTACTAAAGCCTTAGCCAAAGCTATGTTACCCGCTAGCGCGGTCAGCTATATCGAAGCGCACGGCACCGGTACCGAGTTAGGTGACCCGATTGAAGTCAGTGGGTTAGCTCAAGCCTTTAAAGACAGCTATGGGCCAAGCCATTGTGCGCTAGGCTCAGTGAAAGCCAATATCGGTCATTTAGAAGCCGCTGCCGGTATTGCTGGTTTAACCAAAGTCATTTTACAAATCCAGCACGGTCAGCTAGTACCGAGTCTGCATAGCCGTGAATTGAATCCGAATATCCGTTTTGATGCGACGCCGTTTGTCGTGCAACAAACCCTAGCGCCTTGGTCTAGGCCGGTGGTCAACGGTCAGCAATTACCACGCATCGCAGGGTTGTCATCGTTTGGTGCCGGTGGTGCGAATGCGCATGTCATTATTGCTGAATATATCGCGCCTGCTTTTACCGAAAGGGAATTTACCCAGCCAGCCGTGATAGTGTTATCCGCGCAAAATAAAGAGCGCTTACAACAAGTCGTCGCGCAGTTATTAGCGCATATCAAGCAACACCAACCCGATTTGCATAGCATAGCTTATACCTTACAAGTCGGTAGGGAAGCCATGCCGGAGCGTTTAACGTTTATAGCCAAAGACCTCGATACGCTAATGCTGAAATTAACGGACTATCTGTCAGGCCAAGACGATAGCGAGTTGTTACAAGGCCGTTGTGGACAAGAGTCGCTACTCGTTGAGCTATTCCAAGATGAGCAACTACAACAGGCGTTGCAACATTGGTTAACATCCGGTGACTATCAAAAGCTCATGCGTTTATGGCTGCAAGGCGTTCATATCGATTGGCGGTTGTTATATGGCTCTATTAAGCCAGCACGGATAAGATTGCCGGGTTATCCGTTTGCTAAGCAGCGTTTAAGCGTTATGGCGGGTAAAGCTGGAATTTCTCCCGTCGCGTCTGTCGGTCTGCATTCCCACGCAGAGCGTGGGAACCAGAACACAGACTTGTGCCTATTACGTCCCGTGTGGGACGTCGTTGACCTCGTTCCCACGCTCCAGCGTGGGAATGCAGACCTATATTCTGATAACGCCATCGGCATTTCCACGCCAGAGCATGAGAACGAGAAAAACACGTTATGGATTTATCAACAAGCGCCTAGTAACACAACGGCTAAGCAGTATTTAACGCTAAACGAGCACGATGATGTAGAAATTCTTAGCACACGCTTAAGTAGCTACGCGTTTACTGGGCTGGTGTTAGTCCTTACGAGTGTGTCAGAGCAAAAACGCCCAAAGCGCTTATCAACACGGCTTAGGCTATGTCTTCAGACTTGTTAAAGCCTTATTAGCCTCAGGCTATGGTAATGAGTCTTTGCGTTTTATCGTGATCACACAAAGCGCTTTTGCCGTGTTAGAGCAAGATTCGCCTAATCCAGATTGCGCCGCCATACATGGTTTTGTCGAAAGCTTAGCGCAAGAATATCCGGCTTGGCAGGTGCAAGCCTTAGATAAAACCTGTGACGATGATTCATTAGACTTAATGCTCCAATCCCTACCTAGCCAACGCGAGTTAACCAGTTTAGCGTATAGACGCGGCGAATGGTTTAAACAAACGCTAGTGCGCGTATCTGTGTCTGATTCCAGCAATGCCAGGTCTTATAGGCATAACGGCGTGTATCTGATTATCGGCGGTGCCGGTGGTTTAGGTGTGCTGTGGACTGAATTCTTAATAACGCAATATCAAGCACAAGTGGTTTGGTTAGGCCGTAGCTCAGAGCAAGAGATAAAAACCGCGTTGGAATGCTTTGTCAGTTTTGATATTAAGCCGATTTATTACCAAGCCGATGCGACGGATAGTGTCGCTTTAGCGAAAGTCTATAACGCTATTAAAACCGAATTTGGTGCGCTTCACGGCGTGTTTCATGCTGCGTTAGGCGCTTATGATAAAACCATTGCCGCTATGGATGAGGGGCTATTCCGCTCTATCTGGGCTAGTAAAGTATTAATTACAGAAAACATCGCTAATGTCTTTAAGCAAGAGCCGTTAGATTTTGTCGTGTTATTCTCGTCTATGATTGCGTTTGCCAGACCCGGCGGTATGAGTGCGTATGCATCGGCTTGCGTAGGTATGGATGCGTTAGCGCTTAAATTAAAGCGTCAAGGTTGGCCGATTAAAGTCGTCAATTGGGGATATTGGGCTGAAGGCGGTGGTAGCCGCATTACTGACGCGTTAAAAGAATTGGTAAACCTACGTGGTGTTAAGCCTATTAGCGCCGAGCAAGGACAGTATGCATTAGATTTGCTCATGCAATTACCGCTTACGCAATTAGCCGTGTCGCATACGACTAAGCCGGAACTCATAGAGCGTATCGATTTAAGCACCGACAGTATTTATGTTAGCCCTCAGTTTGAGTCTTGCTTAGCGCTGCTAAATGCGTATCAGCCGAGTACGCCAGCGCCTAGCCAAAACTGTCATAGCGATAGTTTAAATCAATGGCTAGTGCGCTTGTTATTTGTTGAGTTAAAAGCATTATTAGCTGAGCAGTTCACTGACCAGGCAGTCAGCGCTGAGGTTTTAATGGCTAAAGCGCAAGTTTTAGCCAAGTTTAAGCGCTGGTGGTTGGAAAGTTTTGCGATACTGACTGAATACGGTTATTTGTTAGAGCAACACGGTTTATTTAGGTTAAATCCAGACTATGAAAGCTTAAACCGTGCCAAGGTATGGCAACAATGGCAAGCTCAGCAGGTAGAATTATTAGCCCAGCCCGAAACGCGGACATTAGCCGTATTAGTCAGCGATTGTTTAAGTCAGTTACCGGCTATTTTGCTTGGTACGGTATTAGTCACCGATATTTTGTTTCCAAATGGTGCGATGGACAAAATCGAGGGCTTGTATAAAAACAATCCGATTTGCGATTTTTTCAATCAAGTGATGGCTGATGTCGTCGTGGGCTTTATCCGCGAACGCTTACGACAACAACCCGATGCCAAAATTAGATTGTTAGAAATAGGGGCGGGCACGGGTGCAACAACATCAACGGTATTACCGGTCTTAAGCGCTGTACAACACGCTGTTGCTGACTATTGTTATACCGATTTATCGCAATCGTTTTTTATTCATGCTCGGCAACGCTATCAAAACCGTTATCCGTTTTTACGCTACCAGGTCTTTAATATCGAACAAAGCCCAGCTCAGCAAGGCATTGAACTCGGTTGTTACGACCTAGTGTTAGCGACTAACGTATTACATGCTACTAGCAATATGCGTAACACCTTACGCAATGCTCAATCAGTGTTAGCGCCTAACGGCTTATTAATCGTTAACGATATTAGTGATAAAACGATTTTTGCTTCGGTGTTATTCGGTTTAATCGACGGTTGGTCGTTAGCTGAAGATGAGTGTGTGCGTATTCCCGGCAGTCCAGGCTTATATCCTGAGCGTTGGCAACAGTTATTGCATAATCAGGGGTTTGCTTCGGTACACTTTCCGGTGGCTAGCCATCATGCATTAGGCCATCAAATCATTGTCGCTGAAAGTAATGGCTTAATCAGGCAAAACTCAGCGTATCAAAGCGTACCGCCGCAAAATCTGCATTCCCACGCACAGCGTAGGAACGAGTTTGAAGTAGGGTGCGCTACGCGCACCGTTGAGCTAGCGAAAAATTCAGTGGAACAAAACCTATCACGCGACTGTTCGGTGCATCAAGGCGCACAGCTGCATAATCTGCATTCCCACGCAGAGCGTGGGAACGAGTCTGTACCAATAGCCCAGGTAACCGATGTCGTACAATGTTTAATTCAGTGTTTAGCCGCCGCTTTAGGCATAGATGCGGATGTGATTGATACCGAGCAAGCATTTTCTGATTACGGTGTGGATTCGATTTTAGGTGTGTCACTGATTCAGCAAATCAAACAGGTATTAGGTATTCAACTCAATACCACAGTGTTATTCGATTACACCAATGTCACGCGTTTAAGCAAATATATCGTTGAGCAAGGTTTGGTACGCACAGCGTACCCTACACCGCAACAAGCACTAAATCACGAAGAGGTAGGGTGCGCTACGCGCACCTTCGAGCATACTCAGCAAGCGATGGTTGACCTAGCAACCCCTACGCCTCAACCAATATTAAGCCAAGAGGCCGTTAACCGCTATTGCGATGACGACATTGCCGTGATTGGTTTATCTTGCCAATGCTCAGGGGCTGAGGATGCTGACGGCTTTTGGCAAAATCTGCTGCACGGCGTCGATTCGGTGACTGAATTACCCGCGCATTATTTAAAACCTGAGCAGTTCAGCCCAACTAAACAACCCGGTAAAAGCTATTGCCGCTGGGGTGGGGTATTAACGCACCGGGATTGCTTTGACCCCTTATTTTTTAGTATTTCGCCGCGCGAAGCCGAATCGATGAATCCGCATCAGCGTTTAATCTTACAAGAAAGCTGGAAAAGCTTGGAAGATGCCGGGATTAATCCTAAAACCTTAGCGGGTTCACGCACGGGGATTTTTGTTGGTGCTGAACCCACCGGGTATGTGCATGAGAGTTTTACGGGCGCGTCAGAAGCGATTATTGCTTCGCGTTTATCGTATTTTCTTAATTTACAAGGTCCAGCGTTTGTCGTGAACACTGGGCTGCTCGTCTTCCGGCGTGGCCTTGCATTTAGCGTGTGAAAGCTTACGCCGAGGTGAAACTGATTTAGCGTTAGGCGGTGGTGTGTTTGCGGTGATGGGACCAACGCCGTTAATCGGCTTATCGCAAACCGATATGCTGGCGCATTCTGGTCGTTGCCGTAGTTTTGATGCTGAGGCTGATGGCATGGCGATGTCAGAAGGCGTAGGCATGGTGGTGTTAAAACGTTTACGCGATGCGATAGCTGATAATGACCCGATTTATGGTGTTATCAAAGCCTCGGGCATTAATCAAGACGGTGCTAGCAATGGTATTACGGCACCTAGCGGTAGTGCGCAACAGGCGTTAATCATAGACACGTATAAGCGTTTCGGCATTAACCCGGAACACATTAGTTATATAGAAGCGCATGGTACCGGCACACGCTTAGGCGACCCGGTGGAAGCGAATGCGTTAGTGGCAGCGTTTAGACAGTTTACCGATAAAACCGGTTACTGCGCGGTGGGTAGCGGGAAAGCCAATATCGGTCATAGTACGGCGAGTGCTGCGGTGCTGGGTTTGATAAAAGTGTTGTTATCGTTAAAACACCGGCTGCTGCCCGCCATGCCACATTTTAAGTCACTCAATCCGTTAATCGAATTTGAGCAGTCGCCATTTTATCCCGCAACGCGTTTACAGCCGTGGCAGAATTCAAACGGCGCACCGTTAATGGCGGCGTTAAATTCGTTTGGGCATAGTGGTACAAATGCGCATTTAGTGATTGCAGAATACACGACATCCTCGCCAAGCAGCCCGACGGTCTGGCCGGCTATGGATAAAAGCCTCATCGTATTATCCGCCAAAAACGACGAGCGTTTGCTTGAGGTTTGTCAGCGGTTATCACGTTTTTTAGAACAGGCAGACTCAACATTAACGCTTAGCGCCGTGGCTTATACGCTGCAACTAGGTCGGGAGGCGATGACGCATAGACTCGCGTTTGTGGTTAACAGTATTGACGCACTGCGCCAGTGTTTAACGCAGTTTGTACAACAACAAAGACCCAAGCAATGCTGGTACGGTCAGGTATCTCCAAAAGCGTTAAAACAACCGCGTCTATTAGCTAGCAGGGCTTTAGAGTCGTTAGAGTCGATAGCAGAGGCTTGGGTGAACGGTGCTGAAATTGATTGGTTAAGCTATTACCCAGGCGCAAAGCCTAAACGCCTGCATTTACCTAGTTATCCGTTTGCTAAAGAACGTTATTGGAAGCCGGAAAGATTAGCATTTCAGCCTAGCTTGCCAGCGTTGTTACACCCATTATTGCATAGCAATATCTCAACCTTAGCGCAGCTCGCGTATCGTAGCCGTTTTACCGGTGATGAATTTTTCTTAAGCGGTCACGTCGTGCAAGGTCAAAAAGTGTTACCGGGCGTCGTGTATTTAGCCATGGCAGCGGAGGCTGCTAAACAGGCCTCACCCTACGGCTCCCAACACGCCATAAAACTGTCGCACATTGTTTGGTTAACGCCTTGGCAATATGGTCGTTCGGCTGACGAGTTGCAGTTGCGTTTAGAGGCTAAGCAAGACCTGGTACAGTTTGAAGTCGTCAACGTGGATAATGCAAATAGCACATTGCATTGCCAAGGTGGCTTAGCGGTTATTGCTAAACCTACGCTAGCACCGTTAAAACTAGAATATTTACAGCAACACTTAGACAGCCAACGCATAACGCCTGAGCAATGCTATCAAGCGTTTGTCCAAGCCGGTGTGTGTCATAGCGGTGTGATGCAGGCTTTGAGCAGGCTTTATGTCGGTGATGGCGAGGTATTAGCTGAGTTACGCTTATCCGAACAAGATGACAGTTATGATTTACATCCGGCGTTATTGGATGCTGCACTACAAGCGACGCTGGCTTTGGGTTTGACACGACCCGAAATACAACAAGCGTTAATGCCGTTTACTTTAGACCAAGTGATTATTTATCAAGCCTGTTCTGGCCCAACGGCTTGGGCTTGGCTGCGTCTTAGCGGCGAAAACAGGTTAGATATAGTGTTAAGCGATGCGAATGGTCAGGTGTGTGTAGAATTAACGGGATTGGTTTCCAGAGCCGTTCAGCGCGCTAATCATGACGAAATAACTCGTCATACCGGCATGGATTGCCGGTATCCAGAGCACAAGGACGTGAAGGCGACAAGTTATGCGTGGCTTTTAGATTCGGCAACACGAGACAGGGCAAATCTTGACAGCCAGCAAATCGGTAGCTACCACCAGCAATGGTTTGAGCAAGCGTATTATCTACAAGAGCATAATAATATTTTGCCGGTTGCTGTGTTGTTAGAACATATTGTCACAACGGCGCAAAAGCATAGCCCAGAACGCGCGCTTAATGCATTAAGGCAAATCGTTTGGCCGCGTTATTTACAGTTAACATCAGACAGTGCTGAAACCGTCGTGCGTTTTGCTTCAGAGCCTGAAGGTTTGCGTTTTAATCTGACGTCGGCGAGTGATGAAACCTTAGTGTATTGCCAAGGCGTGGTCTTAAGCCAGCCTGATAATGGTGGTTTTATCGACTTAACAGCGGTAAGACAACGTTGCCCGCAGACGTTAACGCGTATGGACTGTGACCGTATCATGCAACACAGTCATGGTGAACGCTTATTAACCCTACAAGCGTTAGCTCATGGCGAACACGAAGCGTTGGCGTTACTGACTTTAGCGTCTGAGCAAGTACCGAATGAGTTAGACGCTATGTCGCCTAGTTTATTAAACGGGGCTATCGTTGCCTGCGTCGTGTTAACGCTAAGCCAACATGAACAAACCGCGTTACCTATGCCTATGAGCTTAGACGAATGGGTGGTGTACGATAGCTTACCGACTCCCGCTTATGCCCATATTCGTTTACATGAGGCTAGCTCAACACGGTTAGCGACTTTAGATTTTGATATGACCGACAGTGCAGGGCGAGTCATAGCCTCAGCCAGAGGTTTAACACTGGTATTTCAGGCGTCGACTGCTCAAACAGTTTGTTATGCGCGCCGGGTAGGTTGGGTTACGACTGCATGGATGCACGGAGGTAGTGACGTAGGTTGGGTTAGCGATAGCGTAACCCAACAAAAACTCAATTTATCAACGCCATTATTTATCTCGAGTGACAACTCTGTATTACTCAATGCGTTACAAACGGCTTGGCCTGATGCACATTGTCAACCAATAAGCAATGTTATAAACCAAGATTTAACCGCTTGCTTACAAACGTTGCAACAACTCGCACAACAGCCGCCAGCATTGTTACAACCTATCGTCGTGTTAAGCCCTGATGATAATCCGCTAACCGCTAATGCGTTATCCGGTTTGTTAAAAACGGCTAACTTAGAGCAGGTTAGAGTGTTAGCCAAAGTCATTGTTTATTCACCTAAGCTACCACTCTCGCGTTTCATCGGTTTAGTGCAAGATGAGCTTAGCGCGGCGACGGCTGATATTGACATCAGTTTTAACGAGTTAGGCCAGCGTTCTATATTGGGTTTTGAAGCGATTAGCTTGCCTAGCGTTGCGCCAGCAAACTTACCGATAACGCCACGGATGGCGTGTAGTAGAGCAACGCAGGAGCAGTTGCCGATAACGCCACGGATGGCGTGTAGTAGGGCAACGCAGGAGCAGTTGCCGAAAGCCCAAAGCGTTGTATTAATCACCGGTGGCTTAGGTGGTATCGGCTGGATTATCGCGCAAGATTTAGCGCGTAGTTATCAAGCTAAACTGGTGTTAATAGGCCGTTCGCCGTTATCGCCTGCTAAACAGCAAGCCCTAAGCGCGTTACAGGTTAACGGCGCCGAGCTGAATTATTACCGTGTTGATTGCAGCGATACAGCAGCATTAACTGCGCTAATCGCTGATATTAAACAACGCTATGGTCGGCTAGAGGGTGTGATTCATAGCGCGGGAGTCATTGCCGATGCTTATTTAGCTTATAAAAAACTAAGCGATGCCGAGCAAGTTTGGCGGCCTAAAATCAATGGCGTCTTGGCATTAGAGCAAGCATTAGCCGATACGCGATTAGATTTTTTCGTATTGTTTTCATCGATTGCAGGCTGTTTAGGTAATCCGGGTCAAGCCGATTATGCCGCCGCAAATGCGTTTTTAGACGGTTTTGCCCGTCAAAGAGCTAAACGCGTACAACAAGGCCGGGCATTCGGTAAAACCGTGAGCATTAACTGGCCGTTATGGCAAGACGGCGGTATGCAGATGACGGCGCAGCATCAGTTATTAATGCGCGATGCCACCGGTATGACCGCTATGCCGAGTCACGCAGGCTTAACGCGTTTTATGCGACATTAAACAGCGATGACGCCAATCTACTGGTTGCTTACGGCGATTCTGCGAAAATTCAACAGTGTTTGCTGAATTATCGCTATAGCTTGCCAATGCAGCCTACTAGTTTAGCAATGCCGCCTGCTACCAGTGATGCGCAACAAAAACACGCGTTAGCAAAAGCATTGGTTGCTATCGTCGCTACGGTGCAAAAGATGAAGCCGGAACAAGTCAGTTTAGAGGCTGAGCTATCCGATTACGGTTTTGATTCGATTAGTTTCACACAACTCGCCAATGCGTTAAATCAAGCTTACCAATTGACGTTAATGCCAACGCTGTTTTTTGAATTAAGTGATTTACAGGGGCTAGCGGATTATTTACTGAGCAAATATCCAGAAGCAGTTAAGCGGGTGCATGATTTGCCTGCTGAAGCGCAAACGGGATTAGTCTGCATTCCCACGCAGAGAGTGGGAACGATGCCAAATCTGCCTTTCGGCGTTTGCAACCTCGTTCCCACGCTCCTGCGTGGGAATGCAGACCTGTCTCTCGATAACACCACTAATGTCTCGACGCCGGAGTGTAGTATCGAGACAAGCGTTATGGCTGGTAAGGTTAGGATTTCTACTGTCGCGTCTATGGGTATGCATTCCCACGCAAAGCGTGGGAACGAGAACAATCTGCCTTTCGGAGTTTTGCAACCTCGTTCCCACGCTCCTGCGTGGGAATGCAGACCCGTCTCTCGATAACACCACTATGCATTCCCATGCAGAGCGTGGGAACGAGAACAAACCAGGCCGTTCGTACGACACAGACAGCAACGCCATTGCCGTCATAGGCATGGGCGGGCGTTTTCCCCGGTTGTGCAACACCTGACGAGTTGTGGCGTGTGTTGCGTGATGGCGTTGATACGATTACCGAAGTGCCGCTGTCACGTTGGGATTGGCGGGACTATTACGGTGACCCACATGAGCAAAAAGGCAAAACACGAGTGAAATGGGGTGGTTTTATAGACTACGCCGACTGTTTTGACGCCGAATTTTTTGGTATTACGCCCAAAGAAGCGTTAGCGATGGATCCACAATGCCGGCTATTTATAGAAACGGTATGGGCTGCTATCGAAGATGCAGGTTATGCGCCTAGTGGTTTATCGGGTCAACGCGTTGGTGTGTTTGCTGGCGTGGCGACGGCTGATTACAAGGATTTATTAAACCAAGCTAAGCAAGAAGGATTACTTGATACGCCTATAGAGCCGTTTCCATTTATGGTAGCGAATCGCGTATCGTATTTATTGAATTTAAAAGGGCCTAGCGAAGCGATAGATACAGCGTGCTCAAGCTCGCTGATTGCCGTGCATAGAGCATTAGAAGCGTTACGTCACGGTCAATGCGAATCGGCTCTTGTGGGTGGCGTGAATCTAATCGCTCATCCTAGGATTACCATTGCATCGAGTCAGGCCGGAATGTTAAGCCCGGATGGCCGTTGTATGACGTTTGATAGCCGCGCTAATGGTTATGTGCGTAGTGAAGGCGTCGCCGTGTTATGGTTAAAACCGTTGGCGCAAGCAGTATCAGACGGTGATGCGATTTATGGCGTGATTACTGCCAGCGGTGAAAATCATGGTGGCCGCGCGTCGTCGCCAACTGCACCTAATGGTCAAGCGCAAAAACAATTGTTATTAGATACTTATCAACGTTATGGCATTAATCCAGCTACGATTTCATATATTGAAGCGCATGGCACTGGTACTGAGTTAGGTGACCCGGTTGAAGTTAATGCATTAATTAGCGCGTTTTCTGAATACGGCGTAGCGGTAGGGCAGCCTTATTGTGGGCTAGGTTCAGTAAAAACCAATATCGGTCATTTAGAAGCCGCTGCCGGTGTGGCCGGCATTATTAAAGTGTTATTAATGCTGAAACAAGGACAGCTAGCCGGTAATCCGCATTTACAAACGCCAAATCCGTATTTGCGTTTAGAGGCAACGCCGTTTTATTTAGTCAAAAATACCTGCGCTTGGCCTAAGCCTTACGACGAACAAGGAGGTCTCTTACCTAGACGCGCCGGTGTTAGCGGCTTTGGTGTGGGTGGCTCTAATGCGCATGTCATTATTGACGAATGGCTAGAGAGTGATGTTGTTGTTAACACGGATGTGCCGGTGTTAATCGTGTTATCGGCAAAAACTCAGTCAGCCTTGCTATTACAAGCACAGCTCTTGGCGGATTATTTAACTGAGCATTCTGTTGAGTTACCGGCGCTTGCTTATACCTTGTACACGGGACGTGATGCAATGGCGCAGCGTTTAAGCCTTATCGTTTCATCGCAACAAGAGCTGATAGCCAAATTACACCAGCTTAGCGCTGGCCAATTACCCGATGCTTGTTGGCGTGGTTCGGTGAGCGACGATAATACCGTGTTAGCGTCACCGCAAAAAACACTTAGATGCGTTAGCACAGGCATGGGTAAACGGGGCGGTGATTGATTGGACTGCGCTCTATAGTGACGTTAAACCCAAAACGCTTGCATTTACCGACTTATCCGTTTGCTCGGCAACGGCATTGGCTACCAACTGCCCAAGCTAACGTACAAGCAACAACGGCAGACTATCCGGTTTCGTTGTATCAAGAAAGCTGGCAACTTACGCCGCTTAACGCCGATGAATTCGGCAACACGGATTCAGGTTCGGTGTTATGTTTGGTCGCAAATGCCCAGCAACGGCAACAAACTCGTCAGGTGTTAGCGCGTGTTGCCCCTAACGTGACGCCTATTTTTATCAGTTTAGAAGAGGCGGCTAATGACGCTAATACTTATTGCTTAAGTGCTATCGAGCCCTCGGCATTAACAGCGTTATTTAAGCATTTGCCCGAACAGTCCTATATGGCTTTATGGTATTGTTGGCCTTGGGCTGAGCTTAAGTTTATCGACGATGCATACGCAATAGTTGTTTTGATTCAAGCGTTAGCCGCTTCGTCTGTGACGTTGGGTCGGGTGTTATTATCGGCGCCATGCACTCATGTACTACAACAATGCCATGTTGAGTCGTGGTTAGGCTTTGAACGCTCGTTGACTACGGTATTATCTGATACGCCCGTGTCGGTGGTGTTACAAGTCAGTTCAACAAACGTTGCCTTTGCTGATTGGTTGCCGTTGCTATGGCAAGAATCACAAACTTTAACCGTGCGTAGTGTGCTTTATCGTCAGCATCAACGCTATACCGCAGTGTTAAAACCTTATCAACCGCCGTTTGAGTCGTGCAGCGCTTTTAAACAGCGGGGTGTGTATTTAATTACCGGCGGTTTAGGCGGCATAGGTTATTTAGTCGCCGACTATTTAGTAAAAACCTATCAAGCCAAGCTAATTTTAACGGGTCGTCGTGCGTTAAATGCTGCGTTGAGCAGCCGGTTAGCGGTGTTGCGCGCTTTAGGCACAGGCGTTGAATATATTTCGGTAGATGTAAGTGATAAGACCGCACTGCACGTGGCATTAAACGCTGCCGAACAACGCTTAGGCTTGATTCATGGCGCGCTGCATTGTGCAGGGGTATCCGGTAATGCTAGCGTGTTGACGACGACGCGAGAACAATTTGCTGAAGTGACTAAGTCTAAGATTCAAGGCACATTGGCGCTAGCGGACTTTTTTGCGGCTAGAGACCTAGATTTCATGGTGTATTTTTCTTCGTCATCAGCTGTGTTAGGCGATTTTGGTTCTTGTGATTATGCCTTAGCGAATCGCTTTCAAACTGCTTACGCCAGATTGCATGCTGAGCTAGGTTACGCTGGTCGCGTGTTAGCGATTAACTGGCCGTTATGGCAACAAACTGGCTTAACTAGCGATGACGCGACGCAGTTGTATTTAACCAGCAGCGGTCAACAAGCGCTGAATGCTCCCACGGCGTTAGCTGTGTTAGAGCGATTATTAAGCCAACGCGAAAGCCATTGCCTAGTGCTTAAAGCCGATAGCCAGCGTTTAGCGCGCTTACCTGAATGCTTAAGCCGCACAACCGCCGAGCGTAAATTCTATAACGCTGAAGCGGTTAGAAAACCAGAGATGAAAGGGTTGAGCTTAGAGCAATGCGTGTTGGCGGATTTAACAGCGTTGGTACATAAGCAATTATTGTTAGACCCACAACGAATTGAGGTGAAAGCCAATTTAGCTAATTTAGGCTTTGATTCGATTAGCTTAGCTGAATTTGCAAGGAGCTTAAGCAAGCATTTTGGCGTAGCGATAACACCGGCGTTATTTTTTGGTTACTCGACCTTAGCGCAATTAGCTGCGTATTTGCTACAGCAACATTCGACGGCTGTAGCGGCTTGTTATCAAGTTGACGATGTTAAAGAGACGACTGTTCCAACCCGCAAGAAAGCCTTTGCTGCCACAGCTCAAACCGTAGCCGACGACGCGATTGCGATTATTGGTATGAGTGGTCGTTTTCCAGGGGCAAGAGATGTTAACGAATTTTGGCAGCTATTAGCTCAAGCATGAATGCCGTAGCAGAAATTCCTGCCGATCGTTTCGATTGGCGCGCTTACTATAGCGAAACACCGGGCGCGGAAGGTAAATCCTGCTCAAAATGGAGTGGCTGTATTCCGGGTATTGCTGAATTCGATTCGTTATTTTTCGACATATCACCTATGGAAGCGGAGTTAATGGACCCGCAGCAACGGCATTTACTACAAGAAGCCTGGCGCGCGTTAGATGATGCAGGCTATGGCGAAACACAGCTTGCCGAACAAAAAATTGGCATGTTTGTCGGTGTCGAAGACGGCGGCGGTTATCAGCGTTTGATAAAAGGCTTAAGCTTAACCGCCAATAATTCCAGCATCTTAGCGGCGCGGCTAGCTTATTTTTTAAACTTCAAAAGGCCCGGTGCTGAGTATTAACACGGCTTGCTCATCATCGTTAGTCGCGTTGCATCAAGCGTGCTTAAGCCTACGAAATCATGAATGCGATGCGGCTTTAGCCGCCGGCGTGAATTTAATGATTGCACCAGAAGCGTATATCGCAATGAGCCAAGCAGGCATGTTAGCACCTGACGGCCAGTGCCGGGCTTTTGCTGCCGATGCTAATGGTATTGTGCCAGGTGAAGCGGTCGTGGTTTTAGTGTTAAAACGCTTAAGCCGCGCTAAAGCCGATGGTGACTCTATACACGCAATCATCGCTGGCAGCGGTGTTAATTATGATGGTAAAACCAATGGCATTACCGCACCGAGTGCGTTAGCGCAAACGGAGTTAATACAAACGGTGTTAACACAAGCCCAGGTTAAACCCAGTGAGATTAGTTATATCGTCACACATGGCACCGGTACGCCACTGGGCGACCCGGTGGAAATTAACGCGTTAAACGATGCTTTTACAAGTACAACCGAACGCCAGTTTTGCGCGATTACCTCAGCCAAAACCAATTTTGGCCATGCGTTTGCGGCGTCAGGTTTGCTCAGTGTTGTGAACTTAATACAAGCTTTACGCCATGAAACGATTCCGGCGAATTTACATTGCGCCAGCCCAAGTGCTTACGTTGATTGGCACAACACGCCGTTTTATATCAACACCCACAATCAACCTTGGCCTAAAGCATCAGGACAAGCCCGCTTTGGCGCGGTCAGTTCGTTTGGCATGAGCGGTACGAATGCGCATGTACTGATACGCGATGCTGAGCTGTGCGAGTGCGATAGTGATAGCCTACCGTATTATGTGTTAGTCGTGTCTGCGAAAAGTCGTGAAGCATTAACCCACCAGATAGCGGCTATGCGTCACTACTTAGCCAATGAAACGGCTGAGCAACAAGGGTTATACGCTATTAGTCATACGCTATTAACTGGCCGCCACCATTTTCAATACCGTAGTGCCATAGTCGTACAAAGCTTAGACGATGCGCTACGGCTATGGCAAAATGCCAACACCGCCCATCCGCATTATTTTACCGGTCAAGTTGCGCGTGACTTTAACGAACAAAAAGCCATGCAAAAGCTAATCGCCCAATTAGTGCAGCAATGCGTAACCGAAGCGGACGCCGATGCGTATAAAGACGCGTTGCTCGCTTTAGCTGAGTGTTATTGCCAAGGTTATCGCATAGACTGGGCTAAGCTCTACGCAGAAAAACCGCCTAGACGCGTGCATTTGCCTGGTTATGCCTTTGAACGCCAGTGTCATTGGGCGCCAACAAGCGTAGAGAAGCCTGAACCGGTAGTGCGTGTTAACGTGAGTGAACCGTTAAGCCGCGTTGTCAACATGACTCACTCGCCACAGGTTAACAAAGACCGACCTAAGCAAGACGTGTTGACGGCGTTAAACCCAGGTTTTAATTATCTGGAATTGGCCAGAACCGCAGCCGAAACCGCCGTACAACAACCTGTCTTAGCGTTGAAAAACATGGTATGGGGGCCACCGATGAGCGTGTCTGGGGCAGTCAGCGACATTAACGTCAGCTTACATCAAGCACAGCAGCAGATGATGTATAAAATCGTTAGCCCAAATCAACCCGGTTTAACCCGGCATGTCGGCGAAGTCATTTTAGACTTAGCTCCGTTGCCTAGCTTATTAACTCAAGGCTCAGAGCCTATTCCCGATAGCAAAACCGCCACGCGTAGCGATGCAAGTTTTCAAGACTTCATCCATAAGATTTTAACCGCTCAGTCCAATGCGCTTGAGGGCTTACAAGACGTCTACGTCAACGGCTCAGCCATGTCAGCGTTGTTAAGCTTGCCCGAACACGAACCGGCTAAATTCAATCCGCTATGCCTAGATGCCGTCTGGCAGCTCTTACTGTACTTCTGTCAACCTCCCTCCGCGCGCAGAGGTCAAAGCCCTAGCGAAATTGTCTATCCTTTTGCGTTAAAACAAATTCTGCAACAAGGCGAGCTAAGCGGCGAGTTACTTATCCATTTAAAACAAAAACCTAGCCTTAATACATTAGACAAGCGTTTTGATGTGGTCGTGATGGATGGCAAAGGGCAAGTGCGCTTGCATTTGCAAGAATTAGCAGCTAGGAAACGGGAAGGGTTGATGGAGTTGAGGGTGTGAGCAGTACACATTACGTTGCTCGATGAGCGCCTGCTTATTACTATCAGCCCAGACCTTACAACAGGAGATGCAATGAATGCCATCTTAAAACTTAGTCTTTATGAACAGCTATTGGCCTTGCCGGAGCATAGCACCGGTGAGATTTTGAATAGCGAGTTGTATACACAGCCGCGCCGGTCCGGTCGTCACAGCTTGGCGGGGCGTGGTTTAGGTTTTAATTTGTCTGGGCCTTTTGATTTTGGTCGTGGTGGTCCTGGTGGTTGGTGGATTATGCAAGAACCTGAAGTGCATTTTATCCGCGATACCGAGGTTGCCGTGCCAGATTTAGCAGGTTGGCGGCGTGAACGTATGCCTAGCGTACCCGAAGACCATCGCTTTGAAGTAACGCCCGATTGGCTTTGTGAAATCCTGTCGCCTTCGACGGCCAAAAAAGACAGGGTTGTGAAACTACCGATTTACGCGCGTTTTGGCGTACCGCATGTTTGGCTAATCGACCCGTTGGCGCAAATCTTGGAAGCGTTTGAGTTGCAACAAGGTCGTTGGGTATTGAATGCACTGCTTAAAGATGATGATAAAGTTGTTGTACCGCCTTTTGATGCCGTAGAGTTTTCGTTAGCGGATTTATGGGGTTGAGGTCTGCTACTTTAGGTAAAATCACGCCAAAAGCGGAGGGCTGTGAGTCAAGGTTAGTGGATATGGAGCAAAAGCAAGCTGAAGCTGTGGTACGAGTGATGGTAGATATTCAAGAAGGAAGGAATAATGACCAAAGATTTTTTTGAATTCAAATTAAAAGAAGAGCTTTATCCGATAAAAACAGACTTAGCGGGGATTAAATCCGATATGACATTCGTCAAATGGGCAATGGGTGTTGTGGTGGTTAGTATTTTGTTGTTGGTGAAGGCGGTTTTTTAATATGGACATATCTGTGTAGCATTGTGCATAACAAGCTGAAACATGGGAGCGAGAAAACCGCCCTACGCGCTAAGATTTGCTGGATGTCGCCTAAAATGGCATGATGTTCAGAACCACATGATTACTTATTAGGTCTCACCAGTTGCCGAAGCTTATGGATTACCCA
>NZ_LAJX01000079.1 GCF_000963695.1 Methylocucumis oryzae
TCACTACATAGCGGTATAACGACTCATCAACATGCACGGTTGCTGTTTGCTCTCTGGCTAGAATTAAATCATGCTCTGCTAACGGGGTAATGCTTTGCAATGCGGCTTGATGACCGCCACCGGGTTTGTCATAGCGACTAAGAATGAGCGCTTCTGTCTTAGCATCAGGATAAGTTAAGTTGAGCTTGACTAAAAAACGGTCTAGTTGCGATTCTAATAGCGGATAAACCCCTTCAAATTCATACGGGTTTTGCGCCGCTAACAGGAAAAAGTCTTTCGGTAATGGGTAGGTTTTACGGTCTAGTGTTACGGTGTTTTCTTCCATAGCCTGTAATAACGCGGACTGGGTTTTAGGGCCGGTGCGGTTAATTTCATCGACTAATACAACACGATTAAATAAAGGGCCTGGCGCAAATTCAAACGTATGTTTTTCACTGTTGTAAATGTGTATGCCAGTAATATCACTAGGCATTAAATCCGCAGTACCTTGAATGCGGCCAAAGTGACTATTGATAAGCTGAGCTAGCGCTTTTGCAAGCAAGGTTTTGCCTAAACCGGGGACGCCTTCCAATAAAACATGACCTTGCGCGACCCACGCGATAATTAAGCCATGAATAATATCGTCCATGCCAACGATGACTTTACCTAATTGCTCGTGTACATGTTGTGCCAAGTATTCGGTTTTGTCAGTAATCTTCATAGAGTTTCCTAAAAATGCAACATAAGACAACACTGCACGCTGGCTATGCATAACAGCGTCAGTCGATGCTAACGTCAGTGATTATTGTTTAGCTGCTCTCAGGGTAGCTTAAATAGCCGTTATTGCAACGATTAGGTCAAGATAAAATTTTGCGTGCAATAACGCGTAGATTTGACTAATGTGTGGCCTTTCGTAAACCGACCACGCATCCTATCACCATGTCTGAACAATATATCTACCCTGTTAAACCCGAAATAGCCCGACATGCTCATATTACCGAGGCGTTGTATCAAGCCGATTATCAGCGCTCTATTAATGACCCCGAAGGTTTTTGGGCGGAACAAGCGCAACGCTTTTTACATTGGCGTGCGCCTTGGCATACCGTGTTAGATTATGATTATCCGAGTGCTTATATTAAATGGTTTCAAGGTGGCCGGCTTAACGTCAGCGAAAATTGTTTAGATAGACATCTAGCTGATAAAGGCGATCAACTGGCGATTATCTGGGAGGGCGACGACCCAAACCAACAGAGGCGTGTGACCTATAAACAGTTACATGCCGAAGTCTGTCGCTTTGCTAATGCATTAAAAGCACAAGGTGTAGGCAAAGGTGACCATGTTTGTATTTATCTACCGATGATTCCTGAAGCCGCTGTCGCCATGTTGGCGTGTACACGTATCGGTGCAGTGCATTCAGTGGTGTTTGCTGGATTCTCGGCAGAAGCACTAAAAGACCGAATACTCGATGCGAATTGTCACTACTTGATTTGTTCTGATGAAGGCTTTCGCGGTGGTAAAACGATTCCGATAAAAGCCACCGTCGATAAAGCGGCTGAGCAATGTCCAGGGCTAAGCAAAATTATCGTCGTGCAACGTAGCGGCAATCCAGTTAACTGGCAACCCGGCCGTGATATGTGGTATCACGAGTTATTAGCGATAGCTGACACAGAGTCAGAGCCTGAAGCTATGGATGCCGAAGACCCGTTATTTATTCTTTATACCTCAGGTTCTACCGGTAAACCCAAAGGTGTACAACATACGACAGGCGGTTATTTGCTGTATGCGGCAATGACGCATAAATATATTTTTGATTACCAGCCGGGTGAAATTTATTGGTGTACGGCTGATGTGGGTTGGATTACGGGTCATTCTTATGTGTTGTACGGGCCGTTATGCAATGGTGCGACTACGCTGATGTTTGAAGGTGTGCCGACGTATCCGGCGGCGGATAGATGCTGGCAAATTGTCGATAAATATCAAGTTAATATTTTTTATACCGCACCTACCGCAATACGCGCCTTAATGGCACAAGGCGATGACTTTGTAGCATCTAGCGACCGCAGTAGCTTAAGAATTTTAGGTAGTGTGGGTGAGCCGATTAACTCTGAAGCTTGGGAGTGGTATTACCATGTCGTAGGACAAACTCGTTGCCCAATTGTGGATACCTGGTGGCAAACTGAAACCGGCGGCATTTTAATTACGCCGTTACCTGGCGCGACGGAATTAAAACCCGGTTCAGCCACGCGGCCTTTTTTCGGCGCAAAACCGGAAATTCTCGATGCACAAGGTCAGGTATTAACCGGCGTTGCCGAAGGTGTGCTGACATTAAGCTTTCCGTGGCCAGGACAAGCCCGCACGGTATACGGCGACCATCAACGTTTTATCGATACCTATTTTAAGGCCTATCCTGGTTATTATTTTACTGGTGATGGCGCACGCCGGGATGAAGACGGGTATTTTTGGATTACCGGTAGAGTTGATGACGTGATTAACGTATCCGGTCATCGGTTAGGCACGGCAGAAATTGAAAGTGCATTAGACTTGCATGAGCACGTGGCCGAATCGGCAGTGGTCGGCTATCCCCATGATATTAAAGGCCAAGGTATTTATGCGTATGTAACGCTAATTGTTGGGACTGTTCCTAGTGAAGAGTTAAAACGTGAATTAATTGCTCATGTCCGTGCTGAAATTGGTGCTATCGCCGCACCGGATAGGATTCAATTTGCTCAAGCGTTGCCTAAAACGCGGTCAGGAAAAATTATGCGCCGAATATTGCGCAAAGTTGCAGCCAATGAATTGGACACGCTAGGCGATACTACCACCTTAGCAGATCCTGCGGTGGTAGACGATATTATTGCTAATCGTCTAAATCGCTAGGGCTTGCTTTTGCCTAACCCAACTAAGCTATAATCCAACCCATTGTGTTAACTGACTAAAGAACTCTCATGCGCGCGCAACTCTTCCGAACCAAGCATTATTTAGCTAACGAAAACGCCAGTCATGGCTTAAAACGCTGTTTATCAGCCTGGGACTTAACCTTTTTAGGGGTAGGCGCGATTATCGGCACCGGTATCTTTGTATTAACCGGTGTTGCGGCCGCGACACAAGCCGGCCCTGCCGTGGTGATTTCATTCATTGTGGCGGGCTTTGCCTGTGCGTTTGCGGCATTGTCTTATGCTGAATTATCATCGGCAATTGGCGGGTGTGGTAGCGCGTATGGTTATAGTTATGTCGCATTTGGCGAATTATGCGCGTTTATCATAGGCTGGGATTTATTATTGGAATACAGTATTGCCGTTGCGACGGTCGCTAATGGCTGGTCGGGTTATTTTTGCAATGCCTTAACTGCGATAGGATTGGGTTTACCGGATAGTTTAACGAAAGCGCCGGAGCTGGGCGGTTTTATTAATTTACCTGCATCGGGCATCATTTTGCTATTAATGGCGCTATTAATCTTAGGCGCTAAACAAAGCGCGAAAGCCAATAATGCGATGGTCTTTGTAAAATTAATCACTATTACAGTATTTATCGCGGTCGCTGTGTTTAATGTTCACCCCGAAAACTGGCAGCCGTTTATGCCGTTTGGTTGGTTTGAAACCCAAGCAGATGGCCGTACTACTGGCGTATTAGCCGGGGCATCGTTAGTTTTTTTCGCTTATGTCGGCTTTGATGCTGTGTCTACAGCAACAGAGGAAGCCAATAATCCACAACGCGATTTACCGATGGGGATTGTCGCGTCGTTACTGTTTTGTACGTTGATTTATATCATCGTATCAGGCTTATTAACCGGTGTGGTCAATTATACGCAACTCAATGTGTCCTCGCCGGTGGCTCATGCGTTAAGCCTGATTGGCGTAACTTGGGCTTCTGCGCTGGTATCGACGGGTGTGATTGCTGGTTTGTCAACAGTGATGTTAGTGTTGTATTACGCATTAACACGCATTATTTTTGCGATGTCCAGAGATGGCTTGTTAACGCATTATTTCGACCATGTGCATCCTAAAACGCAAACACCTGTGCGCGTCATAGTACTGACCGGCATTATCATGGCGTTAATCGCCGGCTTTATTCCGTTAAACGAGTTAGCTGAATTAGTGAATATCGGTACCTTAGCCGCGTTTGTGCTCGTGTGTTTTGGCGTCATCGTGTTGCGCTTAACTAAGCCTGATATGCCACGACCGTTCCGCAGCCCATTTAATTTACTTTGTCCTATCTTAGGCGTGTTGTCGTGCTCAGCATTAATGGCGTTTTTACCGGCAATTACTTGGTTACGCTTTGTGGTGTGGTTGGTGATTGGCTTAATCGTGTATTTTTGTTACTCCATGCATCATAGCAAGTTGGAGGCTGAGCAATAAAACGTAGTGTTAGCTGACACTGTAATATAGGGTTCAATCGAACATGGCAGAAATTCAAAACTGGTTTTTATGGGCGCTTTTATCGGCAGTTTTTGCAGCGTTAACCGCGATTTTTGCCAAGCTTGGCCTTGATGGTGTTGACTCTGATTTAGCAACGTTAGTCCGCACCGTCATCATTTTCGTTGTTCTTGCCTGTTTTCTGTCTGCTACAGGAAAATGGCGTAATCCCTTTGAACTACCCGTAAGGACATGGTGGTTTCTAATCCTTTCCGGATTGGCAACAGGGGCTTCATGGCTATGCTATTTTCGTTCGTTGAAAATCGGCGAAGCTTACAAAGTCGCCCCGGTCGATAAATTGAGCGTTGTTTTAGTTGTACTCTTCGCTGTTGCGTTTCTTAACGAGCGCCCATCCCTTCGAGAATGGCTTGGGATTTTTTTAGTTGGTGCGGGCGTTCTTATACTCGCTATCAGAAGGTAACCCCAAAAAATTGTTACTCAACTGGAAATTAGCCTATGAAGTCCTCGCTTACTGTACCCGCTGCTTTTGCCTTTAAAACGACTATACTTCAAACGGTCATATTCGGCTTTTAGGTAGGGTACGCTGTGCGTATCTTTATAAATAACCATTAAAAATCAATAAAAAAGGTACGCACAGCGTACCCTACGAGATTATGCGTATATTAAGCCTTTTACTATGGACACCCGCTGTTGGGGCGTTGCTGTTAGTGTTTTTTCCCTCTCATCAGGTGCGTGGTATACGCTGGCTGGCGAATGGTTTTGGTTTGTTAAGCTTATTATTAGCGTGTTATTTACTCTCGCTGTTCAAGCCTAGCGATGCTGGTTTGCAATTTAGTGAGTTCTTCCCATTGAATCCTAACTTAGGCAGCGCTTATGCTTTAGGCGTCGATGGCTTGTCTATGCCTATGTTAATGCTGAGCGCGTTGTTAACGTCGGTGTCGTTGCTCGCATCGTTTTCGATTAATAGTGCGGTTAAAGGCTATTACTTGTGCATTTTATTGCTGGAGTTCGGTGTCACTGGCGTATTTATGGCACAAGATTGGGCGTTGTTTTATATTTTTTGGGAAGTCACGCTGATACCGCTGTTCTTTTTAATTGGCCGTTGGGGCGGTAAGCGCCGACATGCGGCGAGCTTGAATTTTGTGTTATACACCATGGTTGGCTCGGTTTTTATGTTGCTTTCGCTATTAGCAGTTAGCCAATACGATTTGCACCATGCCGGTTCACTGATGACGTCTATGCATCAAGCGGCGCAAGATATGCCGTTATATGAGCAAATCTTAGTATTGGCGGGGTTTATTTTAGGTTTTGGTGTTAAGTTGCCGATTTTTCCTATGCATGGCTGGTTACCGCTCGCGCATGTGGAAGCTCCAGCCCAAGTCAGTGTGTTGCTGTCCGGTATTTTATTAAAAATGGGGGCTTATGGGCTGATTCGTGCCGCTGTGATGCTGCCGGAGGCGACTCATATTTTGCAGCCCTTGTTAATTTTTCTGGCATTGTTTGGCATGTTATACGGCGGTTTATTAGCGTGGCGGCAAACTAATTTAAAAGGCATGGTGGCGTATTCGTCGATTAGTCACATGGGTCTAGTGTTATTTGGCATTGCGAGTTTAAACGAGGCCGGACTGAATGGCGCGATTCAGCAAATGACGGCACATGGTTTAGTCTCAGGTGCGTTATTTTTGTTATTGGGCTTGCTGTATTTACGCTCTCATACTATGTCGATACAAGAATATGGTAATTTACTGCCGATTATGCCTAGATTTGCTTGTATGATGATTTTAGCGCTGTTTGCGGGTATGGGCCTGCCAGGCTTTGCGGGTTTTATCCCTGAACTCCATACGTTGATTAGTTGTTTACAGACTTGGCCTTGGCTTATCGTATTTTTTGGCATAGCAATTTTAATTTCTGCAGCTTATTTGTTGCGCACACTCACGCGATTATTTACCGGCCCAAATCCCGCCAAACTTGTTGACGCTAACGATTTACAAAGCCATGAATTGCTAGCTTCAGGCGTGTTAATTGCCAGTATTATTTTATTAGGACTTATGCCTAGTCGTTGGATTGAGCTATCGGCAGGTACGGCTGCGAACTTTCAACACATTATTAATCAACGTATTGCACAAAAATAGCTGATATGTCCGATTCCCTTCAATATTCGCAGTATCGCACCCGGCTTAAACATATTTTTCAGCATTTAGATCATGTGTTGCCAGGGCAGGGACCCATACTGGATTTCGTACACCATAACACTTTACATGGTTATCAAGAGCTACCGTTTGAAGAAGCTTTAGATACGGCACAAAGCTTAACCGGCGTATCAGGGTATTTGCCGGAGCAAAAAAATTTCGCGAGCTGTTTCAACAACAACGCATTAACGAGGCGGATTTAGACGCCGCGTTT
>NZ_LAJX01000008.1 GCF_000963695.1 Methylocucumis oryzae
CCTATGCTCTGAACGGTCAAGTTTTCGGTATCTTGTGTTGCCGTAGGGTGCGCTGTGCGCACCTTTTTCATTGATTTTTAATGATAACTTATAAAGGTGCGCACAGCGCACCCTACCTAAAAAACGAAAACTTAACCGTTTAAAGTATATGCTCCATCGTTAGCATTATAATTTAGCTAATACTTCAGCAATCGTCGCACCCATCGCCGATGGCGTTGGGCAAATCGTCACGCCTAGCTCTTTTAGCATAGCCACTTTTTTCTGCCGCACTTTCACCAGCTGATGAAATAATAGCACCCGCATGGCCCATGCGTCGACCTTCTGGCGCGGTTAGCCCTGCGATATAGGCAACTAATGGTTTCGTCATGTGTTCTTTTGCGAATAAACCGGCTTCAACTTCTTGTGGCCCGCCGATTTCGCCTATCATTAACACGACTTTCGTTTCGGGGTCTTGCTCAAAGTGCTGTAAGACATCTTTATGCGAGCTGCCGTTAATCGGGTCACCACCGATACCGACTGACGTTGATACGCCTATGCCTAAACGTTTCATCTGGTCGGCCGCTTCATAACCTAACGTACCAGAACGTCCAACAATACCCACATTACCTCGCATGTAAATATGCCCTGGCATAATGCCCAACATAGAACGCCCTGGACTAATCGTACCCGCACAATTTGGCCCGGTTAATATCATGCGCTCTTCTTTAGGGATACGGCGTAAGAAATTTTTTACCATCATCATGTCTTGCGTTGGAATACCATCGGTGATGGAAACGCAATATTTAATGCCTGCATCAGCGGCTTCAATAATCGAATCGGCTGCAAATGCAGGCGGTACAAACACGATACTGGCTTCAGCACCCACTTCTCTAACAGCTTCTTTAACGGTATTAAAAACTGGTAAACCTAAATGGGTTTGTCCGCCTTTGCCTGGGGTAATGCCGCCGACGACTTTTGAGCCGTAATTAATCATGTCTTGTGCATGAAAAGAACCGATTTTTCCGGTAAATCCTTGTACGACAATGCGAGTGTTTTCATCAATAAAAATCGCCATAGTTACGCTCCTTCTCTGGCAACGACTTCATTACGCGCCTGAACAGCTTTTTCAGCAGCTTCGGCTAAAGTTTCTGCGGTAATAATCGGCAAGCCGCTTTCAGCAATAATACGCTGCCCCTCTTC
Source organism: Methylocucumis oryzae (assembly GCF_000963695.1). GTDB lineage: Bacteria > Pseudomonadota > Gammaproteobacteria > Methylococcales > Methylomonadaceae > Methylovulum > Methylovulum oryzae. Next base: position 1,180 of record NZ_LAJX01000008.1, read on the forward strand.
GACATTAGTACCTGATAAACGCACAATTAACGGCACTTTCATATCGATTTTCTTAACGGCTTGCACAACACCTTCAGCAATCCAATCGCAACGGTTAATACCAGCAAAGATATTTACTAGCATGGCTTTGACATTTTTATCGGCTAACACTAGGCGGAAGGCCTTTTCGGTACGCTCGGCTGACGCGCCACCGCCGACATCCAAGAAATTGGCAGGCTCACCACCGGCTAATTTAATCATGTCCATAGTTGCCATTGCTAAACCGGCGCCATTAATCATACAACCTATGTCGCCATCTAAGCCGACATAGCTTAAACCTCTATCGGCTGCTGCGGTTTCTCTTGGGTCTTCTTGAGTTTTATCGCGTAATTCAGAAATTTTTTGCTGCCTGAACAATGCATTTTCATCAAAACCCATTTTGGCATCTAGCGCGACTAACTCACCGCTACGCGTGACGACTAATGGATTGATTTCCAACATGCTCGCATCTAAATCGCGTAGCGCTCGGTAGCAGCCTTTTATGGTTTTTACCGCGTGACTGATGATTTCAGCGTCTAAGCCTAATTTAAAAGCCATCTCCCGCGCTTGATAATCTTGCAATCCGACGGCGGGCTCGATATAAATCTTTGTAATCGCATCCGGCTGATTTACGGCTAACTCCTCAATATCCATGCCGCCTTGCGCTGAGCCAACCATAACAATACGCTCCGCACTACGGTCAACGAGTAAGCAAAAATATAATTCACTGGCAATCTCGGTACCCGCTTCGATATACAAACGTGCGCATACTTTTCCGGCTGGGCCGGTTTGGTGTGTGATTAAAACGCTTGCCTAATAACGCTTCAGCGGCAGCAGCAACTTCATCATGAGTTTTACAAATTTTAATGCCACCGGCTTTGCCGCGCGCGCCTGAGTGTACTTGCGCTTTTACTGCCCAAATATGGCCACCAATTTCTCGTGCGCGCTGTACAGCATCTTCCGGGCTATACGCTAAGCCCCCTTCAGCGATTTTAACCCCATAACCGCTTAATATTTCTTTCGCTTGATACTCATGAATATCCACAGCATCTCCATCTTTTTTTTGACAAAAAAATAATCCGCACACGCCAGGTTAGTTAAGCCAAGCTTCCATGTGACGCATTAACCCAGCCTGCACAACCTAAAATTCGATAACGTACTATGCGCTTTTCGCTGCAATCGCTTCTGCAGCGGTAACAATATTTTTAGCCATACGTTCAGACGCAGCGTCAATTAAACGCCCATCTAATGCCGCAGCGCCTTTGCCTTGAGCGGCGGCTTCTTGTAACGCTTGTAAAATGCGTTTAGCTTTTTCAACTTCAGCCGGTGGCGGCGTAAAGACTTCATTGGCCAATTCAATTTGACCAGGATGAATGGCCCACTTACCTTCGCAACCTAACGCTGCAGCACGTTTAGCAGCTGCTTTAAAACCTTCCGGGTCTTTAAAATCGCCAAACGGTCCATCGATAGGACGCAATCCATAAGCTCGACAGGCCACCGTCATACGGCTAATGGCAGCATGCCATTGGTCACCTGGATAATTCGGATTTAAACCACCGATATTCGTCGTTCTAGCACGGTTACTCGCAGCAAAATCAGCCACCCCAAAATGCAAAGCTTCTAAGCGCCCACAAGCGCCTTGTCTGGCAATATCTTCGACGTTCGCCATGCCTAATGCCGTTTCAATCAATGCTTCAATGCCGATTTTGTTTTTTAAGCCTTGTTGCATTTCCAATTGATTTAACATGGCTTCGACCATGTAAACATCTGAATAAACACCGACTTTAGGAATCAAAATCGTATCGAGCTTAGCGCCACATTGTTCAACTAAATCAACAACATCACGCACCATATATTGAGTATCTAAACCGTTAATCCTAACTGATACGGTAATACCATGCCCATGCCAATCTATGTCATTAATCGCTTCAATAACATTTTTACGTGCGCGCAACTTGTCATCCGGTGCGACAGCATCTTCAAGGTCTAAAAAGACAAAATCTACGCCACTCTTAAGTGCTTTTTCAAAAAAATCAGGATTAGAACCTGGAACAGCTAATTCGCAGCGTTGCACACGGTTAACAGACGCTGTATATAAAGTGTGGCTCATAGGCTTTCCCTATTACATAATGAACAAACGAGTCAAACCCAGGCTCAGCCTAGGCAAAATAAACCGACCATTCTACTTTCCAACCACTTAATGTCAATTTTTAACAGTAATTTCTTGCTGATTAAGTCTGGCTATGTCATTATCCTTAACTTTCGCTTTGGCTTTATTAATCACATAAAGCTAAATATACTTTGCATTATGCAGTCTAGGATTTTACCCAATCCGCCTTATCTGTTTTACCTTCAGCACAGACACCTCTCGGCTGCAATCTTCTTCTAAAACCATCAACCATTTTTAAGAGGCAATCATGGCTGGTCGCAACCATTTATATATCCCAGGACCGACAAACGTACCCGATGCGGTTTTAAACGCAATGCATGTGCCGATGGAAGACCATCGTTCACCTATTTTTCCAAACTTGCTAAAACCCATCTTGCAAGACTTAAAAAAAGTGTTTGGCACCGAAACAGGACAAACCTTTGTATTTCCAGCAACCGGTACTGCTGGTTGGGAAATCGCTTTAACCAACATATTAAATCCCGGCGATAAAGTCATTATTTTCCGCTTTGGTCAATTCAGCCATTTATGGGCTGAAATGGCTAAACGCTTAGGCTTTGATGTTGAAATTCATCAAGAAACGTGGGGTAAAGGTATTCCGCTAGACCGATTAGAGCAACGTTTACGCGAAGACACTGAGCATAAAATCAAAGCCGTGTTAGCAACCCACAACGAAACGGCTACCGGCGTTACCAGTGATATTGGGGGTGTGCGCAAAGTCTTAGACAGCGTTAATCATCCTGCTTTCCTATTCGTAGACGGTGTAAGCTCTATAGCAAGTATTGATTTTCGCTTAGATGAGTGGGGCGTAGATGCGGCTATTAGCGGTTCACAAAAAGGTTTTATGCTTCCTGCGGGTGGCGCAATTTTAGCGTTTAGCCAAAAAGCGTTAGCAGCGGTACAAACGTCAACCTATCCGCGCTGCTTTTTGGATTTAAAAGACCAAATGACAGCTAATAAAGACGGTTACACGCCTTACACACCGAATTTGCCATTATTGTACGGCTTACGCAAAGCCTTAGATTTGCTATTAGAAGAAGGCATGGACAATGTTTATGCTCGGCATTACCGTTTGGCTGAAGGCACCCGTAAAGCGGTTGCTGCCTGGGGCTTAAAGCTTTGCGCCCAACCGGGTTTTGAATCGAACACGGTTTCTGCAATTGTGGTACCTGAAGATAAAGATGCTAAAGATGTCATTAGCACAGCATTCAAAAAATATAATATTTCGTTAGGCGCAGGTTTATCAGAAGTTGCGGGTAAAGTCTTCCGTATCGGACATATTGGCGATATGAATGATGTATCGATGCTAGGCGCTATCGCTGGTGTCGAAATGGCCATGTTAGATTGTGGTTTTAATATCCAACCCGGCAGTGGTGTTGCTGCGGCTATCGAGTATTACCGCTCAACCGCTAAAGCTTAATCGGCGTCCTCTTAACCTAAGCGATTACTGTCGCTTAGGTGTCACTATCAACAAAAAGATAGACTACTCACTTTAGCAAGGACAGGGTATTCACAGCGGCAGGTGTTGGCAGCATGGATGCTGCCGTCAAGCCTACAGGGACGTATTCACGGCGTCCTGCACTGTGAATACCCTGTCCCGCCTTACGTTGGTAGCCAAAAGATACAAACATAGGTGCGTAAAGATGAACAAAGTAAAAGTCGTTGTTACCCGACGCTGGCCCGCCCAAGTCGAAGCTGAATTACATAAACTCTACGATGTACAATTAAACGACTCCGATAGTCCTATGAGTGCAGAGGCCTTAAAGCAAGCGATGCAAACGGCAGATGCGCTATTACCCACTGTTACCGATGCGATTACCGAAGACATTATTAATGTTGAAAACCGCCGGGTAAAAATTATTGCCAATTTCGGAGTAGGCTATAACAACATCAACATCAATGCCGCTAAGCAACAAGGTGTGCTTGTCACCAACACCCCTCATGTATTGACAGACTGCACAGCCGATATAGCCATGTTATTACTGCTGATGTCAGCACGCCGCGCCGCTGAAGGCGAAAAAATGGTTTTATCGGGGCAATGGCAAGGCTGGGCACCCACCCAATTATTAGGCCAAAAAGTCACAGGTAAAACTTTAGGTTTAATCGGCTTTGGCCGTATCGCTCAGGCCATGGCCAGAAAAGCCCATCATGGTTTTGGCATGAAAATTATCTTTAACGTGCCTTCCGACCCAGACCCGGCCATTGTCGAGGAATTACAGGCGCAGCGTTGTGCCACTGTAGAAGAATTACTGACTGAAGCGCATTTCGTGTCGATACACTGCCCTGGTGGGCCTGCGACTAAACATTTGCTGAATGAACAACGCTTAAAACTGATGCGGCCTAGCGCCCATCTAATTAATACAGCGCGCGGTGATGTCGTCGATAGCGAAGCTTTAATCAAAGCCTTAACCCAAGGCTGGATAGCTGGTGCAGGGTTAGATGTCTTCGAAGGCGAACCTAAGTTACATCCGGGCTTGCTAAACTTAAAAAATATCGCTTTATTACCTCATATCGGTAGCGCGACGGAAGAAACACGCGTTGCTATGGGACAGCGTGTATTAGCCAATATTGCCGCCTATTTTTCAGGCTTAGAGCCTGAAGACAGGGTAGCCTAACCGGGATGAACCTTAGTGCCGCTGTTCCACTCGCACTCGCCCAACCATTGACAAAGCCTGTTAATACAGTAAAAAGAAACGGTTAATGCTCAAAAAATTGAACCCGTCATCATCAATATAAGATAATTTACGACCTTAAACAGTCACCAACAATAAAACTGCGAGAAACACTGTGAAATATCTAGTTCTTATCTGTTTAGCCTTCATGATAAGCTGCGGCAGCGGCACTAAAATCAACGCCAGAAGTTTAAAAACGGTTAACAAATCCGTATCATTTATTAAAGAACGCTTACCCGAAGCCGAACGCTTACAATTTGAAATCGCTTTCTGGATGGTGCGCGACGACATTAGAAACAACGATGAATTTCTAAAAGCCGTCGATGACAAAAAACCTGCCGACCTAATCGCTATGGGTAAAGACATTTTCACCAAACGCAAAGCGGCTGGCGACCAAGAATACGCTAAATATGAAAATTGGGAGCAAATGATTGCCGGCTGGTATCAACAGCGACAAACTGAAATGGCAAAGATAAAAGAAAGAACCGATAAGCGCGAGAACGATAAAGTTCGTAGAATAGACTACAACATGCATAGTTTATGATTTTATAGGCGGTTTTAACCGCCTATAACTCACTCACCGAAAACCTATAGGAAACCTTGTGGAGCGTTTCACCATATCGCTAAGCGACGAATTAGCCGCTGAATTTGACCAGTTTATAGAAGCCAAAGGCTATTCTAATCGCTCTGAAGCCGTGCGTGATTTATTGCGCAAAGAAATTGAATCTAAACGGCTAGCAGAAAATCAAGCGGTATACAGTGTTGCCACACTATCGTATGTTTACAACCATCATGAGCGCAATCTTGCAGAACGATTAACAAACTTACAACATGAGGCGCATGATTTGGTCGTATCCTCTATGCATGTGCATTTAGACCACGATGATTGTATAGAAACCTTATTCTTACGTGGCTTAACTCAACACATCCGCGATTTTTCCTCTAAAGTCGCCGCAGAAACCGGTGTCAGACACAGCATGGTTAACCTCGTGCCCATAAAACTTGCACTTGTGCAACACAGCCATAGCCACGGCCACTTTCATACGCATAGTTAACTTATTTTTGGCCTCGTAACTCCGTTAAGGCCTTGCCTAACCAAGCCGCACTCGCTACTGGCTCAGCGCCCGCGCAACGCACTTGATACGCCTGCCCCGTCAAGCTACTGGCTGTTGCCGCTAGTGCAATAAACTGCTCCGTCGACGTCAGCGTGGTTTTTTCCTGTACATAATCCAATTTGCGTAATAAATGTGTTTTCGCGTCTGCCGCACTATGCCAACTGCCATTGCGATTAAACTCACACCCCGACGCTTCTAAGCGCGCCAATAATTGCTTAATTTCTAGCGTAACAGCGTCTTCGGTTGCGGCAATAACAGGGCAGATTAGCGCCAAAAAGAGAGTCAAAAAAGTAAGAGCTGTGCGCATTGCAAGTGCCTTATGGTTAGAAGGGATTACGTCACATATAGTATTTTGTAAAAGCAGCGTTGTAAAATCCCAAGAAAGTCTATAGGTGCGTGATAATATTAACGCTCTCTTTTAGGCAACCGAGGATATTACCGTGGGCTTAACTTACGCAACCCTGAAATTGACCAACCTTTTCAATAAACAAGCCATAGAAATTAATGCGTTAGTTGATACGGGCGCAACGTTTCTATGTGTTACAGAAGAAATAGCCGTGCAATTAGGCTTTGATACGACCGAAGTATCCAGGCAAGTAGTGACGTTAGCGGATGGACACCAACGCAAAGTACCAAAAATTGCCCCTATTGAAATCACCTTTGCCAACCGTAGCTATGTCACCGAAGCAGTAGTATTGGGCAATGAGCCTTTACTAGGCGTTATTCCAATGGAAGCAATGGACTTAGTGGTTAATCCCAGCTTGCAAACACTAACGGTAAATCCGTTGCATCCAAACTACCCAGTAGCGTTAGTCAAATAGCGCTAACCGGGTTAAATGAAAAAACTCACCATCATAGGCTTTTTAGGGACGCAATTAGATGCCGGTTGGAGTGACACGCGTTGGGAGCGTTGGCGGCCAACAGTCGATATTACTCGACATGAAAATCTACTCGTTAACACCTTAGTGTTGCTACATGATGCACGCAGCTTACGCTTAGTCGCGCAAGTCAAAGCCGACATTGCCAGCGTATCACCAGAAACGGTTGTACAGCCCATACTGTTTAACCTACGTGACCCTTGGGATTTTGGCGATATGTATGCTGCATTATTCGATTTTGCACAAACGTTCCCTTTCGATACCGAGCATAACGAGTATTGGGTGCATATCACAACAGGTACGCATGTGGCACAAATTTGCTGGTTTTTAATGGTAGAAGCCCGTTATATTCCAGCATTATTACTTCAAACCACACCACCGCGTAAAAAAGAACTCAATAGCCCCGGTAGTTACACACTAACCGACCTAGATTTAAGTCGTTATGATGCGATTGCACAACGCTTTGCTCGCGCCCATGACGAAGCGGTTCGCTTACTAAAATCAAATATTGCTACGCGTAACACCGCGTTTAATCAGTTAATCAATGAAGTAGAGCGCGTTGCAATACGCTCGAAAGCGCCCATGTTGTTCATGGGACCGACAGGTGCAGGCAAATCGTTTTTAGCGCGCCGTGTTTATGAATTGAAAAAAGCGCGTCACCAATTAACGGGGCGATTTGTTGAAGTCAATTGTGCCACATTGCGAGGTGATGGCGCCGCATCGGCATTATTCGGTCATGTTAAAGGTGCGTTTACGGGGGCATTAGCCGATAGACCTGGCTTGCTCAAAAGCGCTAATAAAGGCCTGTTATTTTTAGATGAAATCGGAGAATTAGGACTAGACGAACAAGCCATGTTGCTAAAAGCAATAGAAGAAAAAACGTTTTATCCTATCGGCAGCGATGTAGAAACAGGCAGCGATTTTCAATTAATTACCGGTACGCATCGTGATTTACGCAATGACGTTAACGCCGGTCGTTTTCGTGAAGATTTATATGCCCGGATTAATTTATGGTCATATCTATTACCTGGCTTAGCCGAGCGCACAGAAGATATTGAGCCGAATTTAGATTATTTACTGGCACAACAAGCCGTAGAGCTAGGTCATAACGTCAGTTTTAATAAAGAAGCCAAACAACGCTATCTCGCGTTTGCTACCTCACCTCATGCCCTCTGGTCCGGTAATTTTCGCGATTTATCGGCCTCGGTCATGCGCATGGCAACCTTAGCCGAAGGCGGGCGCATTGCTTCTCGTCAAGTGAATGATGAAATCCAGCGCTTACAACGGCTTTGGCAAGTCAATCAAACAGCGCCAGCAAGTCAGCTCAATCGCTTGTTTACCGAACAACAGCTTAACGAGTTAGATTTATTTGACCGCTTACAGCTTAATGCCGTTATTGAAGTATGCCTAACCAGCAACAGCTTATCTGATGCCGGGCGCAAGTTGTTTGCAGTATCGCGCAGTCAACGCGATAGCGCTAATGATGCGGATAGATTGCGCAAATATTTGGCTAAGTTTGGATTAACGTGGACAACAATCACCAACTCTTAGGCACAAAATCATTTGGCGTTTCAATGACAAACTGCTGGTCATGAATCCCTGCCAAATAAAAACCTTGGTCTAGGGCTTGTTTGCGTAAATCGTCGGTTGCATCGACGACCGCTAACATGCCATATAGCTTTTTGTCTTGATGTTCTGGGCAAAATTGACGGAAGCGTTTGAGAATCTGTTTAAGCTGTTCAATACCTTCTGGTCTTAAATGGCTTTTTACTTCAACAACAAATGCTTCATTACGTTTAGCGTTAGCATAAGCAAAAACATCAAGCTCTAAGGTATCGTCATGTTTTTTTATTTTCACTCTTGGTGTAATAAATTCCATGCCGAAACGTTCATTTAAGATTTTAGCCATAGACGGAAAGGCCATGCCTTCAGTAAAACCGCCAAACTTTTCACCTAAGCCACCGATTTGTTTGCCCAATTCTTTTAATTGCCTGCGTAATTGCTTATCGGTTTCTTTTAGCTGGCGGTCGGTCTCTCTAAGCTGGCGATCAGTTTCTTGTTGAGCTATGCGTAACTCACTGATTTGTTTGTCGGTTCGGTCTTGTGCAATGGCTAAACTAGCTACTAACGTCTTTAATTCTTCATCAGTCATATTAACCTCTTAATCATTAATCGCTCGATGTTACGACTGATTTTATAATAGTCCCCGCTTTTATTCAGCTTAATCTTAACGTTAATCATCGCTGGTCGTCGATAATGACATATCGTTTAGTGCGATATTCGCGATTCGCTACAACGCTTTTGTACGATTACGTTTAAAATAATTTGGGCTTTACTTTCACGTTTACCAGTACGAAAAGCGTAAGTTGCATGCTATTTGACGTAGTGGTTCCACTATTGATACCATTTTAATATGACGTCTACCCGGAAAATTCTCGATCAAATGCGGCGCGAGCCGTCCAATGTTCGCTATTCAGACTTGCTCAAAATTTGTGAAGAATTCTTTGGGAAGCCACGGCAATCCGGTACTAGTCATACACTATTCAAAACCCCTTGGCCTGGTGATCCTCGCGTAAATATCCAAAATGATAAAGGTAAAGCCAAGGCTTATCAGGTTAGGCAAGTACTGTTAGCTATCGACAAATTGAAGGAGCGCAACAATGAGCATTGACCATTACACCTACCGTATTACCTGGTCGCCGGAGGATAACGAACACATCGGGCTGTGTACTGAATTTCCCTCACTATCTTGGTTAGCGCCGACTCAAGAGGCCGCATTAGTCGGTATTCGGCAAATGGTCGCCGAAGCTATTGCCGATATGCAAGCCAGCGGCGAGGCTATCCCAGAGCCTCTCGCGGAGAAACATTACAGCGGCGAATTCCGGGTTAGGATACCGCCAGAAGTCCATCGCGCCTTAGCGATGCAAGCGGCAGAGCAAGGTATTAGTTTGAATCGGTTGGCTAGTGCAAAACTGACAGGATGATGTCAGACAAACCTTGGCAATCACGGAGAGATTTTGTCATTACCTCATTCTCTACGCTGAAACGCGTATTGAGCATAGATATAACAACCCACGCTAAACCTTTCTAGGGCAAAAAAATATACTAGAGATTAGCTCAATACGATTGATGTTAATAGCAAAACAATAGTTTCAATATCCTGTTCACCAACTCTTAGGCACAAAATCACTCGGCGTTTCAATGACAAACTGCTGGTCATGAATCCCTGCCAGATAAAAACCTTGGTCTAGGGCTTGTTTGCGTAAATCGTGAGCTAACCCGCTAAGTTTTCAGGAGGTTACCCACAACTACTTGCTTTTGATTTCACTAATCGGCTGACTCTAGCTGAGCAGGAGAGACGGATATATGCCTAAAATAAAAGTACGATATTTCATTGCGTTGGTTTTTTATAATGTTCTGAATTGCTGCTTCAATTTAACAAAGTTGACACGGTCTATTTGTAAACCAGCAACCAAACAAACTATAATTTTGAGCATTAATAAATTACTGTTTTCATTTTTATGTCAGCCCCTCGGAATTTTAACTTCTCAAATGCCTGTATTTTAGTTGCACAAAGCATCATCATGAACAGCAAATCAACACTCCATAAGTCACTTTTTTACTGGCTTTAGCCGATGGTTAAATCGGCACATACCAATTTTGCGATTCTCCAACAACACGACGAACAGCTATTACGGTTGGGCATGTTGGCAGAAAAGTACTTTGCCGATGACCCCAACACCTGCCTGTTAAAATTACGCCAATTAGCGGAATTATTAGCCCAGATGCTCGCCGCCAGGATTGGCCTCTACACCTCATCTGAAGAAAACCAATTCGACCTGCTGCGTCGCCTTCAAGACAACGGCGTTTTGCCTCGAGAAATATTCCAGCTTTTTAATGAAATCAGACGAGCGGGCAATGCAGCCAATCACGCTATGTCTGGCGACCATCGTTCTGCCTTAAGCACCTTGAAGCTCGCTTGGCAATTAGGACTGTGGTTTCATCGCAGCTTCAAAGACCCTAGCCATAAATCCGGGCCCTTCTTGCCGCCCATTCCACCTGCCGACGAAAGCAACGAACTCCGCATTGAGTTGGAACGCTTGCATAAGGCGGTGAACGATTATCAGGCCGCCCAACAGGACGTCGCGCAACAACTGCAATCCACCCAATCGCAATTACGCGAAGCCAAGGATGAACGGTTATTTTGGGAACAATTGGCAACTGAAACCGAACAAGCCAAAGCTGCATTGGCACAACGCCTTACCGAACAGCAATCGCTCGCCACCAGCCAACCGAAAAACACCGTTAGCCAGTTTATCACAGCCGCAAACCTTGCTGCCGATGCCCTGCAACTGGACGAAACCGATACCCGTAAACTGATTGACCAACAACTGCGCCAAGCAGGCTGGGAAGCCGATTCTGAGATTATCACATTCAAAAAAGGTAGCCGACCCGAAAAAACAGCCATCGCGCCATTGCGGAATGGCCTACAGAGAGCGGCCCGGCGGATTACGTCCTGTTCATCGGCCTAACTCCCGTGGCTGTGGTGGAAGCCAAGCGCAAAAATATCGATGTTTCCGGTGCATTGCAACAAGCCAAGCGTTACAGCCGGAACTTCAAGCCCAGCCCGGAAACCCTATTGCCAGCAGAAAATTGGGGTAACGACGCCACCTACCGAGTCCCCTTTGCCTTTTCGTCTAACGGTCGGCCATTCCTACGCCAATTAGCCACCAGAAGTGGCATTTGGTGCTGTGACTTGCGCCGATCTGATAACCTGAGCCACCCTTTAGATGGCTGGTACACACCAGAAGGCTTGAAGGAACTGATTAAACGAGACGAAGCCAAAGCACACGCACAACTGGCCAATACTCCGTTCAACTACGGTTTTAGCCTGCGTCCCTATCAACAGAAAGCTATTCTCGCCACTGAACAGGCCATAGAATCCGGCCAACGAGAAATGCTGCTGGCGATGGCGACCGGAACAGGCAAGACCAAAACCTGTATCGCCTTAATCTATCGCTTGCTCAAAGCCCAACGTTTTTCGGCGCATTTTGTTTTTAGTTGACCGTTCGGCATTAGGTGAACAAGCCGCCAACGCTTTCAAAGACACCCGCATGGAAAACCTGCAAACCTTTGCCGATACCTTCGGCATCAAGGAATTGGAAGAGCAAACTCCCGACACAGACACTGCCGTACAAATCGCCACCATCCAAGGCATGGTACAACGGTTGCTATACAGTGCCGAAAACACGGCACCACCCACGATTGACCAATACGATTGCATTATTGTTGATGAATGCCATCGCGGTTATCTGCTTGACCGCGAATTGTCCGACACCGAAATGACCTTCCGTGGCTACGAAGATTACATTTCCAAATACCGCCGGGTCTTGGATTATTTTGATGCTTACAAAATCGGCCTAACCGCCACACCGGCACTACATACCTCGCAAATTTTCGGCATTCCGATTTACACTTACAGCTATCGTGAAGCGGTCATCGACGGTTATCTGGTCGATTACGAGCCGCCCATTCAAATTCATACCGAGCTATCCACCAACGGCATTGCCTGGAAAGTCGGTGAAGAGGTCAAAGTCTACGATGCCCGCAATAACCAAATCGACCTATTCACGACACCGGATGAAATCAACCTCAATATTGAAGATTTCAACCGCAAAGTCATCACCGAATCCTTCAATCGCGTGGTATGCGAATACCTAGCCCAAGAACTTGATCCGGCCTCACGGCAGAAAACCCTGATTTTTTGCGTCAACGATGCCCATGCTGATTTGGTTGTCGATTTGCTGAAAAAAGCTTTTGTTGCGAGTTATGGCAGTGTTGACGACGATGCCGTCATCAAAATCACTGGGGCAGCCGACAAACCTTTACAACAAATTCGCCGCTATAAAAATGAACGTCAGCCTAACATTGCTGTTACCGTTGACTTGCTAACCACAGGTATCGACGTGCCGGAAATCTGCAATCTGGTGTTTTTGCGTCGGGTCAACAGCCGGATATTGTTTGACCAAATGATGGGGCGCGCCACTCGCCTTTGTGAAGCGCTTAAAAAAGAGGCATTCCGTGTTTTCGATGCCGTGCAAATATTTGAAGCCATCGGTGAAATAACCGCCATGCAACCTGTGGTGGTCGATCCCAAAATCAGCTTTAGCCAACTGACCCAAGAATTGAGTAATGTAACCGATGACGAAGCTCGTAGCGTGGTGCGTGACCAATTTATCGCCAAACTGCAACGAAAAAAACGGCATCTTTCCGAACAAACGTCGCAAGATTTTGAAACGCTGGCCGGGATGCCACCCGATGCGTTCATCCAAAAATTGCGGGCCATGCCATTAACCGAGGTCGCCGATTGGTTTACCCAAAATCCTGACCTGGGCGAAATTCTGGATCGCAAGGGTCAAAGCATTGCACCACCGCTGTTTATCTCTGACCACGAAGACAAACTGCACAGCATCGCTAGGGGTTACGGCAACGCCCAGAAACCGGAAGACTACCTGAATGGATTTACCGCGTTTTATCCGCCGCCACAGCAACGACATTCCTGCCTTGATGACCGTATTGACCCGCCCACGCGAACTCACCCGCAAACAACTGCGTGAATTGGTCATGGAGCTCGATAAGGCCGGATTCACCGAAACCAACCTCGCCACCGCTTGGCGGGAAATGACCAACCAAGACATCGCCGCCCGCATTATCGGTTACATCCGCCAAGCTGCCATTGGTGATGCTTTATTGCCGTACAATGAACGCGTCGATCACGCCTTGCAGGCCATATTAGCCAGCAAAGCCTGGACAACCCCACAACGCGACTGGTTAAAACGCATCGCCGCCCAAACCAAAGCTAATGTCCTGGTTGACCGCGAAGCCTTTGATGACCCCGACTTAGTGTTCAAACGCGAAGGTGGCGGCTTTACCCGTTTGGACAAGGTCTTCAATGGCGAACTTCAACAAGTCTTGGAAGCCTTTAACGATAGCCTATGGGCTGATAGCCAATCGGCCTAACACTCACTACAAACTGAATGTCCACAGAAAATAACAAAACTACCTCCGACATCGTCGGAAAACTCTGGAATCTCTGCAACATCCTCAAAGATGACGGCATCACCTACCACCAGTACGTCACCGAATTGACCTACTTGCTGTTTTTAAAAATGGCGACAGAAACCGGCACGGAAGACCAATTGCCGGAAAATTACCGCTGGGCAGATCTGGAAACCCGCGCTGCGCCGGATCGCCTGGAGTTTTACAAAATCCTGCTAATCCACTTAGGCGGACACGGCTCAACACTCGTGCAAGAAATTTTCGCCAACGCCAGCAGCTTTATCAAAAAGCCCGCCACCTTGTCCACGCTGGTTGCCGAAATCGACAAACTCGATTGGTACAGCGTCCACCGCGAAGATTTAGGCGACTTGTACGAAGGCTTGCTGGAAAAAAACGCCAACGAAAAAAAATCCGGCGCCGGCCAATACTTCACGCCCCGTGCACTCATCAACAGCATGGTGCGCATCATGCAACCCTCGCTCACCGACATCATCCAAGACCCGGCGGCAGGCACAGGCGGCTTTTTGATTGCTGCCAACCATTACTTGCGGACACAAAACGACTTCGACGAACTTACCGAAGCCCAGCAGCGCAAATACCGTAACAACACTTTTTACGGCATGGAGCATGTCCAAGACACCCACCGCCTGGCTTTAATGAACCTGATGCTGCACGGCATCGACGGCGGCATCCGCTATGGCGACACCTTAAGCCCCGAAGGCCAAGCCCTGCCGCCTGCCACGCTGATTCTGACCAATCCGCCGTTCGGCACCAAAAAAGGTGGTGGCTTGCCCAGTCGCGATGACTTCACTTACCCAACCAGCAACAAACAATTCTGCTTTTTGCAGCATATTTATCGTGGTTTGAAACCCGGAGGCCGCGCCGCTGTGGTATTGCCGGACAATGTCTTGTTCGAGTCCAACATCGGCAGCGACATTCGCCGCGACCTGATGGACAAATGCAACCTGCACACCATCTTGCGCCTGCCCACCGGAATTTTTTACGCCCAAGGTGTTAAAACCAACGTGTTGTTCTTCACCCGTGGCGACAGCGACAAAGGCAACACCCAGGAAACCTGGATTTACGACCTACGCGCCAACATGCCGCAATTTGGCAAACGCACCCAACTGACCGAACAGCATTTTGCCGAGTTTGAAACCGCCTTTGGTGATGATCCCTTAGGCACACCTGCCAGCCTAACCAAACGCAACGACCAAGGCGAAAGCGGACGCTTCCGTCGTTTCAGCCGCGAACAAATCGCCGAACGCGGTGACAGCTTGGACATTAGTTGGCTGAAAGACGATAGCGCCACTGATGCACAAGACTTGCCGGAACCCGCTTTTCTGGCTCAAGAAGCGTTGAGCGAACTGGATGCGGCGATGGAGGAGTTGCGGGGGATTTTGGAAGAATTGGGCGCAGATTTTGAGGAGGACTTGGTGTGAATGATTTACCACCAGGATGGATTCTAGCTGAAATTGGTTCACTTTGCTCTCTTGAGAATGGACGGGCGTTTAAACCAACTGAATGGTCCAATACAGGCTTGCCAATTGTCAGAATACAGAATCTAAATAATTCACTGGCTCCTTATAATCATTATGATGGTGAATTTGCTGATCGCTATCATTTATACGGTGGAGAATTGCTTTTCGCTTGGTCAGGTACCCCAGGCACGTCCTTTGGTGCTCATGTTTGGCGCGGAGGAGAAGCTGTACTAAACCAGCACATCTTCCGTGTTGACTTTGATCAGTCGGCAATCAACAAAAGATTTCTGCGATTTGCTATCAATCAAAAACTGAATCAGTTGATTGATATTGCTCATGGTGGAGTTGGCTTACGACATGTAACCAAAGGCAAGTTTGAAGGAACAGAGATTGCGCTTGCCCCTCTGAACGAACAAAAACGCATCGCCGACAAACTCGATGCCGTGCTAGCAAAAGTAGATGCCTGCCGCGACCGCCTCGACCGCATTCCCGTCATTCTTAAACGCTTTCGGCAATCGATTCTTGCTGCCGCAGCTTCCGGCAATCTTACTCAGGATTGGCGAGAACAAAATCCTTCTCTAAGTGAAGATAATCTTGCAAGGTTGGTTCTTAAAGAGATTCAAAACAGGAAAATTACTTGGATAAATGAAAACCATCAACACAACGAAGTTTCGAGAGTACAAAAACGAGTAAACGCTTTCTCTGAAGAGAATGTTTTTGAAACAACTGGCCTACCCGATAGTTGGATTTGGGCAAAACTTGAAGATGTAGTTTTAATGGTGGTCGATTGCCACAATAAAACTGCCCCATATGAAAATAGCGGTATTCCATTGGTCAGAACGACCAATATAAGAGATGGTCGTTTTATTTGGGATGATCTCCGTTATGTTACGGAGGAAACCTATCAATATTGGTCAAAGCGTTGTTTTCCTGAGCCAGGTGATGTGGTTTTTACCCGTGAAGCCCCAATGGGGGAAGCAGCAATTATTCCTCCGGGGACAAAGATTTGTCTCGGTCAACGAACAATGCTGTTTAGGCCAATTGAAGACCAATTTTTCTGCAAAATTTTTTGTTGATAGCACTTTTAGACCCTTGCTTTAGGGAGCGCTCTGAAAATATTGCTGTGGGTACTGGGGTTAAACATTATCGTGTGGGCGATGTCAGCGAACTCAACGTACCAGTACCTTCGATTGAAGAACAAGCCGAAATCATCCGCCGAGTAGAATCCCTATTCGCCTACGCCGACCGCCTAGAAGCCCGCTACACCACCGCCAGCGCCCAAGTCGATAAACTTACTCCCGCCTTGCTCGCCAAAGCCTTTCGCGGCGAACTCGTGCCGCAAGACCCCAACGACGAACCCGCCAGCGAATTATTGGCTCGTATCGAAGCTCTGAGAGCAACTGATAAACCCAATAAAACACGCAAGCCAACTTCTCGTAAGACCCTTAGCGCTTCCAAGGAGAACGTTACCATGACCAAAAGCCGCCAAGACGACGATGTAAAAAACCATGCTTACCTTGCTGGACATTTAAAGTTGCTCGGCGGTTCGGCAGTAGTCGAGTCTTTATTTAAGGTTTCGGAATTACCCGTCGCGGATTTTTATAAACAGCTTGCGTGGGAAGTCGAGCAAGGTTTTGTGAAAGATAAGCAAACCGTTTTGGAGGCCGTTGATGCGACTTGATCGAGTGTATATTGACGGTTTTAAAAATCTGCAGCAGGCAACGGTGGAGTTCGATAAAACGCCCATTGACGACTGTCATTATTGGTCAAAACGGTGCAGGCAAGTCAAACCTAATTGAAGCCATTATCAGCGTGTTTCGTTGGCTGGATTTACGCCGCAATGAGCCTAAATTTAATTATCAAATTGACTATCGTCTGGATGGCGTGCGGGTTTGCTTATCGAACCTACCCGGCAGTGCGGCAATTTCCGTAAATGGACAGGAGGTTAAGAGGACAGAGTTTGAACGCCGCAAGACAGAATGGTTTCCTGATTTGGTGTTTGGTTATTACTCTGGCGGCAGCCGCCGCTTGGAAACGTTGTTTGATAGCCATCAACGCCGGTATTACGATGCCATTAAACGCAATGATGACAATATTGCTTGCCGAAAAGCCTTAGCAGAACGACGTTTATTTTACTGCCGCTCGATTCATGGCATTTTGGCATTGCTTAGCTTTTTTGCTTTTCCTGATGAAAAAGTCAGTACAGAATTAAGGGAAAAACTGGGCATTACTGGCTTTCATTCAATGTTGGCGCATTTTCGTGAACCTTGGTTCGCCAAAGGCGGGAATAGTAAAAAAGTTGATCAGGCTGCCGATTTCTGGGGAGCCGCAGGGCCTGCCGGACGAACCGCGCATGGCTTAAAAAAGGTAGCTTTTCATCCTATGGCTTTGAACGGTAACAGTATTGATGACTACAGAGATAAACAGCAAAGCGAAGCACAGTTTGCGACTTTTGTTCCTGATTTGAGCCGCCTTCAGCAGTTTGCAAAATCCTTTAATGACGACACCGAGATGTTTTTCGCACTGGAGGCGATGGATATTTCAGATTTAATCCGCGATGTTTATTTATGGGTCACCCGTAGTAATGATGCCTCTGGCGATGTAGGCTTCGCCGATCTCTCCGATGGCGAACGGCAATTGTTAATGACACTAGGGTTGATCCGTGTTTCTCGGGGTAAACGGGCATTGTTCCTGCTTGACGAGCCAGACACCCATTTGAATCCGCATTGGCAACATGGCTACCTGAAATTAATCGAAGATTGGACTGGAATTGCCGCCGACACCGACAATTGCCATATCATTTTAACGTCTCATAACCCATTGACTATCTCAGCATTATCCCGTGAGGAAGTGCGTGTGATGAGTACAGAGGAAGATGGCAAAGTGACCATTGTACCTCCATATACAGCCCCTAAAGGAATGGGTTTTACTTCAACGTTGACAGAAATATTTGGTTTACGGACGAGTTTAGATGTGGATACCCAGCAAATGGTCGATGATCGTAATACTTTAGCTAGAATTGAGCAGAAATCTGATGAACAAGAAAGGAAACTGATCGAAATTAACGATAAGCTTGGCCGACTGGGTTTTCTGTTCGAGGATCGCGAACCGCTCTATCAGGATTTTCTGCTCGCTTGGCATGATGTGCGTTATGCCGATCGTCCAGCATTAACCCCGGCACAAATTGAAGCGCGGCGGTTAGCAATGAAGCAATTGATACAACAACTGATGAGCAAGGAGTCGTCACATTGATTTACGTTAAACGTAACCCTAAGCTGATCCCTGAAAAGGTGCTAAAAGTTGCAGAAAAGGCGCAGAAAGAACTAGAGGTTTTACCAGAAATAGAACGAAAGGAATTTATAGAAAAGAAAGCCCATATTTGGCGATCATTTGCCCGCTATCTAGCCAAGATGTCTTATGGAAAATGTTGGTATTCCGAAGGCAATGACCCTCAATCGTTTTTTGATGTTGACCATTTCCGTCCGAAAAAGGAAGCAAAGCGTTCTGAATCTGAAAGTGATGATGGTTATCCGTGGCTAGCTTTTTCATGGGAAAAATTTCAGATACTCATCCGGGCGATCAAATCGCCTTAGTACTAATGAAGAAACTGAACTGGTTGTTGGTAAAGGCAGTTGGTTTCCATTATTGCAAGGGAGTGCCAAAGCTGACTGGAATAATCGCTGTGTATCGGAAGAAAAAATCGTTCTTCTTGATCCTACTGAACGCGCAGATGTTGATCTAATCAGGATTAATGAAAATGATGGCCGTGCTTGCGCTAGCTTCACATGTATTGGACAAGCCAAAAATGAGCGAGTAGATCGCTCCATAGAAATTTACGGCCTTAATTTGCCAAATTTAGTGTCTGCCCGCAAAAAAACTATTCGCCAGATTAATGAAAACCACCAAAATCTGATGGATATTATAAATAATGGTGCGGATTTGCCTGCAATCGAACGCCTGACTGATCAGCTTCGTAGAGCTACATTACCGAATTCACCATACTCTCTTGCCGCCCGTTGTGCTTTGTATTGTTTGCCTAATGGTTCCTCGCTATGCGCTCAACCAGAAGATGCTGGCGAATTTACATCATGAACTTGCTTGATTGCAAGATTGCCCAAATTAAATCATCAAGCTCGTTTAGTTTTGTAATTCGTTTATGCAAGTTACTATTGCCCGATGGCATTGGGTAGCGAGAAAGAATCTACCTTGAAAACCGCCTTTCATGACCTGCGTGAATTAAAAGTGGATGTCGCCTACCCGTTTTTATTGGATGCTTACCATGATTATCAGCAACAACGCTTGGCAGCCGACGAATTGACCCAAATCGTACGCTGGGTTGAAAGCTACGTGTTTCGCCGCGCTATTTGTAATATACCGACCAACTCGCTCAACAAAATATTTGCTGCGTTAAGCCGTAGTCTTAAAAAAGACCGCTACCTTGATTGAAAGCGTACAGGCGACCTTTTTTGCTTTTGCCAACCTATCGTCGTTTTCCTACTGACAAAGAGTTTCAACGCGAAATTAAGTTACGAAACCTTTATCAGTTCCGTAGCCGCAGCTATTGGTTGCGCCGCCTTGAAAATCATGGGCGTAAGGAGCGTGTAGTGATTGAAGACTACACCATCGAGCACATCCTGCCGCAAAATGAAGTCTTATCCAAAGAATGGCAAAACGTATTGGTAAGATTGCAGATGAACTAAAAGACGTTAAACAAGCATTACACGTCCAATATAAAATTCATGGATGATGAGCATAAGCAACTCAACTAAAGACGAAATTCTGGTTGTTGTTTCTTAGAGACTTGTTTATCCGGGTAATTAAAGCGATTCGCTTCAACGCTTTTGTACGATTACGTTAAAATATAGCGCGCAACTAGCGCCTAATTGGAATTTTAGGTACTCTGTTTATTTTTAAATGCTTGGAACTCGTATGGCTAACTGGCTGGAAACCTGTCAACAACAACTCACTCGCTTGGAAAAAGCATCGGTTTTAGCGGATAAGTTGGTAACGCTTAGTAATAAAACCGAAGTCGATATTGCGCTGGACTTAGCACAAAAGATTAATATCGAGCAAACCCGGTTAAATCAGCAAATCGATAGATTACGCGTGAATCGTTTCGAGGTCGCAGTGATTGGTCTGGAAAAAGCCGGTAAAAGCGCCTTATTAAATGCCTGGTTAGGGCAAGAGATTCTGCCGTCGGCGCGTGAGCGCTGTACGTTTACCAGTACAGAAATTTGGTCGGCGCAAACAGAGCAAGACCAATTATTGTCGATTCAGTATTACAGCAAAGAAGAAATCACCAAGTTACAACATCAACGCCGCGACGCGTTAGCCAGTGCGTTATTAAGCGATAAAGAGAAAAAAGAAATTCAAGAAGATTACGACGATACCGAGAAAAATTTATCGGCGATTCATGAGTTTTCTCGGCAGAAAAACGGTTTTACCCAAGCCTTTATCGACATCAGCGAAATCAGCGAACATTTACAAGCCGCTATCTTCAAAAACCGCGCGCAATCGTTAGCGATTAAGCGCATACAACTTAAAACCGTGCGCTTGCGTAGCGACCGTGACATTATTTTTCATGACGTTCCTGGGTTTAACTCCGGCATTCTGATGCACGCCGAGCAAGCCGTTCATAGGCTTAAAAACTGCGATGCCATTATTTATGCTAAAGAAATGAAGCAACCGTCTATTACCGGGCCAGAAAAAGATATGTTGCTAGTCGCAGATAGCGAAGATCCTACGATTAAAGTCGCCAATAAAATTTTTGTCGTATTAACCCAAGCCGATGCGTTAGATGATGCGATAGATTTTAAAGACACCTATGAAAAACACAGAGCTAATTGGCCGGGCGTGCCTGAACGGCGCATGATTCCTGTTTGTGCCAGAGCGCATTTAGTCGAATCAGGTATTCCGTCTGAAGATACGTTAAGACGCTCAAAAGCCGCCGACGATAAGTTAAAGCTGAAAAAAATCGGAATCACTGACGGGATGCCGTTATTAAAAGAAGCGGTGAATTTTTATATCGACCATGAACGCGCGGAAGTGTTGAAAAAAAAAACGTTGCGATGCATTAGTCAGCAATATTCGCTATTACGCCGGTGAAGTCTTAATGAAGCTTGAGCCAATTTATAGCACCGTCGAATTGACTGAAACGCAAGAAGACGATTTGTTGGGCAAAGAGTTTAATCAATGGTGGGGCCGGGAATGGCAACGCATTAAAAAGGATTTTGACGTCTGGTATGCGCAAAGTATTCAAGGTCGCCAAGAGGCCGATGCCGTAGGCGAAGAACACCAAGAACTAGCCGCCTTGCGCGCCGCGTATGATCAGAAAATAGAATTTCTATTAGCCAATTTAACCACGGCGCAACCCGAAGAATTAAAGCGCATTTATACCGCAGGTGGCACGATGTCCATGCCTGACCCGCGTGAAGGCAATTATAAAATTCGCGAAGAATTATTCCGCGAATTACAGCAAAAATTTGAAACCGAAATGACCGACCAGCTCGCACAAGCTTTGCAAAGCTTAATCGATCAAATCGTGAGTAAAATTCAGGCGCTGTTATGGGATACCGAAGAAGTGCGTAAATATTTATTGCACTCGCATGTGGATGAAAGCATTGAGCAAGCGAGAATACGCCACGGTTTTCAAGTATTGTTTTTGCGTTTTGGCCGGGTTGCAGTAGAAGTCTTTATCGCTAAACCTTTGCAAGCACGGGAGCGCTTATTAAGCGAGCGCTGGGCTGAAATTAAAACCTTAGAAGCGTTTTATCAAGGTATTGATAAAGATAATGCCCGCGATGAAGGCCGCTTAACACATTATTTACGTTATGGCTTATGGGAAAAAGCGCTGTCGTTACCGGCTTTGGTTAAAGCCAGCCGAGCGCAAGTTAAAGCCGCTAGCACACAAGACATGGCGGAAACAGCCGCCGCCGAAATCGCGGCAGCGACTAGCACACGCACTCGAACCACTAAAGCGGCGGCGGTTATTCAAGAACTCGCTGAACCGGTTAATGGTGTAAAAGAGGATATTAACCGCGCGCCTGAGCCTATTAATTTTGAGCAAGTCGTAAATGAAATCAATGGCGATTTAACCGCATTACAAGATTATCTTAAAAACAGCGTGTTTTATGCGGCTGGATTTATTACTTATTGCAATCAAGAGCTAGAGCGTATACGCAACCGCTTTAAAGAAATGGAAGACAGCGACAGGCAATGGATAGGGGTTATTCGCACGGCGGTGAAATACGAACGCAACCCCAAAATTCCTTTTAACATTGCTCATTCCAAGCGTGATTTTAGAATCCGCCGAGAAATTGCTTTAGAACTTAAAGAAGTGCGCGAAAGTTATACGCAGGTTTATTAACGTTGTGTAGGGTAGATTCTTCGCCGGAAATCGCCTAAGAAAATACGGCTACACACTTAAGACGGGACAGCGCTAAAGTGAGAAGAACGTCATCTCGGCTCGGCAACTGCTCCTGCGTTTTCTGCATTCACCACATCCATGTGGCTTAGCAACGCAGGAGCAGTTGCCGAGGACACAGGGATGTGCTTGAAGCTTTGCCATCCATGGCGCCTGGATTTCGGCAATCCATGCCGGAATGACGGTTTAGCTCAACTGACTATAATTAAATCTGTCCTGCT
>NZ_LAJX01000080.1 GCF_000963695.1 Methylocucumis oryzae
GTTGGTGAAGGCGTTTTTTAATATGGACATATCTGTGTAGCATTGTGCATAACAAGCTGAAACATGGGAGCGAGAAAACCGCCCTACGCGCTAAGATTTGCTGGATGTCGCCTAAAATGGCATGATGTTCAGAACCACATGATTACTTATTAGGTCTCACCAGTTGCCGAAGCTTATGGATTACCCATTCGATCTACCCAAAATCCGCATACCGTACGCTGCGGTGTACCGACTTTCCCTTCCGACGCCATCGCAGGAGGTTGAGATCATGCATGGTATAGGCTTCAACGTGCGAATTGTGCCGGGTGCAGTGGAGGTCGAGCACACGGTGCCTGTCGTGCAGTTTGGGGAAGGAATAGTAGGAACTACTATAGCCCTGCAGCGGATCGAGCTGCCGCCTGCCACCTATGCGATTGTTGAAATAGAAGTCGACCCAATCACACATTCTGCTGAGCCAGGAACAACGACCGCTGCACTGCGAGTGGCGGAAGTGGCGTGCGTGATGGAGCTTCTCTATCGCGGCATTGCGAATCAGAAGGAATTTGAGGGGTTCGTGTCCAGTGACAGCATGTATGCTACCTCGTGGGAAGGGCCGTTGGAACTTGTCGCACTACCCCACCGTCCTGTGGAGGAGATAGCGGGCGAAATTGCGCAGGCCTTGGCGATACTGGAGGCGTTAAAAAATGAAAAGCGAAGCCGCTTTCGCCTGGCTGCGCGGTGGTTCCGACGCGGCTGTGAGGCAGTTAACCCAGTTGATAAGCTACTGTTCTGGTGGACTGTTCTCGAGGTATTCCCCGCACAAGAAACAACCGATGTTCCGCGATCTGTGGTCAATTTTCTACACGCTAACGTATATCCAGACGTGGTACCTACCCAGTTAAAAAGTGCTATTGGCATTGGACGGATCTTCGGGACTCGATCTAGAATCGTACATGATGGCCTCGCGTTCGTCAGCGACCTTGATTTCGAGTTTAAGGCACAATTGCGCCAGCTCAGAGCCATTGCGGCCACATGTCTGCGCCTACTATGTGGGCTACCGGCAGGGGACGATCTTGACTTGTACGTCCGATTAGTCGATAAGTAGTGAGTATCCCGTAGGGCGCAATAGCGAGTGTATTGCGCAGCAAGAGTGAACCCGACCATGCGGCGCGATGCCCTCTGGCTCTGTGCTGCGGCCTTGGTGACCTAAATCAAGAAGGCGCTGTTGAAAGTGAAACCCAAGGCCAAGTTAAATCGTTATCTAGGCTTCATCGTACTTAAATTTGGCGTGTTACAGGATTGGGCTGCACGAAAAGGATGCTACTATCGCGAAATTTCTATAACTAACGATTCTTGCGCATCATAACAACGCTAGAGTACAACGCTTGCTTTGTTCGGTTTAAACTCAGACAAAGCATATTTTGTACTCTAATGCGATAGCTAGTGTCAATCAGAAAACCCCTATAAGCCTTATGTGGCGTTGGTTTCAGACGGTAGCATCATGACGAAGATTTTTTAACTTAATTTCAAAATTAGAAAATCTCATTAAACATTAATATCTTACATCTATGCTATTTAGGAGCTTATGTTGAACACGTTAAGTTTTAAAAAACCTCGATTGCACAAATCGTCTGCAAGCCGCGTTGAATATGGTTTTCAGAGGTTTTCTTGCAATCACTAGCTAAACAATCAGCGAGCTATTGGACAGTAGCCAACCCCACCTAATTAAGCGTTACCGGTTCTACCATCAGCTCTTCCACCCAGCAGCCTACTGGGTCGCCTAGGTTTAATTGCTGGTCTTCAAAACGTACCAAATAAACACTACGTTCAGGTTGTTCTTCGACATGACCTATCATCGTAATCACGCCACGCGTACCGGCTTCAGCTAAGATTTCGCCTTCTACGCCTCCCGGTATTGAGCCGTCATCCATAATAGTGATGGCTGCATAGACAATATCGCCTACATCTAAATCTTCTACTCGCATATTTAATCCTCGCTGGGTTTAGGCGTTTTGTAGCAAAGCTGACAAAAGCCTAAGCATTGTCTGTTGGTAAGCTTGCAAAAAATGGCTATGTTTTGCTATGGGTTTAAACATAAGTCGATTTTTCAATGGGTTAACACCTAATAACAATAATGGCACATAGGTTGCTTAAGACTGTATCAAGAACAATGCCACACTTTAGGAGACTCGTTGTGATTACATTAACTGAAAAAGCTATTAACGCCGTTGGTCGTTTTATTGCCGGATCTGAAACACCCACTGCTGGCTTGCGTATAGAGGTACAAGACGGCGGCTGTTCGGGTTATCAATATGGCTTAAAATTGGAACCTACCAATAATCCTGATGATACCGTGATTGATTGCGGTGACGTTAAGGTGTTTGTCGACCCTACCAGCTTACCGATGCTAGACGGTATGTCGATTGATTTTTTAGACAGTATCGAAGGGTCTGGCTTTAAGTTTACTAATCCTAATGCCGCAAAAAGCTGTGCATGTGGTTCTTCATTTAATACCAGTGAGTCAGGTACGGGTACGAAAACCTGTTCTTAAGCGCTGTTTCAGATTACGCCAGCAGTAATCGTATCAACTATTTGTAGGCATTACGCCGCGAGGATTCAACTATGTGGGATTATTCCGATAAAGTTAAAGAACATTTTTTTTAACCCGAAAAAACGCCGGTGCGGTTGCTGAAGCCAATGCTATCGGAGAGGTTGGCTCGATTAGCTGTGGCGATGCGTTACGGTTAACGTTAAAAGTCGATGAAACCAGCGAAGTGATTTTAGATGCCGGTTTTCAGACCTTTGGCTGCGGCTCAGCCATTGCTTCATCATCGGTGTTAACTGAAATTATCAAAGGTATGACGTTAGATGAAGCGTTAAAAGTCACTAACCAAGATATTGCTGACCATTTAGAAGGTTTACCGCCTGAGAAAAATGCATTGCTCAGTGATGGGACGTGAGGCTTTGCAAGCTGCGATAGCGAATTATCGTGGTGAAGAATGGAAAGATGACCATGAAGAAGGCGCGTTGATTTGCAAATGTTTTGCGATTGACGCTGTCATGATTGAAGAAATGGTATGGGCCAATAAGTTGCGTACCGTACAAGACGTGACTAACTTTACCAAAGCGGGCGGTGGTTGCGCGTCTTGCCATGAAGATATTGAAGCCATTTTAGAGCGTGTGTTAGCTGAGAAAGGTGAGAAATTTGACCCTGAGGCACCTGCTGCTAAGCCAGAACCCGTCGTTGCGGCGGCGAAAGGCCCAATGACGAATTTGCAACGGATTAAAAAGATTGAGCAAGTATTAGAGTCGTTAAGACCAACCTTATTAGCCGATGGCGGTGATGTTGAGTTGGTTGAAGTGATTGGCAACACCGCTTATGTCAATATGACCGGCGCGTGTAGCGGTTGCCAAATGGCTGCGATGACTGTCGCGGGCATTCAACAACGATTAATGGAAGTGTTAGGTGAATTTATTAAAGTCGTGCCAGCGTCTCAAATGCCGAAAGAAGCGGTAGGAGCGTAAGCCATGACCGATATTTATTTAGATAATAATGCGACGACTAAAGTCGATAAGGCGGTCGTCGATATGATGATTCCGTATTTTTTAGAGCAATACGGTAATCCTTCGTCTATTCATAAATTCGCTGATGGCGTGGCTAAAGGGATTAAAGTAGCGCGCCAGCAAGTGCAAAAAGTTAATCGGTTGCGAACATGATTCGGAAATTATTTTCACGTCATGTGGCACCGAATCGAATTCGACGGCTATTTTATCGGCCATTAAAGCGCAGCCTAATCGTAAAGAAATCATTACGACAACGGTTGAGCATCCGGCTATTTTAAGCTTATGTGAAGCGTTGGAAAAAGAAGGCTATACCATTCACCGTATGCCGGTAGACCGCTGTGGCCGCTTGAATTTAGAAGCGTATCGTAAGTTGTTGTCAGACCAGGTTGCGATAGTATCGGTGATGTGGGCAAATAACGAAACGGGTACGATTTTTCCTGTCGTTGAAATGGCAGAAATGGCGAATGCTGCAGGTGTGATGTTTCATACTGATGCGGTGCAAGCCGTTGGCAAGATTCCGATGATGTTGCAAGACACCAAAAATTGATATGTTATCGTTATCAGGTCATAAATTACATGCGCCAAAAGGCATAGGCGTGTTGTATTTGCGCCGTGGTACGCGCTATAGACCGTTATTAAGAGGCGGGCATCAAGAGCGTGGTCGTCGTGCCGGTACGGAAAATACCGCGTCTATCGTAGGTTTAGGCAAAGCCTGTGAATTGGCTTTAGAGCATATTGAGTTTGAGAATACCCAAGTTAAAGCCATGCGTGACCGTTTAGAGCGCGGCATTACCGATTCGATTCCGCATTGTTTTGTGACCGGCGATATGGATAACCGTTTGCCGAATACCACCGATATTGCGTTTGAATATATCGAAGGTGAGGCGATTTTAATGCTGCTAAATAAAGCAGGTATTGCTGCTTCTAGTGGTTCGGCCTGTACGTCAGGTTCGTTAGAGCCGTCCCATGTAATGCGCGCGATGAATATTCCTTATACGGCTGCGCACGGCACGATACGGTTTTCTTTTTCGCGTTATAACAGTATGCGTGAAGTCGATGAAGTGTTGAAAGTCATGCCGGGTATTGTGGCGAGCTTGAGAAAACTGTCACCGTAT
Organism: Methylocucumis oryzae; assembly: GCF_000963695.1. Taxonomy (GTDB): domain Bacteria; phylum Pseudomonadota; class Gammaproteobacteria; order Methylococcales; family Methylomonadaceae; genus Methylovulum; species Methylovulum oryzae. The sequence continues at coordinate 4,659 of NZ_LAJX01000080.1, forward strand.
TGGGATGGTAATGGCCCTGTTGTCAATCCTGAGCAAGCCTTTAATCCAACTTACGCATAGACTAAGCGTCTTTATCCTATCTTAACAGCAAAAAGTAAAAGGACTTACTTTTTGCTAATCACTAGCTACACGTAGCTCATCTTGCAGATTAGGGTATCGCATTGCATACCTATGCATTGGTTTTCATCGTCTATCGGTATGCAATGCGATAGCCTATGTTAAAGGGTGCGGTGAAATTTCTTATCACCAAAAAAACTAACGGGTTGGTTTTGCTCGACTTTTACATCGATAACGGTAAGCTTGTTTTTACGGCGTTCACCCATGCGTCGTTCTTTAAAAATAGCCGCTGCGGAATGCAGGGATTTATTTCTCGGATCGTTATGCCAACTACGCAAATAAAACTCCCGAACATTGACATGCTTGCCATTGAGTAATTTCTTATTCAACTTAGCAACGACTCGTCTTGCTGCTGCATCAGGTTCAATTCTAATCAATGCATGTCTGGGTGACGTCTCTATGTTGCTACTTTCATGCACCATAATATCTATCGATTCAATATTACCTGGCTTGGTAAACAACCCACCTTTAATGACGGGCTCTAAAAATTTAATTAAATCATATTTACTGGTGTCACGTGGAATGCGCAAAATCAGGATTAACATATTATGAGTCCTCAGTTCTAAAAGGGGGCGAGAATCTAAGCCAAGGATACCATGTAATAACTGTGAAATTAGCTAAAAATTTTCGCTAGGTAAACGACCTTAGTTAACACCGCTTAGGCTTTAGGTTGTAACAAATTGTCTTAATTGAGTCGGTTAAACTTATTTTTTTGTCATAAATTTTTTTCATACTAACCTTTTAAGGTAACTGCTTAGTTCTCTTGCTGTTTTGCCAAGTTTAGGGATTAAGTAGCTGTTTGTTCTTAGTACTTAGTGAGGTGATACCATGAAAAATACCAATAAAAACGCTTCATGTGGGACGGCGTCGGTTTTTGCAAGTGACAGCAGGGGCAGGTGCACTAGTCGGCTTAAGTCCGGCTTTAAGCAAAATCGCTAAAGCTGACCAGGGTAATACATTACGGCCTAATATCGTGTTAATTATTACCGATGAAGAACGCCATTACAGTCGTACCGAGTCTTTAGTTCAGCCTGAGTTATTAGCGCAATACCAAAGCCTGATACCTGGCCGTATTCAGTTACGCGCTAACGGCGTACGGTTTAATAATTACTTTACGCCGACTGCACCGTGTAGTCCGGCGCGCAGTGTGATTTTTACCGGCCATCATAGTGTTGATAATGGCGTCGTTGATAATATGGATTTTGACACCCAAAGTTCGTTAAACCCTAAAGTGCCGACCATGGCTGATGCGTTAAATGCTGCGGGATATTACTGTGCTTATAAAGGCAAAGTGCATTTAACCAAAGATGACGTATTTGAAGGTGGCAAAGGGCCGGTAAACATGCGTAGGCTGTATGGCTTTCATGATTGGCAAGGGCCTACAAAATTAGGCGATGCTGAAGGGCCGTTATCAGGCACTATGCGTGACGATGATGTCGCTGGTTATGCCCAAGAATGGCTGGAAACTACCGCTAAAGACAAGCAAAGCGCACAAACGCCTTTTTTACTCGCAGTCAATTTTATTAATCCGCATGACATTATGTTAGTCGATGTTGATGGTAACGGCAGTTATCAAATCGCTCAAGGTGACCCGGCGGGTGAAACGTATTTCCCATTATCACCGGTGCCTAAAACTAAGCCGTATTTATATTGGTGGAATCCATCAAAACCCGCTAACGGTTTTGAGGTTAACGGTTACACGCCTGAGACGCAAGGGCCTATTCCTGGTGCGCTAGACGAATGGGCTAGCATGTTATCGTCAGTATTTGGCAATATTACGTTAGATGACGACGCCACAACGACGATACGCGTTTATAAAGATAATGCCAAAACCGCTTTAGGCACTCGAGTGCTTACCGTGCCGCTATGGCAAGTGTATTTAAACTACTATTTAAACTGTATTTTAGACAACGATAAAGCCTTGGTCAGAGTGTTAAACGCGATAAAAAATAATGGTTTTGCGGATAATACTTTAGTGGTTATGACGGCCGACCACGGTGAATTAGCCTTATCGCACATGGGTGTTAGCCGGTATTTTGAGGCTGCAACAACGTCTGATGGTGAGCCTTCAGAACAAGCCTTAGCACAAACACCTGTGGTATTGCCTTTACGGCAAAAAGGCGCGATGGTGTATCACGAGAATAATCAATTACCGTTTATTGTGGCGCGGCTGTCGAATGTAAAAAATAGCTTGGTTAAACAATACTTGCCTAAGATTAATATCGATGTGCCAGCGTTAGCGTCATCGGTGGATTTACTGCCTACATTACTAACCTGGGCAGGTAAAGACGCAGCTTGGTATAGCGCGCAATTTGGCGCGACATTAAGCAATTTAAACATGCTGAATCATTTACCCGGCGTCAGCTTAGCGACGGTCATTCAAAGCCCTGAGTCGTATCAACACGCGCAATGGTCAGATGGTAAACAAGGGCGTGATTGGGTGTTGTTTATGTCCGATACGATAGCGTCTTCACTTGATGCAGATTTTGTATATCGTTCGACCTGGGGTGAAGATGTGGGTTGTGGGCCGGACTTAACCAAGCGCGGATGCTTGCGCGGCTTATTCGACGGCACCTATAAATACGCCCGCTATTTTAGCCCGCTGGATTATAGTTTAAATGGCGCGAAATATGCCGATTTTGGCTATGACCAATTAACGGGACTTAAACACGGGCAAGAGTTACAGCTATTTATCCACAACTCAGAACAAGCGGCTTTAGAAACCTATAACAGCGCCGCCGACGATACCGCACCGATTGCAAAATTAAATACCTTACTGCATGATGCGATGAGTCAAGAGTTGTCGCGCGTCACCGTGCCTCCGGTTTCCGTGAAAAATCTCATTCAAGATGAAAAAGAGTGTCAAGCGGCATAAGTCCAGTCGCTCCAAAAGCTTAAGACTGTTGCGGCTGAATTGGCCCTATTAGTAACCAACGAGATGCAGCGGCCATATCAGAGAGAGCAACAGTAAATAATGTAACAACTAGCCCGCTTAAGTTGATGATAAGCGTTGTTTCAGCCAGGCATCAGCGCTAAGCCGTCCGCTACCACTAAGCAGCAACGAACTGAGCATTATTATGTACATCAATGGCAGCTTAAAGTTGCCGTGGCCTTTATCAGTGATGGCATAGCCTTGCCACAATTCGGCTAGGCTGTGCCATTCGGCGGGCCAATGCACAGCGGCGATGGCGACTACCGTCAACACTATTAAAGCCGCACTAAAAAAGCGGGTCATCAAACCCAAAATAAGGGCGATAGGGGCAATGATTTCCAAGCCAGTGGCCAATGTCCAGCTAACATCGGCGGATAGCAAGCTAAACGGAAATGGAAAGTTTAATCCGGTAAACCAGTTTTCACCGTGGAGTTTTTCTAGCCCGGCTTCGCCGAACTCGTAGGCCAGCAATAGGCGCGGAAAAATAGGTGCTAAACCAGATGCGTTAAGCTCGAACCCGTGTGCTAGCTTCACTGCCCATGCGAAAATCCGGTTGAAGTAGCATATAGTCAAGCAAGCAGTGCTTTGAGTGAAAGTAGTTTTGTGCAAGTCGTTCATGAGATGCTCCGAAGTCAAGTTCGGGAGGGTACGGTTTGTACCCTCCCTAAGCTTATTTACCAGTGGCTGGCTCTTGGGTGCCTTCGGTTTTGGCTTTATCGGCACCACAACCGCCTTCTTTGGCTTTGCCTGCACCACATTTCCCTTCGGCAGCCTTATCGGTTGCCGTTTTAGCTTTTTCCGCACCACATTTGCCTTCGCCGCATTTACCTTCCATTGTTTTTTCATCGCCTTCTGCTACATGAAGGTTTCCGGAAATATTAGACATCGCAAACGGGTTTTCGCCAGCCTGAATCGTCGGTACCGCAGTCAGTAAAGCAGAAGCTAATGCGCTGGTTAAAGTCAAAGATATGGTTTTTTTATTCATGGTGTTCTCTCAGATTAGTTAATGGATTAGGACAAGCAACAGTGCTTTCCTGCCCTATCAGTCGGAGAGAATTAAAATTCCTTACAAAAAATTTTCAGGGAAGTTGGGATAGTCGGGTGGTTGCGAATTGCAGTGGTCAATGGGTAAATTTAGAGGAGTTGAATTGCAAAAGGAGACCTATTGCCGTCTATCGTTTAATGTGATTCAATATCGCCAATTGGATCATTACCAGTCATAATTTTTCAACAGTGATGATATATAGACGGAACAGTGATAGGCAGATCAATAAATTATCACTTCAAAGAGTATTTTTCAGTTGATATACGGAAACCATCTAATTACTAGTTAGAGCGCACATGACTCCCTTTTCATCCGCCGCACCAAAAATGATATCCGAAGTAAGTGCTGCTCTTGCTGGTGCGGGTTATGAATTGATCGCATCGCAGGTCGAAACCGGAAATATTGACCGATCCACATACGACCATGATGTTGAGGCCGGCTATGTATATTTTGTCCGCCCTAAGCCGAGCGCGCATTTTGCAAATCTCGCCGCACCAGTTGGGAGGACCATTCCCTTTTTCGAAGTCGGCTTCAATGTTGACGTTGATCACGACGGAAACGTGTTTGGTATCGAATTTCTCGACCGCACTGATTTCTTTCGTGAGTTGAGAGATGCAAGTGTGCTCTAACCACCGCATAAACTCGGAGCGCAAAAAGATACGCGGTGCTCCCCTTTTTGCTTCAGGTTATGCTTATCGTTAGACTTCCAAGGCATGAAGCATAGTGACAAAAGAAAACGATAAATTAAGAGTAACTGTATCTGGAATGTTCACGCTTGGAGGAACAATCCATTGGCAACATGGCGCTTGTCTGTTACATGGTCGCGATGAGGAAGGGCTGTATATTAATTTTCGTCTTTTTTACAAAAATAAGAAAAAAAAGACATGTGCTAAAGCCTATCAAGGAAATCTTAGAAAAGAATAAAGTAAATTGGATTGGGGAAAACAAAGGAATTTGGTGGATAAACATCGAAAAACTATATGAATTTATACCGAATTTGCATCGAATTGATTGGCTACATGGTGTCGTAAATTCAACCGTAGAAATTGAATACGAAACAAGAAAAGTTTTTGATAAAGAAAGGGAAGAAACTCTTATTCAACTTATAGTTACAAAAGAAGAAATGGAGAGATCGTTGCCAAAAAAGATATTCTTAAGCCATAAAGGCGTTGATAAGCCTCTTGTTCGGAAATATTCCCAACTACTATCTAACTTAGGGTTTGAACCGTGGTTAGATGAAGATGCAATGGTTGCCGGAGTACCATTAGAGCGTGCGATTCTCCAGGGAATGAAGAATTCTTGTGCTGCAATATTTTTTGTTACCTCTAATTACGAAGATGAGAATTTTCTAGCATCAGAGGTGAACTACGCAATTTCTGAAAAGCGCGAAAAGAAAGAAAGATTTTCAATAATTACCTTGGTGATGCGAAATAAAACAGATAGCACAAAAGTAACGGTTCCCGATCTGTTAAAGCAGTATGTTTGGAAAGAGCCAGAAGATGACATAATGGCCATTAATGAAATTATAAGGGCGTTACCAATACGTTTAATAAATATAGAATGGAAAGAAATCTAACTAGCGTATCTAGTCGACCGCCAAAAGCGCCGCTCGTTGCGCAAGCGACACTTTTGGGCGGCGGCTGAGGCTACCGTTTGGAATCAATTAGCATCTTATGGGCAAGACATGGGTATTGATGTAGCCTCACCGGGGCGACTATTCGGCGAGATTTGGAGTGAACTACCAGAAACGCTTCCACCGGTTGTGTCGTTGGCAAGTTCTAAGGGCGAGCATTTACGATTGAGGTAATAACCGAGACTAAAGTTACAATCGACTCACCTGATGTCAGTGGATTAACAGGCTTCCGAGGTATGATTTTGAAGATGTATATGCGGATTGGCGTAAATACAGTTATGAAAGTTTATCGCACCAAAACTCGCAAAACATCCTTCATGTCATAAGCATAATTGATCACATAATTCAAACTTGGGTTCGCCCCGAGGAAAGAGTCAAGCAAATTGAGAGTGCACGTAAACATGGTATTCCCAACGGTGTTTTCTGGATCTTTAATTATAACAAGCACAGCAGACTAATCGGGCTTCGCCCTTCGGGAGAACCTATTCTATTGAGCGAGGTTTTCCCAGATCAACCAATCTCACTTTTGTCAGAACTTGAACTGATGACATCCAATCTCCAAAATTCTGCCAATATGCTTTCTAATATTATCTATTCAAAGGATTTCGACCCAATAGCAATGTTGTCCGAAAAGTATCCCGGTTTTAGTAAAGATGTGTATGGATCAGTGGTATATCGAGCATGCTATATAGCTACAAAATAGATGTGTTGGTTATTTGCTGTGGACGTCGTATTGTCCAGTTTGGTGAGGCTGCCGTTGTGTGATCCTCCAGCCCAACAAGTCCGTCAAAGCGACCCGCCGCACGTTGACGGTTTTGAAGTTTGATTTTTATCACGGTTTCGTGGCTTCGTTTAAGCTCTGTGATCGGCGCGCCCGTCACCTTTCTGTTAAGCGGGCTGCTTTGGAGTACTTTGCTGCTATTAGTGAAATGATAGCGATAAACAGCTTTTGACCACTGTCGCCCACATATTCAAATTCCAAAAAACATCATCAATTTCAAGTAATTACTATTAAAAATCATAGGCATGAATAGCAAAACATGGATATTGGAAGCGCAGAAGCGCCCCCTCTACTCAAGATTTCTTATCCAACCGTTTCTGTAATTGCTCGGTATAGCGATGCGCGGCTTTGCGGAGGAACTGGGACTGGTTCTGGAAGTTACGGCAATGGGTACACAGCATCAGATGAAAACCAATCGCAAGGCGTTGGCTAACGCTGAGTTTTTTGTCCAACCCCTTAGAAATGAGGGCGGTAATGTCGCGGCAACTAAGCATAGCGACGCTCCTTGTTAGTTTTGGTTTGGTTGAACCAGCGGAGCTCCAGACATTCACGCAGCCTTAATCGGGCACGGTGCATGGTGACCCAGTAATTGGCGTCGCTTAAGCCCGTTTCCTGGCAGACTTCTTCAGTTTCCAAACCCACGAGTTCGCGCAGCATGAAGACCTTGGCCATTTTCGGCGGCAGGTTGTTTTGGCAGGTTTCGTAAATGGTCCAGAACTCCTGTTGCTTTAGCGCCGCTTCAGGGTCGTTCCAACTGCTTGGGCCGTTATTCCAGTGACCGTCGCTGATGAAAAAAGTCGTCCTCATCGGCTTCATCAAGGTCGCTGTCGATTTGGTCAACATCAGCGGTGACGACTTCACGAGCGCTAAGCCGCCAGTAATCAGCAATCTTGTGTTTTAAAATACCGATTAACCAGGTGCGTAAGCTAGCGTTGCCTTGGAAATTTGCAGATGCTTGCCATGCTGCTAGCAAACTTTCTTGTACTGCGTCGTCGGCCAGTTCGTTGTCTTTTAATTGCAGCAAAGCGTAACGGAACAACACGGGGCGATGTTCGGCTAGCAGGGCTTCACTCAGTTGATTGTCAGTGTTGGTCTCGTTGTTGTTCAACATGGTCTATGCGTCTTACGGATCGTCATTAGAAAAACTCATCGAGTCTTCCGTCATTACTCAGTTTTGGCTGAGTTAAATTCATGCCCAAATAACAAATACACCGCCGGTACAACGAATAAGGTAAATAACGTGCCTATCGCGATACCGGTTGCAATGACTAAGCCCATGTTAAAACGCGATACGGCACCGGCACCACTGGCGAAAATTAACGGTAACACGCCTAACACCATCGCTGCCGTGGTCATTAAAATTGGACGTAAGCGTATGCTGGCAGCGGATTCTATCGCGGCGCGTTTGCTTAAGCCTTCTTGTTGTTTGTTGTTGGCAAATTCGACAATGAGTATGCCATGTTTACTGATTAAGCCCATTAACGTCACTAAGCCGACTTCGGTGTAGATATTCAAGGTCGCATTGCCTATACCTAATGCGATGAAAATCAAAGCACCGGCGATGGACATGGGCACAGAGACTAGAATAATTAACGGGTCTTTAAAGCTTTCAAATTGGGCGGCTAAGGCGAGGTAAATAATAATCAGCGCAAAGCCGAAGGTCGCGGCAAAACTGCTGGATTCTTTGACTAATTGCCGAGATTGTCCCGCGTAATCGACGGTATAGCCGGGTGGTAACATCGTTTTGGCCAGTTGTTGTAATGAAGCGACAGCATCGCCTAACGTAACGCCTGGAAACGGTACGCCGGACACGGTGGCTGCGTTAAGTTGTTGAAAATGGTTTAACGATTGAGGGACGACTTTGGTGGTGATGTGGGCAATCGTCGATAACGGAATCATGTCGCCGTTACCACTGCGTAAGTAATAGTCTTTGAGTTGCTCGGTGTTCAGTCTAAAGCCTTGTTGGACTTGCGGCATGACTTTATAAGAACGCCCGGATAAGCTGAAATAATTAACATAGCCACCGCCTAACATGGAGGCTAGCGATGAGCCGACATCTTCCATGGTTAAGCCCAACAATGCTGCTTTGTCTCGGTCAATTTCTAATTGCGCTTGCGGTTGATCGTATTTTAAATCGTTATCCATGAACATAAACATGCCGGATTTTTGTGCGGCTTGCATAAATTGTCCGGCAACGGTGTTTAGCTCTTCAAATGACCCTGTGCTGCCGATGACAAATTGCACCGGCAAGCCGTTGCTGCCAGGTAACGGCGGCGGTTGAAACGCGGCAACGCGTACGCCGGAAATTTGATTCAGCTCTTCTTGCACAATAGGCTGTAATTTATCGGCGGTTAATGCGCGTTCAGCCCAAGGTTTTAAAACCATACCGGCGATGGATTGCCCCGGCATGTCGAGCTGGAAGACATGATCGTTTTCAGGGTGTGTAATGAATTTTTTATAGACTTCACTGGAATAGAGCAAGCGTTGTTGTAACGTGGCATCGGGTGCTGCCGTTGCACTAGTGATAATAATGCCTTGGTCTTCTTGCGGTGCGAGTTCGTTATTGGCCTTAGCGTACAGAAAATATATGCTGGCCAGGATAATCACTGAGAACACCGTTGTGACCGGTAAGAAATTTAAACTACCGTGTAACATACGTTTGGTAACGGTTACTCAGCCAGTTAAAGCTAGCATCGATTAACTCAATAAAGCGCTCTTCTACATTATGCTTGTCATGGTGGTGCGCTTTTAAAAGCCGTGAACTCATCATCGGCGATAAGGTCAGCGCGATAACGGCAGAAACCGTGACGGCACCGACTAACGTGAAGGCGAATTCGGAAAACAGCGCGCCCGTTAGGCCTCCTTGAAAGCCGACTGGGACATAAACCGCGATTAACACAATCGTCATCGCGATAATCGGGCCGGTTAATTCGCGTGCGGCTAACAGTGCCGCCGGTATAGGCTCCATGCCATCTTCTAAATGGCGGTTAACGTTTTCAACGACAATAATGGCATCGTCAACGACTAAGCCTATGGCGAGTACTAGCGCTAATAGCGTCAGTAAATTAATCGAAAAGCCCAGCATCAGCATCATGGTAAACGTACCAATCAGTGATAATGGAATCGCAATCACGGGGATAATCACTGAGCGCCATGAGCCTAAAAAGAAAAATACCACTAAGGTAACAATGGCTAAGGCTTCAATTAACGTGTGTACGACTTCGTGTATCGAGCTATCGACGAATTCTGTCGAGTCATAAACGATTTCGCCGTCAATGCCTTCTGGCAGTTGTTGTTGTATGTCTGGAAATACTGCGCGCACCCGGCCTATGACTTCAAGTAAGTTTGCGCTAGGGGCGATTTGTAAGCCGATATACACGGCTTTATTACCGTCGAAAGCCACGCTGGTTTCGTAATCATCAGCACCTAATGTGACGTTCGCGACGTCTTTTAAGCGAATAATCGCGCCGTTTTGTTGTTTGATGATGAGGTTTTCAAACTCGCTGACTGAATGTAAGCCTGTGGATGCGGTTAAATTGACTTGTACCATTTGGCCTTTGGTACGGCCTAAACCGGCGATATAGTCATTTTTTGCCAACGCTGAGCTGACATCGCCTGCGGTGAGTTGGTTAGCCGCTAATTTATCGGGGTCTAGCCAGGCGCGTAATGCATAATTTTTACCACCTAGAATTTCTGCGGTTTGTATGCCGGTGACCGATTGTAAGCGCGGTTGTACCGTGCGCACCAGGTAATCTGTGATGTTATTAGCGGGCAGTGTCGTGCTAGAGAAGCCAATATACATGGCATCTATGGTTTCACCGATTTTAACGCTAATCGACGGTTGTTGTGATTCAGGCGGTAATTGGTTGAGGATTGAATTAACTTTGGTATTAATTTCCGTTAACGCTTTATTAGGGTCGTAATTTAAGCGCAAGTTCGCGGTAATCGTGCTAACACTACTTTGGCTAGTCGATGTGATGTAATCAATGCCGTTGGCCTGTGCAATGATATTTTCTAATGGCGTCGTGATGAAACCGGCAATCACATCGGGATCAGCGCCGTAATACGTGGTGGTCACAGTGACGACAGCATTTTCAGTGTGGGGATATTGCAATACCGGTAAACCGCTTAGTGAGCGCAAGCCTAAGACCAGCAGAATCATGCTAATGACGGTGGCCAGTACCGGGCGCTGGATAAATATGTCAGTGAAGTTCATGGCGAGTTATTGGTCTATAGGTTTAGGCGCTGCGTCATTAGAAGGCTGCACGGAATTATTAACAATAATCGGGCTGCCATTACGCAATTTAATTTGTCCTGAGGTAACAATGCTGTCGCTTTCTTTAACACCGCTAAGAATAGCGATTTGGTCACCGCGTGTTTCACCGGTCGTGACAAAGCTTTGTTGGGCAATGAATTGAGCCGGGCTTTTATCGTTAGCGGGTTTAGGTGCGGTTAAATAAACTGTTGCGCCATAGGGGTTAAACGCAATTGCCGAACGCGGCAACGTGATATAGCGTTGGGCTGCACCTAAAATGAGTTCGACGCTAGCGTACATGCCGGGTAATAATTTTTGCCCAGGGTTATCAAGCGTTGCGCGCACTAAAACGTTACGCGTGGCGGCATCGACTTTAGGATTAATCACGCTGACTGTACCGGTGTAAGTTTGCTTGGGGTAAGCATCGGTGCTAACGGTAACGTGTTGACCCGGTTTTAACTCCGCTAAGCTTTGTTGGGGTAAATAAAAATCGACATAGACTTTATCTAGCGCTTGTAACGTTGCAATGGCGGTGCCGGGATCTAGGTATTGTCCCATTTCAACTAAGCGTACACCTAAGCGACCGGAGAACGGTGCTTTAATGGTTTTTTTATCAATCAGCGCTTGTTGTTCGGCGACATTGGCGAGCGCAGACTCTAAGTTGAATTTATCAGAGTCCAATTGCTGTTTACTAATGGCCTTAGCGTTAAATTGCGCTTCACTACGCAAATACGTGATACGCGCTAATTCGGCGACAGCGCTTAGGCTTTTGAGTCTAGCTATATCGTTGCTGGTATTGAGTTGGACTAATGCGGTATTCGCCGTAACCTGGTCGCCTTGTTTAAATAAAATAGCGGAAACCATACCTGACACTTCAGCGCTGACATCAACGCCTTGTACGGCTTTCACGGTGCCAACGGCTTTTAACGTAGGCAGCCATTCTTGGTAGCTTGCGGACATCGTAGATACGGTTTGTGGCGGCTCGCCTTGAGACGTCATGAATTGTTTTATCATGCGCTCTTTAAACGTGATAAAACCGAAGACCGCGCCCAGTACTAAACTGACCACGATGAGCATAATGAGCATGCGCTTAATCATAGAGGGGGTATCCTGAGCGGGAGAGAGTAGGGATTAGGTTATCGTTTTACCGGTAAAGTCGTTTCTGGTTTAGGTTTAGGCAACGGATTTATCCAGCATTCAAAAAAGCTGCAAGGGATTTGTTGCGCTTCTCTATTGGCTTGTAGAGTTTCAGCGAGATTACTGCGTTGCCACCAACCTCCGCCTAAAGCTTGAAATAATGCGGCTGTATCGGCTAACCGTGCAGCTTCAGCTTTGATACGGCCAATTTTGGCTTGTTGATATTCGCGGTGGGCATTGAGCAAGGTTAAATGGCTAGCACCACCTAGTTGATGTTGCGCACGGGTTAATTCTAGGCTGGCTGCAGCGGCTTGTTCTGCGGTTCGCTGGGTTTTAAAGGCTGTAGCATCCCATTCCAGCGCGCTTAATGTATCGGCAACATTATTAAATGCGGTTAATACGGTTTTGCGGTATTGAGCAACCGCTTGGTCGTAGTAAGCGACAGCCGCGCTACGTTTATGCGTAAAATCACCGCCATGAAAAACCGGCTGTAATAAATCAGCAGTTACCGACCAGATTTCGCTGCCAGGTATAAATAATTGGCCAATATCGGTAGCAATCGTGCCGGCATTGCCACTAATTGTTAAATCAGGGAAGACGCTAGCGACGGCAACGCCGATTTGGGCGGTGGCCGCATGGATAAGCGCTTCTTGTGCGCGAATATCGGGACGTTGTTGTACCAGTTTTTGACGGTAAGCTTAACGGTAGCTGTTGGGGGAGTTGTAAATCGCTAAGCTTAAACTGTTCGGTTAGCGGCTTATCGGCGCTTTGTCCAATTAACGTGGCGAGTTGATGCCGGGTTTGCTCTAGTTCTAGTTGTAACGGTGGCAAATTGGCACGGAATTGTTCCAGCGAGGATTGCTGAGCTAAGACCTCTGCTTGCGATGTACCACCTAAGTCGAATTGTTGTTCAGTGACGGCTAATTGTTGGGCTTGTGAAGCAATGATTTCTTGGTAAGCGGCAATTTGTTCACGCAATGAGGCTTCTTTAATCGCCGTGGTGACGATATTACTGGCTAGGGTTAAAAAATGTCGCTTCTAACTCGAATTTTTGATATTCCGCTTCTGCCTCTAAATTTTCAATTTGGCGTCTAATCGAACCGAAAATATCTAATGTGTACGAGACTTTTACCGAGGCGTTATAAAGGCTAAACATCGACGAGCTGCCGCCTGGATCGCCAAATTGTGACGATGAAATGAGTTGTCGAGTGGAATACGTTTCCGCATCAAATGAGGGTAATAACGAACTTTTTTTCGCCGTAGCGGTTTCTTGTGCTTGTGCTAACGCCGCTTGCGCGCTTTGCAAATCTGGATTGTTCTTAATGGCCAGCGC
>NZ_LAJX01000081.1 GCF_000963695.1 Methylocucumis oryzae
CATCCCCAGTTAGCGTTAAAGCATTTAACTTGTGATAATGACAAAGTTGTGTCGGTAAATTTAAACGACTCAATGTTGTAATCAGTATTTGAGTAAAACGTATCGGATATATACAGAATTTCGCCGGTAGATTTAATGGTCGCAACTAAATCGTAATTATTAGTTTTGGCAAAACTTACATCAGCTTGTTTTAAACCAGTAAACGTAATTTGATCCGTACCGCCGCGTCCGGAAGAATCCCATTCACTAATAGAATCATTACCCGAACCGACTCCAAACTGATAAGTATCATTCCCTATACCACCATTTAAAGTGTCGTCACCAGCCCCTCCATTTAACGTATCATTTCCCGCCATACCGCTCAGTACATCATTACCGACTAACCCTGAAATCGAATCATCCCCTACGCCGCCTGTTAACGTATCATCAGCTGCCGTACCATTAATTACTGCCATAAAGCCCTCCACCAATCAAAAAATTATTTCTCATTAAACGCGCATTAACGCGATTGTTTTCATCATCACCCAGGCTATCCGCTTAGGTTTACTGCAAAAGAGCGATAATGCTCTCTGATCCCACACGCCTCTCGTTCCCACGCTCTGCGTGGGAATGCCTACCGATCTTCAGCTCAGCATTGTTTTCCGCTCGTATCAAATGCGATAGCTTAATCATGGGTATGCATTCCTACGCAAAGCGTGGGAACGAGTAAATGCAGGTTGGGAGGCTTATTCATAGCGTACTTAAGCTAACACCTTGAATATTGAGGGCTCGTAAATACACAAGCTTAGCTTGAAACACGCTAAGTGAATAAGCCTCCCAATCGGCATTCACACTCATCAATGTTTTAAGGATTGTCGGGTTTTTTATGCCCATGCTTTCTGCGTTTTCGGTCTGGTTGTGCGGTGGTAAAGGTTTGGCCGGAAGCGACTTTGATTTTGGCGTAGCCTTTAGCAATCATGCAGTTGTCAAACTGCTTGCTTTCTTCAAGGCTTTCTTTCACCATGCCACCGAGCTGGCTCAAAATGCCACTGCCGGGATTTTCTGTTGCAGTAATTTGATTCGTCGTGATTTTGGCCTTAACTTGGCATTCGGACAGGGTTTTATAATCCGCTTGCGCACTTTTTGCATTCAGCCAAACTTCTTGCATAGGCGCGGCGGCTGTGGTTGATGTAGTCGTCGAGGTCAGCGTTGATGGTATCAGCGATGATACGGGCGTTGGCGCTGGCAATTGCGCACAAGCGGGTAATAACACGGCGTTGAACAAAAACATTCTTGCTAGTAAGTTCATAATCCCCCCAATCTGTAAAGGTTTTCTGCTTCTATAAAACGGTAGAAGCGGACTTAGATTACAAAATTATCTAGCTTGTTGCGTCAAAGAATTAACTTGTTTGTCCGATTTTGATAAGGTTTTTCGGAATTTTTTGATAATTTAAATTTGTGCTGGGTTATGAATTATGTTAGATGCGATTAATGCAGTTCACCTCGTTCCCACGCTCTGCGTGGGAATGCATACCCATGATTAAGCTATCGCATTTGATACGAACGGAAAACAATGCTGAACTGAAGACCAGTAGGCATTCCCACGCAGAGCGTGGGAACGAGAAAACAAGCTTATCTCACTACCCATCCGCCCATTTTTGACGGTAAATTACTGTACCAATAGTGATTAAGGTCAGGATAAAAGCCAAAATAGGCATAGAGTTTAAAAACCTCGGCAACATCTGGCCAATCAAAATCATTGATGAGCGCGATAACGGTTGCATCTGTCGTGTTTTTAATATCAGTGAAAATCAGTTTTTTGATTTTTGCTAAGTCATAATCGACTTTGTATAGCGCTTGTTTTAAGTTTTCGCTTGACTCAGTTTTATGTAGCGCATTGGCAAGATTAACGCGTGTCACGGCCTGCTGATTAAGCTTAAGGTCAAAACAGGCTTTAATACTGGCTAGCTCCCTGGGTTTAAACTTTTCTAAACACAGATAGGGCAGATAGGCACAATGCTCTGCACAAGCAATTTTTCGTTTGAAATCCGCTAAGAAGAGTTCAAAACAATGGGCAAACAAGTGTTTTTCTTCGTCACTATAAAACCGGCCATCATGCCGGGCGATGCTGAATACAACGATATAGTAATTCTCGGTTTCCGGTAACTTAAGCAATTGATGCGTGTTTAACAAGCCGAAGGTCGTAAGCACATCGTCTATCTTTAGCATCGAGTAAAAGCTATGAATAATGCCATTCGCTGTTTCATCATCGTCAGCAAACCCTAAAGGTATGACTTGCTCGCCTTGTACTAATTGCTGTTTGAAACGCTTTGCTAAGCGTTTAGCAAACGGAATTTTTAGATACAAGTTGTAAAAAAAGGTCTAAAGCATATTGATTTTTTTCATTTAATATCCCAAGCACAGGCAATCTGGCTTCTATGGTTTCCGGATGATTATTTACCGGTCTAACCACATCTATAGAAACATCATCGCTGGGCAAATATTCTTGCATCAGCGTTAACACATTAAAAACCCAATCATAGCCTGAGGTATCGGACAGTTTTAAGAACCGATGATGAAATTCTCTAGCTTTTGCTATCGCAGTATGGGTCATAAGCAGCCTCTTTGTCCTTGTCTTATTATTCCGTCGCCCAAGCCCCCATTTTAGTTTGCAGATAGCTGACTAAGCGTTTTGAAGGATCTGGATAAAAGCCAAAATAGGCGTAGATTTTGAACATTTCAACAACGTGGTGCCAATCATAACGTTCTTGTAATGCCAATACCTGTTCATCTTGGCTGTCGGCAAAATCCTTAAATACCAAGTATTTGATTTTTTTCAAATCATAATCCACTTTATCCAAGGCTTTTTTAAGTTCAGCGGCACTAGAGTCGCTACGGTTAGCTAAATGCAGATATTGGGCAAGGTGAAGGCGCGTAACCGGTTGACCTGCTTGTTTTAAATCAAAACAAGCTTTTATACTGGCTAGCTCGCGCGGCTTGAATGTGTTTAGGATTAGATACGGTAAAAAGCCGCATTCTTCGGATGTGTTGATTTTTCGTTTAAAGTCTTCAAAAACAATGTCAAAGAATAGCGCAAATAGTTGTTTTTCTTCGTGGGAAAATGTTTGGTCTTTACTCCGTGCAATAGAGCAAATCGCAACATAAAAACCTCGGGTACAAGGCAAGGTCAACACTTGATAAAAACCTAATATGCCGCCGGTAGTAATGATGTCGCTGGCTTGAAACGTTTTTTGTATAAAACTCATGGATAATACCGTTAGCCGCGTGTTCGTCATCGTCATAGCCTAGAGCAACTAAAGGCTCACCAGCTAGCAATTGGCGCTTAAGTCGTTTGGCAATACGATTGGCGAAAGGAATGTACGGTAGCAATTTATAAAATACATCTATGGTTTTGGTGAAGATTGGCGTTCCTATCGATAACACCATACTGCCTTGAGTAATATCATCAGGATCTTCGTTTTCCGTTTTTATCATATCAATCCCAATTTCCGTGCCAGGTATATACTCAAGCATCAACTTTAAACTGTCATACACCAAAGCATAACCGGATGCTTCGGACAGTTTTAGATAACGATGATGAAATTCTCTAGCTTTTGCCAGTGCGGTATTTTGCATGATGACTCCGTTGGTTGCCCCCTTATTCTTCAACTACTCCGTCGCCCATTGGCCCATTTTAGTCGGCAAATAGCTGCGTAGATAGCGAGATGGGTCAGGATAAAAACCGAAATACGCGTAAATTTTAAAGACTTCAGTCATATGACACCAATCAAAAGTCGCTTGTAATGCTAGTATCGACTCGTCGGTAACATTTGCTAAATCGTTAAAAATAACCTGCTTAATTTTCTTAAGGTCATAATCGACTTTATCCAAGGCTTTTTTCAGCTCTAGCTCAGTAACGTCAGTCTGATTGTTTAAATGCAGATAACGGGCAATATTGGCGCGAGTTACGGGTTGATTTTGTCGCTTTAAATCAAAACAGGTTTTAATGCTGGCAAACTCACGGGGCTTGAAGTTTTCTAGTAGTAAATAAGGCAAATAAGAACTGTCTTCAGGCGTTTTTGATTTTGTGCTTTAGCTCGGCTAAAAAAATTTCAAAGCAATAGGCAAATAGTTGTTTTTCTTCGTAGGTATAGCGTTTGCCGTCGTTGCGCGCCATGAAAAAAATCCCCACATATCCGTGTTCGGTCTTGGATGTGTTAAGCAATTGGTGAGTACTTAACAAGCCACCAACAGTAAGGGTATCTGATGCCCCTAAGCTATTTAAGTAAAAATCGTGAACTATGCCTTTTGACGCATTTTCGTCGTCATCAAAGCTAATCGGAGTAAGCACTTCCCCAGATAAATATTGCTGTTTCAGCTTTTGCGCGTTTCTTTTCGCGAAGGGTATGTGCAAAAACAAGTTGTAAAAATAATCCAGCGTAATTAACGATTTTTCTGTCGCTATCGACAATACCGGTAATTTTGCCTCTATCGTTGAGGGGTGTTTATCTTTCGGTCTTAATATATCCAAGCAAATTTCACTGCAAGGAATATAGTCTTGCATAAGCCTTAAACTATCATAAACAAAACGCGTAGCCCGAGCGTTCAGCCAGCTCACGAAAGCGAAAATGAAATTGGCGATAAATCGAGTTGTTCATAAGCAGCTACCCCCTTAAGTTTGGCAGTTATCGCTTTCAGCGTTTTACAATTAAGCTTACGACAGACAATAAAAAACCCGCTAAGCCAGATAACTTGCGGGTTTGTGTATTTCGTTGAATGTCTTAAAAACGTTTATTTGGTACCGAGAAAAGGACTTGAACCTTCACGGCCTTGCGGCCACCAGCACCTGAAGCTGGCGTGTCTACCAATTTCACCACCTCGGCAGAGGGACAGAACTGCGGGCACTATACTGACGGTGCCAAAATTTGTCAATGCTGAACCACCTTAAGCATTAGTTCTGTCTCGATATTATCTGACTTCGCAGTGAACTATCAGCTAAAACTGTTGTGATTTTGCACACATTTGGTCTTTTTACGACAAAACTGACAGTTTTTGGTGCTGCTCAAAAGTCTTTAATTGTTACAATTACTATAAAATCAATTAAAATCAATAAGATAAAATAAAAACAAATATTGGCATTGCATTTGCTTAATACTAAGTACGCATTAATCGGCGTGTTTTACCTCCTCGTGAAATAACTGCTTTGGTATTAAAGCCTGCGCGTTAACTGTTTGAAGTTAATGCGCATTTTTTTATCTGTCAGTTAGCTAATATTCCACTCGTGAATAAATTCCTCAAACGCATTGGCACTAATCGGTTTGCTGTATAAAAACCCTTGCGCAACATCGCAGCCATGTTTTAGCAAGAATTCAACTTGCTCTTCGTGTTCCACACCTTCTGCTACCACGTCTAGCGAGAGTGAATGTGCCAGCGCCAATATCGCATTAATAATCGCCATATCATCTTGATTATATGGAATGTCTTTTAAAAATGAGCGGTCTATCTTAAGCTCTGAAATCGGTAATTTTTTTAAATACGCCAGTGACGAATAACCTGTACCAAAATCATCAATACTGATTCGGATACCGGATAAACAGAGTTCGCTTAAGGTAATCAACGCTTCATTGACATCTTCTAATAACGTACTTTCAGTCAGCTCTAATTTTAACAGCCTAGGCGCTATACCCATCGCTTCTAAAACCGTGCGCACATATTGTGCAAAACCATGTTGGCGAAATTGTTTGGCCGAAATATTAACCGCAACACTTAACGATATGCCGCGCTCTTGCCATTGCTTCATCTGAACGCAAGCGGCTTTCAACGCCCAGTTGCTTAATTCGATAATTAAACCTGAGTCTTCAGCAATCGGGATAAACTGTGTCGGTGAAATCATCCCTAATTCTGGATGTTGCCAGCGCAATAAGGCTTCACACCCAATGATTTGCTTTTTCCGCATATCGATTTTAGGCTGATAATAGAGCATAAGCTCATCGCGCTCTATCGCCCGACGCAAACTATTTTCCATCAGCAGTTTATGGAACGCCGCTGTATTTAAGGTTTTATCAAAAAAACTGGTAAGTATTTTGTCCTTGTTGCTTGGCATTGCTCATAGCAAACTCACCATTTTTGATAAAACTGTCTTCATCAATGCCATCGCTAGGATAAACCGCAATGCCTATGTTGATGCTTAAGAAAATTTCTCTATCTTCGACTCTAAACGGCAACACCATGACATCAATAATACTTTTAGCGACTTTGATACTGTCTCTAGTGTCATGAATTTTATTTAATAAGATGGTGAATTCATTACCACTTGGCCTGAACAGATTGACATCAGAAAGTTGATAGCCGGCATCGATATCGATAAAAGGGCATTGACGCGCTTGCTCGACTAATCTATCGGCAAATAAATTTAATACACGATCCCCTATACCAGGCCCTAAGGTTTCATTAATCCGCTTAAACCTATCAATAGCAATAAACAACGCTGCTAATTGCGTATGGTTACGGGAACTAAACGCTATCGCTTGCTCAATAACTTCTTTAAATAAGACTCTATTGGGCAAGCCGGTGAGCTGGTCGTAATAGGATAAAAAGCGGATTTGTTCTTGTATACGCTGCCGCTCGGTAATGTCTTGTATCGTACCTAATATGCGCGTGACTGTTTGATCAATAACAATAGGTTCACCATGAATCAGATAAATTCTGTCGCTGTTAAGCTCTGAATGCTTAATCAGTTGTAATTGAAAGCTTTGCTTATGAACTCGGCAACGCTCTAGCGCTAAACTCAGTTTTTCTGCTTCAGATTTAGTAAACGATTGAAAAAAGTCTACAAAACTACCGTCAAACACTTCCTCACTGAGCACTTTAATCGCCTGACATGCGCAACTGACCTTTTCTTCGCTAAAAACCCACTCCCAACTGCCTAAATGGGCAATTTTCTGTGCCATGCGTAACTCGGCTTCGCTTTTCGCTAATAGTGTCAGCGCTGAACTTGCTCGTAACAAATAGCGCAATCGGTGGCTTAAGGTCGTCCAATTAATCGGCTTGGCGATAAAATCCGTAGCGCCTAACAGATATGATTTGCTAATCGAGTCATAATCATCAGCGCCTGTTATCATAACAATAGGCAATAGTGCGAAATCATCAATTTCGCGTATCGCCTTAAGACAATCAAAACCGTCCATCACCGGCATCATGACATCCAGTAATACCAGAACCGGCGACTGGGATTTAATCATGTCTATACCTTGTTGACCGTTACTTGCGCAAAATAACGGAAAAACCGTCACGTTGCAGAATTTGTTGCAACATTAACCGCATCATATCGTCATCATCTATGGTTAAGATAAGATGCTTAGCGTCAGTGTGCTCTGTCATTGTTATAAAGGTCCTTTCGATAATAAAGGCAAAAGCAGTTGAAATTCTTTGTTCAGCTCGTCAGCTAGCGCAATATCAAAGGATAAAGCACCGGTACGCGCATCTTGCTCAATGGTTCTAGCCAAATCCGCCAAGACAATTCCACCCACATTGGCTGCTGCCGATTTTAGACTATGTGCCGCATGTTGCACCATTAATGCATCTTGGCTTAATAAACCTTCGCGTAATTTAGCAACGTGTTCGCTAGCACTGGTATTAAATAGGTCCAAAATAGTAGCAACAAAGTCGTCACCGCCCATTTTTTTAAGCGTCAGCAAAGGTGCTGGATCAAATCGTGTCACAGAGTTATCCAAGGTTATCTCCACTGGCGCTATGCTGGCTTCGTTTGCGATAACCCCATCGTCTAATTGGCTAGCTTTAGGCTTGACGAAGGCTAAAAATTTTATCGCGTAAAACATCTTGTAATATCGGCTTCGCTAAATAATCATTCATACCCGATTGTAAGCACTTTTTCCCTATCGCCTGTCATTGCATTAGCGGTTAATGCCACAATAGGCACGGCTGGCCAGTCAAATTCATATTCGCGCTTACGAATCTCTACTGAAGCGGTGTAACCATCCATCTCTGGCATCATACAATCCATTAAAATCACATCGAATTTCTGTTTTTCATACAAGGTTAATGCCTCTATGCCATTTTCGGCGATTTCGACAATACAGCCCATAACGTTTAACATGGTTTTCGCGATTTTCTGATTTACAGGATTATCTTCCGCCAACAAAACCCGGATGCCTTGTAACCGGTTACGCGTCTCATCAAACGTAGTAGGTTGACTAAACAAACTTTGCAAAACATTTTGCAAACTCGTTTTACGCAAGGGTTTGTGCAAATAAGTATCACAGCCCGACGCTTTTATATCGACTAACTCATTTTCGTAAGCGCTAGACGTAATAATAACCGTGTGCATAGTATTAAGTTTCGGCTCCTGTCTTATTAACTGAGTTAATTCAGCCCCCGTCATACCATGCATTTTCATATCAATCAATGCAACATCAAAGCGACGACCTAAGCGCTCAGCTTGTGCGATAAGCTCTAAAGCACGCGTGCCATTTTCGGCAATACGCGGATTCATGCCAAATCCTAATAAATAATTCATCATGATTTTTGCATTAGTCGCGTTGTCTTCAACCACTAATACACGTTTGCCGCGTAAGTCTTCACAAATACCGGAACCGGTAGATACTGGCCCCAAAGCTTTTTGTATAGGTAATCGTATAGTAAATTCAGTGCCTACGCCTAATTCACTCGATACGCTAATAGTTCCACCCATCAATTCACAAAGCTCTTTACAAATCGCAAGCCCTAAACCTGAGCCGCCAAATTTTCGCGTCGTCGAACCATCGGCTTGGCTAAAGGATTTAAATAATTTAGGCATGGAATCTTTGCTTATGCCTATGCCGGTATCACGTATTGAAAATTCTAAACAATAGTCGGCACTTTAACTGATGATCTTTACAGCTAACCGGTTGCACTAGTAAGCGCACAAACCCTCGCTCGGTAAATTTAATCGCATTCGATAACACATTGGTTAATACTTGCCGTAAGCGATAAGGGTCGCCCCGCACATCTTCTGGCGTAGTAGGATGCAATGAACAGCTCAGCTCTATATTTTTGGCATGAGCGCGTTCAAAGAAAAATACCGATAACTGGTCAACCAAATCAGCTAGGCTAAAATCAATATCTTCTAACTCTAACTTACCGGCCTCAATTTTAGAAAAATCCAATATATCGTTGATAATATTGAGTAATGAATCTGCTGAACTATACACCGTTTCGGTGTATTCACGTTGCGTTGCGGTTAGCTCTGTGCCTAGCAATAATTCTGTCATGCCTAATACACCGTTCATAGGTGTACGAATCTCATGACTCATCGTCGCTAAAAATTGGGATTTGGCGATATTAGCGGCTTGCGCTTGTTGCATTGACCGGCGCAAATGGCGGGTTCTAATATCGACTTCTAACTCTAAACGTTCTTGTTGCCGTTTTAATTTGGCATCACGTTCTTGCACTTGCTCTATCATTCGATTAAAACTGGTCACTAGCTGACCTATTTCGTCGTCACCCTCACCTTGTGCGCGTACCGAATAATCTTGATCTTTTGAAACTTTTTTGAGCAATCGCAGCCAGTTTAATCAGCGGTATAGAAATGCCTTGTGCTAAACGCTTGCCATAGAGTGCGCTTAACATAAAAGCGGATAACATAACCGCTAAAATTTGACTTAGGTTTTCTGCCAAGCCCCACCACATTGGCTCTAAATCGACGACTAAAAACAAATAACCTTCAACATCGTTTTTAGGCTTTACGGTTTTCATTAACTCATAGGTTAATAAATTCATCCGAATATCGCCTGATTGCTGCCTAAACTCGTGAGCAGAATGTGGAAATTCTATGCTACGCCCATCGGCAATATAATGCGCTAACGGCGTATCTTGCAGCGTATAAAGCCGCGCCGCCATTATTTCAGGCTTGCTATACAACGCCGATAAAATTTCTGTCGCAGAACGCATATCATCAAAAGCGAGCGCCGCCTCTGCGTTATACCCAATCATTTCACCGATAGATTCGGCATCACGAATAATCTGCTTATGTTGCTTCCATAACTCCGTTAACGTACTAAAAATTAACGTAAACACTAATGCCAAGCTCACCGTAATGACCTGTAAGCGCTGTAGCTTTTTGGTAATGGGCAAATTAGCAAACGTGTTATTCGGCATCTCGTATACGCGTCGTTTAATCGGAATAAACATATCTAGCTAATTTTAATAGCTTAGCGTTGATATATACATGGGCAAGAGTAGCCGTTGCCAAGTTCACTTCAAAACTTAAACGATTATCTTTGACCGTAAAACCGATAATGCCACCTTGCTCAGCAAAAATTAGGCGCAGAACCCACCGTTAAAACGGGAAAGCGCTTTAACTGCGCGGCGACAGTAGCAGCGGATACACCTAAATAAGCGATTTGACAGTGTTTTAACTGCTCAACGTCTTGATTCCTCAGCACTATCAATGACTTACCAGAAACTTGCTTGTCAAGCAAGGTTAGCAAGCTATCCCCTAAATCATCTTGATAAGTACACAGTGTATATTGAGTTAAATTATCGCTATCGGGAAAATCAACAAATTTGAAAAAAATTGTACAAAAAAGCTGTTTTAACAGCCGCCTCGCTAGTATCTTGCCCATAACTTGCCATAGGCTGTATCAGCAATCGCACCGATAACAACGCTAACGCGAGCAATGTTAAAAACCTTCGCACCGGCTAAAAACTCCAGCGAATAGCGCCATACAGTTCACGCTGAACTGGGGTAGACACAGGATAGAGTTGACTGCCCGACTCCAAATGCCGGGTATTCAATAAATTTTTTCCGGTTAATGACAGTTCAATAGCGGGCGTTAATTGCCAAGCCAAACGCGCATCCAACTCATTGTAATCGCCTAATGGAATACCCACACTCTTATAGCTTTCTACATAACGCCAATTTAAATCCAGCTTAAGGTCGTGGGTTAATTGATGCATAGACCACAGCATCGCCTGATTAGCAGGTACTGAATAGGCGTATAACGCTTGCGTCGTGCTAGCCGCAGAATCAATAGAAAAATAGCCACCTATATGGCTATAATTAGCGCGTAACCGCCAAACATCGTTTACCCGCCACTCGATTGAAGCCTCGCCGCCATAGGTTTGCGCTGCCCCTAAATTGGTATAACGCAGCAACTGGACGACATAACCTTGAACGAGATGAGAAAAGTCTAATGGCTGTGCCGTCCAGCTCATCAGTTGTTCATAATCAAAATAATACAACGCGACATCTGCGCTGATATGCGAACTTAACTCGCCGCGCCAGCCTAGCTCAAACGCCAATAATTTTTCTGAATCAACGTCTGGATTACCGTTAATAGCAACTAAGGTTACAGGGTTAAACGGTGAGGCAAAACCACCGCCAACAGGCGGAATAATACGTGCAGGATAGGTAATGTTTTGTTCAGCCCAGCTCGGCGTGCGTACCGCGCGTGAAACCGCTCCCCATATCAGGTGCTGGCTATTAGGTGTATAGGCTAGCCGTATACTGGGTTGAACCTCAAACTCCGTAACAGGGTTGTGTTCAAACTTACTGCCCAACGTTAGTTTCCATAAATTAGGTTGTAAAACGATTTCGTCTTGGGCAAATAAGCTAACTATCTCATCAGTACGCTTAGTAGGCGTCCAACTTAAATTCACCGAATCATTAGCATCATTACTATTCAGCCGAATGCCTGCACCCCAAACAATACTATGATTGCCTATGCGAGTATTGTACTGAAAATCAGTATCGACCATGTCAATGGTATAACGATTACCGGTTAAATCGGCATCCCGCTCGTTACGACTCCAAAACATGCGTAGCAATGTGCTAGTCTCATCATCAACGGTATGCGCCCAACGCCCCATTAAATAATGCCCCTGTAGCTCCACATCGGTTTTTAAGGTTTTGCTATAAGGTGGTGCCGTAACAGGTGTCAGAATATCTGATAAATTATTAAACACTTGTTCAGCCCCGCCGCTAAACCCCGCGAAATAATCGCCTTCCACGGTTAATTGGTCGCTGGCGCTAAACGTTTTTATCAAACCGAAAGCCTAGTTTTTTTAATTCGCTAGCATCGCCCGCATTCGTGCTAGAGCCTTGTAAATTGGATTCATCATATTCGCTATAGCGACCGAAGACTTTTAATTGCGCCTCATGGCCTAAATCCACGCCATAGCGTACACTACCTCCAGTCCGACGATTCCCGCCATAACCATTGGCAAAGCCACCTTGAGTCGCTTTAGCCGATTTGGTAATGATATTAATCACGCCGTTAACCGCATTAGCCCCCCAAAGACTAGCTCCAGAACCACGGATAATCTCTATGCGTTCAATATCTTCCATAATCTCGTCTTCTTGATCCCACCAAACACCCGAAAACATCGGTGTATAAAGCGTCCTACCGTCTTTTAGCACTAACAATTTATTCGCATACTGACCACTAAAGCCACGAATAGTAACGGCCCACTTATTACCATCAATGCGTGCAACATGCAGCCCTGGTGCTAAGCGTAGCACTTCGGGGATATTAGTCGCGCCCGAACGTTTAATCATGTCCGAAGTAATGACAAAAATCGCTGCCGGCACCTCGTTAACATCGGTCGCGGTTTTAGTAATCGACGTTACATCAAGGTTTACCAATTGCTCTAAGTCTAAGTCCGTCAAATCAGGGGGAGTCGCATTATCAGGCACTTGATTAGCGGCTAACACATTTAATGACAGTAACGAGGCGGGTAATAGAAGCGTCATCGATTGATAACGGTATGCTATGCAATCACATAGCAAAAACCGTAACAATAATCCCGTAGCTGAATAGATTAAGTAGAAATAACGAGTTATAAGCATTATGCCATCGACTAAAAGCTAAACATTAGTTTAATCCTAAGTTCCCGGCCATTCATCGTTAGAATGTCATTAACACCCGTGCCAGGCACTTCATAGGCTGTATCCAAAAGATTGTACCCATCTAAACTTAACGTCCAACCATTAAGCAGAGGCTCAGTCGTTAAATGCAGATTTAACAGATTATACGCATCGGTAGACTGACCTGAGAAAGTCTTTTGTGAAGAAATAAAAATATTTTCTATGCTAAACGTCGCACGATGGTAGAACACAGGTTCGGCGTAGTGTAGTTTAACCATAAACAAAGGTGAACCATAACCACGCGCTTCTTTTAAATGTTCATCAGCTAAGTAATTAAATGCATAAGATGCCTTAAACAACCGACCATTCTGCCAACGTTTCTCCGCTTCGAGTTCTAAGCCATAGGTATGATAATGACCGTGATTAACAAGCATCCCGTCCTCATTAGCCTCCAACAAATCATCAATATGATTCATATGTAACGCCGCTAATAACTTAAGGCTAGGCTCAGGCCGCCACTCAGCGACTGCTTCATAATCCCGAATTTCTTCGGCATTAAGAGTCGGTAATTGGCCTGGGTAATACCGGTTATAGGTTAACTCAGCTGAGTTAGGCGCCCTAAACGTCGAGCTATATAACAATTTCAACGCTAACGCATCGCTAGGGCTATAAATCAAACCCAATCTAGGGTTTACTTGCACATCTTTCAGCAAATGCAGATAATCGACACGCATACCTAAGCTCGCGGTAAAATCCTCGTGTAATTCAATATCATCTTGCACATACCATTCAACTCGATGTCCGCTAAGCTTATCATCGCCATAAACATAATAGGGATTAATATCGTAATTAAGTAAATGTTGTTCTAAATCATATTGATATTCTAAACCCGTCATTAAACGGTGGTGTTCAAACACACGACTCGTTAGCTGTACTTGGCCACCTAACCAACGGCCTGAGGTCATATCGCGATTAATCACACGCCCGCCTAAATCATAAGCACTTTCTGATTCATAATCATAACCTTGATAAAAAGCACTCGCCCGCAAAGCCGTGTTATCCGATAAGTCGTGTTGATAATTAGCTGTAACAAAAAATTGCTTATCGTCATCATACGCAGCGGGGTCATTAAAAATGTCGCCCCAGGGCGCGGTCGGTACGTCTCGATAGCGCCGAACTAAACCAGCACTTAGTGTTAAGTCATTCCAGTTAGCTTTGGTAAAAAAGCGCGTACTGCTCTCGCCGTCACGATAATGAGCGATACCATTATTGGTCTCAGAACTGTCATGAGCGGGAAAATACAAATTACCCACACCAGCGCTGTCAAAATGCGACGCGGAAATCAACCAATCTGCACCGTTATCGAAACGTTTGCCATAGCTTAACCGTCCCTTATAACTATCAAAAGTCCCGGCTTCACCAGCTAATTGACTACCGTTTAATGCGTGACCTTGCTTAGTCACAATATTAATCATGCCTAAAAACGCGTTAGCGCCATAAATTGTTGAGCCGGAACCGGGTATAAATTCAATACGCTCAATTAAGTCTAAATCCAACATGAATTCATGCCCGATATTACCGGAATCGTAAACATTTTCATTCATGCGTAAGCCGTCTATCATCACTAAGGTACGAGAATTATAGTCGGCTAAACGTGAAAAACCACGCACACCCAAAAACGTGTAGTTCCTATCGCTAAAGGTATTTAAACCGCGCAAACTATTTAAAGCCTCCGCTAGCGTCCGCCAACCGAATTTACGAATATCATCAGCGGTAATAATAGCTACTGAGGCAGGCGCCTTATTGGTCTGCTGGCCTATCCTAGACGCACTGACAATTTCTACATTCACCAATTCTTCTAAAGATAAATCGGTTAAGTCTTCGGCATAAGTCGTTACACTGATTAATGCTAAGCACACGCTTAACAAACTATTGCTATAGTTTAATATGGCCTTCATGTTATTCACTGGCCACAACATGCTTAGCAAGCTTTAATAATTTAGCACTAAAATGCAGGCCTAATTTATTCGCTTGCGCCAAGTTGATGGAAAAACCTAAGCGATTATTATCGGCGACTAAATTGATAATCCCGCCTTGTTTAAGAAAATCCGCTTGTTCACTGACAGTGACAATAGGCAAGTCTTTCACCTGCGCTATGACGGCCTCTAAATGCGCTCCGCCGGTAATATAGATAATATGACAATTTTTTAACTCCACGCCTGTCACATCACGGTGAATAAGCACAGGTTTTTCATTAATCGTTTTTTCTTCTAACGCTCTTAATGTCGTCCCTAAATCATCTTCATAGGCCATGCATAACACAAAAGTATCTTGTGCTAAGTCATTCGGCCACTCAATAAACTTAAAGAAATTAAACAAGAAAGCCGTTTTAACCGCCGCTTCCGTACCTGTTTGCGGCAGAGCATAGGCTTGACTCGTTATCAAAAACGCGATGAGTAATGGCTTCAGCAAAAAAATGCCGCAGTCTAGCCACTTAAAACTCCCACCGAATCGTCGCGTATACTTCACGCTGCACCAGCGTAGGTACTGAAAAAAATACCTTGCCATACTCAAGATGATGCTCGTGTAGTAAGTTTTTTCCCACCAAAGACAATTCAACAGACCGACTCACTTGCCAAGCCAAGCGCGCATCCAATTCGTGATAAGCTGGAACACTGTCGCCTTCCACATTGACGCTATCCACATAACGCCAATTTAAATCCAGCATCGTATCGGGCCTAAGCTGATAAGTAGCACTCAGCATTGCTTGATGCGTAGGGACACTACCTGCAAACATAATAGTCGTCTGCCCAGGTTGACTGCCGGTAAAATGCTGCTGCGCTAAACTGTAACTGGCACGCAACCGCCAATCATCGGACACACGCCAATCGAGAAATGCTTCTCCACCAACTATCGACGCTTGACCTGCGTTACTAAAAGTCACCGGCTGGATTAAATAACCGGAATAAAGCGTAGAAAAATCCAACGCACCTAACGAAGTAGCTGCCACGTCGTCATAGTCGTAATAGTAAAACGCAACATCGCTGGTTAAACTCGACGTCAGCTGAGCACGCCAGCCTACTTCATACGCAAGAAGTTTTTCTGAGTCCTGCTGCTTATTGCCAACAGCATTGACTAATATCACCGGCGTAAACGGTGATGCAGCAACATTGCCAAACGGCGTAACAATCGATGCATTGTAAGAAATATCTTGCTCAGCCCAATTCGGCGTGCGCACTGCTCTCGATACCGACGCCCACACGGTATGCTTGTCATTTGGCGTAAACGCAAGTCGAATAGTGGGCTGCCACTCATCATGAGTCACAGGATTATGTTCAAGTTTATTACCTAGCGTTAATTTCCAACGCTCAGGCAGCAACGTAATCTCGTCTTGTACAAAAAAGCTATAGATTTCATCTTGCCGCTGATTAGGTAGCCAACCCAGATAAGGACTATTATCGGTATTGTTAAAATTTAAACGCGCACCTAAGCCCCATACGATTTGGTGGCGCTCAAACCAACGGTAGTTATGCTGAAAATCTATATCAACGGTATCGATACGATAATGTGCGCCAATAGCGCTAGATTTTCGCTCATTACGATTCCAATAGGCACGTAAGACAGTGCTAGAATCATCATTGAATTGATGCTGCCAGCGCGCCATCAGGTAATGACCCGACAACCCTAAATCGGTTTCTTGCTCGTACCAATAAGGCGGCGCTAAAGCGGGTTGGTTAAAGTTACTTATGCGTGGCGAAACCTGATTAGCGCCACCGCTCCAACCGGAAAAAACCTCACCTTGCAGACTTAGCTTATCACCTAGCCATGCCTTATCGAATTGCATACCGAGTTTACTTAAGCGCCCATCATCGCCCGCATCCTCACTGTGTCCATTTAGCGTCGATGCATCATATTCTCGATAACGACCAAACACTTTAAGATAAGCCTGATTACCTAAATCAGCACCATAACGGATACCACCGCCTTTACGCATTGAGCCACCATGCGCAGAAACTAAAGTATTCTGGCTATCGGTTAATTTTTTGCTGACAATATTGATAACACCATTCACCGCATTCGCGCCCCAAAGGCTGGCGCCCGGCCCTCTAATCACTTCAATGCGCTCTATATCCTCTAGCAATACATCTTCTTGATCCCACCAAACACCTGAAAACATCGGTGTATATAAATTACGTCCATCGCGTAACACTAATAATTTATTGGAAAACTGATTATTAAACCCACGTATCGCGACTGCCCATTTATTACCATCTATACGCGAGACACTAATTCCCGGCACTAACCTTAATACTTCAGGCAAGGTAGTCGCGCCGGAGCGTCGAATATCATCGGCGGTTAAAATAAACAATGCTGCCGACGCATTTTTAGCCCCCGTCGAAGACTTCATCACTGAACGCAAATCCAAATCCAATAACGACTCTATGCTAAGCTTTGATAAATCAGGCCCGGAATCGGCCTCAGGCAGTTGGTTAGCGGGATAGGCTAAACCAGTAAAACTGACAATAACCCATGATAATGCTGCTTTAGCAACCTGTTTTAAAGGTTTAAAATGTAGGTTATCGTGCATAGCAACCCTCTTTTCTCTCATATTCAAAAGGTAAACTGCAGTTTTAGCCGAAATTCCCGTCCATTCATTGGCAATTTATCAGGAATAATGTCGTAAAAACCGGCACCGCCTAGCATCTCATAATGATTATCCAGTAAGTTATACACACCTACCGATGCTTGCAGACCAGGCCATAATCGCTGGGTTGTTAAATTAACATTAATCAAATCGTAAGCCTGTGCAATGCCATGTTGCTGTGTTTTACGCTCGCTAATAAAAATGTTTTCTAAACCTAACGACACACTGCGCTTAAACAACGGTTGACTATAATGTAGCTTAGCTAAGTGTTGTGGTGAACCTTGCGCCCACTGATCTTGTCCCTCTAAGTCGTTCATTTTATTAAAGGTATAAGACAGCTTAAACATTCGACCATCATCCCAGCGTTTTTCAATTTCTGCTTCAAAACCATAGATTTGGTAATTATCAATATTGACAAATGGGCCATAGACACCAATAACAGGATAGGCTTCTTGTTCCAGCATTTGCTCAATATCGTTTACAAAGAAGTTACCGGTTATTTTTAAATCAGACTGCGGTCGCCATTCCGCAACCGCCTCATAACTTTTATACAACTCTTCGTAATTATTAGGATTAGCCGCATTGTTTGCGCCAGCTTGATAATCACGTTCCCAAGCATTAGGCGCTCTAAACGTCGAACTATAGAGCGCTTTCAACGTTAAATCGCTACGCGGCATCCAGATTAAACCTAGCTTAGGATTCAATTGCAGTTTTTTTAGCATGTGGTGATAATCCAAACGCGCACCGGCGCTAAAAATCAGGTTATCCAGCAATTGTATATCGTCTTGTAAATAAGCTTCTACTCGGTGTCCTTGCCGGTTACTATTTTGATAAAGTGCATAAGGCTCAAAATCGTAATTGACCAACTGTATTCGGTCATCGTACTGATATTCCAAGCCCAACATCAGTTTATGGGCATCACGCCATTGCGTATTAAACTGTACCTCTCCACCCACCCAGCGACTACTGACCTCATCATGGTTAACAACTCGGCCGCCATAATCGTAAGGCTGATCAGCAAAATACTCATAGCCTTGATAAAACCCTCTTACAATTAATGACGAAACTTCAGAGAGAGGAGTTTGATATTTAGCTGTAGTAAAAAAAACGCTTATCAACGGTAAAAAAGCCAGGGTCGTTAAAGATAGCGTTATACGCCGCAGTCGGTACTTGCTTAAAACGGTCAACATAACCTGCTGTTAGCGTTAAATCATGGTATTGCACACGCGCCAATAAACGCTGTGCTGATTCGCTGTCCAAATTATGGGCAATACCGTTATTTGTTTCTGGACTATCAAATTCGCGAAAATAAAGATTAGGCACACCGGCACTATCGAAGTATGACCCAGATAGCAAGACATCGACATCGTTAGCTAATTTTTTGCCAAAACTAAAACGCCCCTTGTAACTATCATAACTACCCGCTTCGCCGCTCACTTGCACACCACTTAATGCCTGACCATTTTTGGTCACAACATTAATCATGCCTAAAAACGCATTCGCTCCATATACTGATGAGCCAGATCCTGGAATAAATTCAATACGTTCGATTAAGTCCATATCTAATAAAAACTCTTGACCGTAATAACTACCATCGAATGCGTTATCATTCATACGCTGTCCATCTATCGCCAGCAATATCCGCGAGTTGTAATCATTAGAATGCCAAAAACCACGCACACCTAGATAAGTATAGTTCCGGTCATTGACACTAAAAATGCCGCGAATCGCATTCATCGCCTCAGCTAAGGTACGCCAACCAAAGGCACGAATATCGTTTGCCGTTAACACGCTAACCGAAGCAGGGGCCGTACTCGCATCCCGCCCCGATCTTGAGGCATTCAGTATTTCAATATTTAATAATTCTTCTATTGGCAAATCGGTTAAATCTTCCGTAGTCTCAGCCCACGCACAGGCCATTGGGTTAAACCAAAACACAACGCCGATAAGCAACCCAGAAATACGCCGTAGCATCACAAATGAACGTGCCAATAGTAAGAAGTTAAACCAGGGGCGGATTATCGTTGAGAAATGTCGCATAAGCAAACATAAATAACGAAATTGATTAATATGTTATAAATAATTTCAGAGGTTATCTTTATAATAGCTGCAATTCTTTCAACTCTCGATAAATATCATGCTTATAGCCCTGTTTTCAGATAGAATCGCGCGTTTTAACAACCACTTGTATTAAAACTATTTATTGAGGCCAATCAGCTATGCGATGTCCGTTTTGTTCGGCGCAAGATACACGAGTTTTAGACTCGCGACTTGCGAACGAGGGCGACCAAGTCCGCCGCCGCCGGGAATGTACGGTATGTAAAGAGCGCTTTACCACCTTTGAAGTCGCTGAGCTCACTTTACCGAGAGTCATTAAACGTGATGGCTTACGCGAGCCTTTCGACGAACTGAAATTACGTTCAGGCATGTTAAAAGCCCTAGAAAAACGTCCGGTTGCAAGCGAAGCGATAGAGCAAGCCTTGCATAAAATCAAAAAAGAACTCATCGCCAGCGGTGAAACGCGAAATTAGCGCGCAACAGCTAGGCGAAAAAGTCATGAAAGAATTACGCCTATTAGACCATGTGGCTTTTGTTCGCTTTGCCTCGGTTTACCGTAGCTTTCAAGATTTAAGCGAATTCACCGATATGATTGCGCATTTACAAGACCAAGACGATGCCTCTCGATGAATATTTTATGGCCAGAGCGCTAAAGCTGGCTGAGTTAGGTTGTTATACTACCGACCCTAATCCTCGCGTAGGCTGCGTCATTGTCAAAGACCAGCAGATTATTGCTGAAGGCTGGCATCAACGCGCAGGCCAACCCCATGCCGAAGCCAATGCCCTTGCGATGACACCTGATGTAACCGGCGCGACGGCGTATGTCACGTTAGAGCCGTGTAGTCATTTCGGCAAAACACCACCGTGCTGCGATGCGTTAATCAACGCAGGTATTAAACGCGTAGTTGCGGCAATGCAAGACCCTAACCCATTAGTCCAAGGCCAAGGCTTAGCGCGCTTAGCCGCTGCTGGAATTGAAGTCGTAACTGGCGTATTAGCCAGCGAA
Source organism: Methylocucumis oryzae (assembly GCF_000963695.1). Lineage (GTDB taxonomy): Bacteria > Pseudomonadota > Gammaproteobacteria > Methylococcales > Methylomonadaceae > Methylovulum > Methylovulum oryzae. The sequence continues at coordinate 20,554 of NZ_LAJX01000081.1, forward strand.
GCACAGCGGCTGAATCGGGGGTTTATTAACCGCATGACTAAAAACCGGCCTTTTGTTACAAGCAAACTCGCTATGAGTTTAGACGGTCGTACCGCATCAGCCGCTGGTGATAGTCAATGGATTACGTCAGCCCAAGCCCGCGCCGATGTACAACATTTACGCGCAGCAAGCTCCGCTATTTTAACCGGTATTAACACGTTATTAGCCGATAACCCACGTCTGACGGCCCGTGTCAATGTACCGGTACAACAACCGTTACGCGTTATCTTAGATAGCCAGTTGCGCACACCTATTAACGCGCAAATCGTACAGCAACCCGGTCGAACCCTTGTTTTAACCCATGTAGCCGAGTCAGAAAAAATCCAAGCTTTAACCGATAAGGGCTTTGAGATACACCAGTTACCTTTAAGTGGGCAACACTTAGAGCTATCAGCCGTGATGAGCTTTCTTGCTACGCAAGCCTGTAATAATGTCTTAATCGAAGCAGGGCCTATACTGAACGGTGCTTTACTGGCCAACAACCTTATTGATGAGTTAATTATTTACTTAGCACCGTGTTTATTAGGCGACGGGGGACGCGGTTTATTTCATTTACCCAACCTTCTTACAATGGCGGATAAAAAAAACTTACGCTTAATCGATACACGCCAAGTGGGTCCAGATTTGCGGCTAACATTTAGTCCTGAATAAACTCACCGCACAATAAAATAAAATTCTGCATCTCGTTCAGATTCGCTTAAGATTTTAGCCGTTTAATACAGAATATTTATCGGCTACCAACGTAAGGTGGGACAGGGCATTTAGGGGGGCAGAAAACTGCTCCTGCGTTTTCTGCATTCGCCACATCCTTGTGGTTCCAGGTGTTGGCAGCAGGGATGCTGCCATCAAGCCTACAGGGATGTATTTACGGCGTCCTGCCCCCTAAATACCCTGTCCC
>NZ_LAJX01000082.1 GCF_000963695.1 Methylocucumis oryzae
CATTTAGAGTGAAGGGCGCCGTAAATACATCCCTGTAGCTTGGCGGCAGCCATCCCTGCTGCCGACACCTTCACTCTAAACAACCTGTCCCGGCTTGGTATTGTCCCGTTTTAAGTTGGTAGCCCCAACTTAAGACAGGACAGGTCATTCAGAACACAGGACGCCGTAAATACGTCCCTGTAGGCTTGTCGGCAGCCCCCCTGCTGCCGACACCTGTGCTCTAAAACGCCCTGTCCCATCTTAAGTGTGTAGTCATAATGTACTTGGCTTAACAACGGTTAATGATTAATGGTCATTTTACCAAGCTGTAACCCATTTATTGGTTTATAATTTTCACGAATATTTAATAACTGAATACTACTATTTCCATCATTATTTTTCATGAGAATATCGCTATGATAAAATTTATTGCATCTGCTAAACGATTCGGATTTTATCGAATCTGTACCCTTCAGTATCGTTAAGTTTCATCCAAACGATGTGATTTTAAAAGAAAATGAAGTAAGCCAAGATGTTTACTTTATTCTCGATGGTAATGTACAAGTTAATACCCACGTTTCTGGGGCTAATAACGAATTATTACCGGGACTTGCGCGATTATCTAAAGGTGATTTTTTTGGTGAATTGTCTATGTTTGACGGCGAGCCGCGTAGCGCAGAAGTTATCGCCGTTGACGAATGCGAAGTCGCAAAAGTTGATGGTAGTAGTATGCTGAGCTTTATGGAGAAGTATCCAGAAAAAGGCTATTTCGTACTACGCGAGTTATTTATGAATTTAGTTTTACGGATGCGACAAAATAACTTACGCACCAAAACCGTTTTAGACCTTTATTTAAACGAAAAACAAGCATGAAGGCTGGTTTATAAGAACGCACTGCCGTGCGTTCTTAGGCTTAATAATGCAAGACAATACTTGCGTGAATACGTGCATCGCCAGAATGAGTCGTGACGGCATTGTTTAACGCATTAGCAACGGCAATTTTAGCTTGGAAATTATTTCGCCATTGCCAAGCAGCGCCTGCACCGGTACTACTTAAATTCCAATCACTACGAACACCCGGCGCAGCTTGATTAATGGTGCCATGCCCATAATCATAAAAAGCAAATAAGTTAAAATTCTGCCAACTTGCGTCGTCACTTCTAATTTCACGATTTGCCCACTATCAGCACTCGTTTCACGCTCTTGATAACCTCTTACGTCGTAGCTGCCACCTATACCTAACTGTTCTCCGGCAATCAACCTGTCATCACTGTGCTGCCCTATAAACGTCGTCTGTATTAACCAGCGCTGCCAATTAATCGATAACGTAGAGCCATAACGCAAGATACTCCAATCTTGTCGCGCCCCCCCCTAGAATTTTGATAATCTTGAGCACTGTTGTAGTCGCCTATTTCAGTATTACCTAACCATTGCAAGTAATAATTTAATTGCGCATTTGTCCAAGGATATTCGCCTTTGTATTGCAAGCTAATCGGTACGCTACGCACATTAGAGCCAATAGGAATATTGAGTAATTGTACGTTATTGATAAAGAAACGATTATCTAAACCCACCTCAAACCAATGATGATATTGGCCTATTTTCGGCAAATACTGGTTGTAATGAATACCATACATTTCACCTGAGCCTGAAATATTGAAATCGCCGACTACACCATTATTGGCATCAGAAAACGCATAATAAGCATTTAACCATGCCTTAGCCGGGTAAATAGGCACACTGTAATTAACACCATATTGCGAGATACTATCCGCATGATCGGGCGATGTTGCATAACTACCACTTAATACATGGTCTAAATCCCATAAATTACTATATTGCAACGCGCCAATCATACGGATATTACCGGTTTGACGCGTGCCTTCGGTATTAAAAACCAGTGACGCTTGATACGGACGTTGTTCGTTCACATTAACCGAGGCATTAATTTGGTCTTTGCCATCACTGGGTTTGAACGTCACTTGTACTTGTTTTGAGGGATGTTTATTAGCGACTTTAAGTTCTGCCGATAGGTCTTGCATATTAGGCGATGCACTTTTCTGTAATCCAGGCAGACTGCGTAAAATATTCTCTTTAGAAAAATAATGATTACCGGTAACCGTTAAATCGCCTAACGCAAACGACACAATCCGAAACGTGACTGTACCAGCACTAAGTGTTTGGGGAGGTAGTACTACACGATAAAAAGGATAGCCTTGCTCACGTAGGGTTGTTTCTAATTGTCTACTGACCGCTTGTAAATCTTTTAACGTATACTGCTTATTTTGCAAAGGCTGGAAATAAGCCTCTAACGCTGATGCTGTTAACGGCGTCTCGCCCTCTACCAAAAACCGATTCACGGTAAAATGGATTGCTGAAGGGGCGGCAAACACGATATAACTTGAGGTACTAAAAAGCGTTATCGTTAACACAGCGCTAGTTAACAAGCGATAAGCAAAAGGTGGTATGGGGTTAAGCCGTTTTATTTTCATAAGCATCATCTTGACTAATTCGGCACCGCACAAGCGTCGCCTTGCCCAGGTTTATCGTTTAATGAAAAATTACCGTTATGTTTTTCTGTATCAAACTGCTCAGGTAATGGATAAGGATCGTTTACTTGAAATGCCGGCTGTTGCTTGAGTCGAATTAAACCATGCGTTTTGTCGAGATGCCCTGCTTCATCTTTGCCTAAGTCCATTGCGCTAGTATCACCGGCTTTAGCCTGCGTATTATTGATGCGAACATGACCTTTATGCACCGTCACATATAACCCAGACGGAGCGCCCTTAAGATTTTTAGCGCCAAATAACTTGTTGGCGTTCATCATCGTCGTATCGGGCCTGGGCGTTAAGCGCTCTAAATTCATTAACACCTCCGGTAAATTCGCAAGATTCAGCGCATTAGCATTGATATTGGCAATATAATTGCTCTGCGGCATTGTTAATAGATGTTCACCCGCTTCATTCGTGAGCGCTATTTGGCCTTGCCAAACATGTGCGTATAAGCCATCGGCCAATGTTTGCGAGGCACTCTCAGACCGGCTGCGTGTTGCAACTTCATTAACACAATCGCCAACACAGCTTAAGTCAAAACCTGTACCCCTCACACCAATCGTACCTACAGGGGTATGTACCGCATAAGCAGACTTATTGACTTTGCCGATACTACCGGTTAGCGCCCTCATGCCACCCGTGGCAAGCCGATAAATAGCACTATCTTGTTTGCCTTCCTGCTGGAAATGGTATTGGGTAATATCCATTTCACTGTTCGCTTGCAAGGTTATTTTCTCACCATCTTTAAAGACCATTAATACATAACTGTCTTGCTTACTGGTCAAAAAATCTTGGCTGTATAACGGTGCGCCTACCGATAATGTTCTAGGCGTAGCGGCTTTTTCACCACGATTTACGGCAAATACTTGACCTTTTACTTCAACAACTCTACCGGCAACGGCTTGGTCCGCTTTAACAGTCGCTGCCTCCGTGCCTGCTTGCTCTTGCTCACAGTCTTGTTGGCATACTCTGACCGAATATTCCGCCTGCTGTGCGCTTACTGTCGCTAAATCGGTTTTAATCTGAAAATTATCAGGGCTTTGCTTAGCGATATTACCACTACTTGCCCTAACCCCCCTTCATGCAAACTAAGCTGGGCTTTATCTGCCTGATAGTTATCTATACTAAAACTACTATCCGGCCTAACAGTCACTTTTGCACCATCGTTAAATTCGACAATAACAAAGCTTTGATCGGCGGTTTGAATATTATCGCCTTGAAAGATTTCAGCTCCTTTGGCTAATATTCTGGGCGCTTGTCCTGGAAGCTGAGCCGCCACACTGCCTTTGGCAAAACTAATCTTACCCACAACAGCGGTGTCGCCTAAAACACATGTCCACGGAATCAACGTCAACAACACGAATCCGCACAGTTTATTAACTGACAATTGCATACGCATAGTCTCTATAATTTAAAGTTAACGACATTGCTTAAGAGGTTTGGTATTTTTATCGTCGTCCGTCTTGGGTGAATCAGCAATGTCCATGAGTAATGTGTCGGGTTTGGTAATCACTAAGACTTGATTTTGCTGATCTTTAATACCTTGCTGAATTACCTCAACAGGAACCGGTCTCACTTGCGGCGGTAATACCGTCCATTCTTGAGTGCTTGAGGTATTATCTTTAAACTCGTAACCTAATCGACTTGCCAAACCTGAGTTGTAGCTGACATCCCAACGACCTTCATCAGCATAATTCGGCTCGACCGTAGACGTAGCATCGCTAGTAAACGCGGGGGTACCAGAAATCCCAGCTGATACAACATCATCGCCATCAATAAAACCGGTATAATTCGCCGTAAACGTCACCGGATCTCGATAATGGCTGGTAACTGCATCAGGCGTTACGGTTAATACCGGTGTCACTTTATACAATAAACCGTTACCATCCTGGTCGTTAACATCAAAGCCATTATTACAAATAAAGCCACTACAGCCGTAATGTTTGAAATTAGCGCTCAAACCACCTAATTGGTTATCGCTTGGATTAGTCGAGAAAATTAACCAACGGCCATTATTCGCAGTTAATGCCGCCCCCGCCGAATTGTCAAACTGTCCAGCAGCCGTCAAGACAATCGCATTACCCTTACCACTCGCATTAATATCACCACTCAAGCGCATATCTCCGCCAGATTCGGCCGCTAGCCGTTTTATGCTCGACATGGTAGGCAATACTAATAAACCGCTGTCGTCTTTAATCGCTAACGAACCTGTAGCCGATAAGCTGCCACCGGTATAAGCAAAGCCATTATTAAATTGATAATTACCAGTACCGCTTAACGCACCACCTGACCAATTCAGCGCACCGGTAAGGCGCAAATTGCCAAAATTGTTAATTATCCCGCTAGAGAATTGCACATCGGCGAGTGTTAAATTATCGAACAGACGAATCTTAGAGCCATCAATAATCCAAGAAGGTGCATTAGTCGTGGTATCGTGTCTAACTGTAATATCACTATTGACAAAACTAATCGGGCTTAAACTATCAATCGTAGCCCCTTTAAACAATCGCTTAGCATCGTAAAATTGCAGCGTTGCATCACGCCCTACCACATAAGAACCTGTATCTTTGCCAGGGCTATAAATTCTTAACACACCACTGGCTACATTCACGGTACCTTGGTTATTAAAAGCACCTAAATTAAGCTCTCTAATACTTTCAGCATCGCTTAAACCAATATTAAAAATACCCGTGGTTTTATTGGTTAATACCACATTTTGCCCTAAATCACTGCTAGCGCTCTGATTAGTTAACCAATTAATCGTGCCATAGTTATTCCAATAACGTATGGGCAAATCAGCATCTAACGCTGTGGTCCTTTGTGCGTCGCTAGAATCACTCGCATTGATAAACTGCACTGTACCGTAATTATCCCAATCTCGGTTTAGTAACGAGATACCTTCGCTTAACAAGACACTGGCATCTTTACCCGTGGTCAATAACCCCCCCCCGCCTAACGCACCGGAATAAAAGGCTAGCAATTTAGTCACGCTTAACGCATCGGTACCGGTTAAATTTGCGGCATTCACTAAGGTTAACTCTGGGATATGTACCGTCACGCCCGTCTTAAAGTTAACCGTAGCGCTATCTATTAAGATATTTTCAACCGCAAGACTAGACCCTTCATTAAAACGATTAATACCACTATTAAACGTCACTAAGTTATCGCTAGTAATGACTGAGCCGCTATTGAAATTACGCGTGCCATTCCAAAATTGTAAAAAGCCTTTATTCGACACTAAGTAATTGCCAGTATCGGTACCAAAGCTATAAATTTTTAACACTCCACCGACGAGATTCACCGTACCTTGGTTATTAAACTGACCAAGATTAATTGCTAAATCCGTTAAACCACGGGTATCGCCGACATTAAAAACACCACCGGCTAAGTTAGTAAAATGACTATAGTTTGAAGAATTTCTGAGTGCGGCTTGACCATTCCAATTAACAATGCCTAGATTGTCCCAGTGTTTATCTAAATATACTGTGTCTTCATCCGCTAATGTGGTCGTTGTTGCAGCCGTTGTCGTTAATTTACCAATACCCGATAACGTGCCGGCATGTAAATTAAATGTACGGCTAATCGTCAAATCATCAGAGCCATGTAATATCCCACGACTAATCGTCATATCGGTAAAAGTCTGGGTATTACCGGTTTTGAAAACTACTTTAGCCTCATCGGCAATAACAATGCTGTCCGCATTGAGTGTCGCACCGGTATTGAAATAGTTTTTACCATACTTAAAGGTTACCGTATTAGGACTGTCAATCACAGCACCATTCCCAAACATACGATTACCGTACCAAAATGCTAATAATCCTTTATCCGCGACATGATAACTTCCTGTATCAGTACCCGAACTCACAACAGTTAACGCGCCGCCCGCTAGGTTGACAACACCTTCATTATTAAACTGACGCGTATTTAACTCTAAATTATCCGCTGTGGTTAGCTCATCGGTACCAATATTAATAACCCCTGAGCTTTTATTGGTCAGTCTTGCGGTTTTTGCATCATCAATAATGACATGGCTACCATCCCAATTGATTTCGCCGTAATTATTCCAAACGCGAGCCTAACGAAACATTACCTGCATCGGCTAATGTTGTTCTAGTATTCGCCGCTGTCGTCAACAAGCCATAGGTATTAAGAGAACCCGCATGGAAATTCAATTGATCGGCAACAGTGATTGAATCATTGCCACTTAGCGAACCTGTATTTATCGTTAAGGTATTAAGCGATAACAAGTTACCGGTTCTTAGTGTCAATGAGCCAAATGACGAAAGCTCTAATTCATCGATATTCAGTTCAGCACCGCGTTGGAAAAGCGTTTGACCATTCGCAAAACTCAATACCTGGTCGCTGTTAATCACGCTATGCGCGCGGAAAGTTCGCTCACCGCCTAAGAAACTCAAAAATGCTTGCTCAGCGACCTCGTAGCGTCCATCATCGTTACCTGATGCAGAAATCTTTAAATGCCCGCCTAATACATTCACCACACCGGCATTATTGAATCGTTCCAGATTAAGCGCTAATTCTGGACTTGCGCTTGCATCACCTAAATTCAATACACTGCGGACACCGTTAGTCCATTGACCATTACCCGTTTCGCTGGCTAGTGCATTAGCCCCTGTCCAATTGACCTTACCATAATTAAACCAATGTTTATCGAGATATGCCGCGCCTTTAGTTGCTAACGTAGTCGTCGCGGTATTAGCCGTGATGAGTTCACCCTCTCCAGTCACATGACCTTGAGCAAAATTAAACGCCTGGGTCACTCTGACCTTGCCGTTACCGGCTAACGTACCGTCATTCAAGGTTAATGAGTGTATTTGCAATAACCGATTAACGGTTAATAAGCCACTGTTTTCAATACTACCTTTAAAACCCGCGTAATCGCGCGACAGCGTTAACGCACTACCGCTATTAACGGTTATTAAATCAATATCAGATAATGCACTAGCAACATCGACCTCAGCGCTATCAATAACAATATTAGCCCTTCTAACCGCGCTAGCCTTAGTCAGCTTCGCTGTGCCTTTAAGCGTAAGCTCACCGCTGTTTAAATCCAGTGCTTTATTAACCACGGTTGAACCAGTACCGTTACCATCATTATCTGCTTTAACGGTTACGGCCAAACGGCCACTGCTTGCTCGAATAGCAGAATCAACGGTAATGTCATTATCGGCCGATAATGTTAACTGAGCATCGCCACCACTACGCTTAGCTAAATCAGACACCACTTGTAAGTTACCATTAGCGCTATCAGTTTTCTTGGTGTCGGCCGTAATCTTCACATCAGTGCCATGCTCTAGTGCATATCGGACACTTTCCGTAGTCACAATACTATTATCAGACGTACTAGACGTGGTTGATGCCGCATTTTTGGTCTGTACGCTGATATTTTCCGCATTGACTTGCCATTGACCGTTGTTGCCCGTAGCTGCAGACGCATCGATTTTTTGCATTAGTCGAGTTTACCTGATACCCAGAAGTCTTAATAACACCACCGTCACCGCTTTCACCGCTAGCTTTCGCGCTTATATCTCCTGCGAGAGTGACACTACCTTGTTGACTTTCTATGCTAATCGAACCCGCGTCACCTTGACTATTATTCACACTGAGTTGACTATCTTCACTGACAGTAACGGATTGGCTCGCTGATAATACAATATTGCCTTGCGCATCAATGCTCACGCTGTCGGCGTTCATTTCACCGCTATGAGTAATCGTACCGGCAAAAGCACTAATGACACCGCCTTCAGTTAAAATCTTACCTAAATTCAATACGCTATCTTTTGGCGCTTGAATTTCAAAACTAATATCAGGGTCATCTAAATTAGTGACCAGCATTTTGCGTCCAGCAGCCAATGTGATTTGCCCACCTTCTGAACTAATTGTGCCAGAGTTATTAATCGTTGGCGCAATTAACATGACATTACCCTCTTTGCCTACTCGGATAATGCCTTGGTTAACAATACTTCCAGGCTTACCTTCAGCAATAAAATGATAATTACCATGTAAGAAATCATCATCGCTTAAATTTAAGCTAGATGCCAATAATCCTTGAGTATCAACGATAGCATCAGGTCCAAAGACAATACCGTTAGGGTTCAGTAAAAAGACCTTACCATTTGAAATGAGCTGCCCTAGAATCTCGCTAGGATTACCGCCTACTACGCGATTGAGTACGGCACTTTGACCGTTTTGTTGAATAAACTGCAAAATCTCGTTTTTAGCGATATTAAAATCTTGCCAATGAATAATCGCATTCGGGCTATTGGTAATCGTCATAACGCCCGGTGCCGACGTGTCGATAGTCACTTGACCGTTAATAACATCAGCACCGTTTGGAGCGGCTAGTAGTTGTGCTGGATAAATAATCGTCAGAATGGCCAGATTTAACACCCGGCGTAACGGCTGTTGCATCGCCGAACTAAATTGGCCACGTTTAGCATGATGCCGTTTGGTATTCAAGGCAATCTCCTTAACGTTTAAGTGGGTATGTATTCATCTTATCATCAATTTCAAAACCAGACTATTTGTGTACTGCATCGAAATGGTTTGTTTATAAGGCTATGTACTTTAGATAGAACAATACTAAGTAGGGATAGGGCGTTTAGAGAGACAGAAAACTGCTCCTCGGCAATAGCTCCTGCATTGCTCTACCTCCTGCATCCGTGCAGTCCTGCGTTTTCTGCATTCACCACATCCCTGTGCTTCAGGTGTTGGCAGCAGGGATGCTGCCG
>NZ_LAJX01000083.1 GCF_000963695.1 Methylocucumis oryzae
AATAAGTCGGTTTTGCGCAATAAGCTTTTAGCTAACACATCTGCTACTTTTTTTTTTTATGCTTTTATTGCCAACGATATGACCGTATTGGTCGTTGTATTGTTTAAAATCATCAATGCTGGCACTAATCACCGCAATCGCTTCTTGGTAGCGAATCGCAGTGTGCCAGGCTTGTTCCAGAAATAAATCAAAACCATGTTTATTGGCTAACCCTGTTAAGCTGTCTTGAGCGGTTAACAAAGTTAATAAATCGCGCTGACGTTTTAACTCGATATGATTTTTGATGCGTGCTTGCACAATTGCGGGGCGGTAAGGTTTGGTGACATAATCGACCGCGCCTAAGGCCAAACCTTGTTGCTCTTCCTCTTCGCTAGCATGGGCCGTGACAAACATAACCGGAATGTCACGGGTAATCTCATTAGCGGCTAAGTACTTGAAAACATCATAACCGCTTAAGTCGCCTAAACCTATATCGAGTAAAATTAAGTCTGGCTGCACTAACAGTGCGCGCTTGAGGGCTTGTTCGCCATTAACCGCCACCATAATGTCATAATGGTCATGTAAAATGCCGTCTAACATACGGATATTAATTAAATCATCATCGACGATTAAAATTTTGGCCGGGGCAGTCAGTAACGTAGCAAATTCTCCTTGTAAACTAGACATGGCCTAGGCTACCTCGCAAAAAGAAGAAATGACACGATTACGCCCTTGCTTTTTAGCCTCAAACAACAGCTTATCAGCGGCTTCTAGCGTTTCTGTTGCAGAACCTGTTTGCGCGTTGGGTTTAATGCTAAGCACCCCTAAACTTAACGTCACGCACTGGTAGTCTGAGAATTCGTGAGTTATGCCTAGTTGACACACCGCTAAACGCAAACTTTCTGCTACTTTTTTCAGCGCCGTGAATATCGGTTTTCGGCAAAACACAAACAAACTCTTCTCCACCATAACGTGCTAATAAATCGGTATCGCGGCTTAAGGTGTTATGCATGGTTTTAGCAACAAGCTTTAAACACTCGTCGCCTGCAACATGACCATAATTGTCGTTGTATTTTTTGAAATAATCGATATCAATAAAAATAATCGCCAAGTTATCTTGATAACGCGCGGCACGTTGCCATTCCCGTTCTAAAAAGACTTCTAAACTGCGTCGATTAGGGATGCCGGTTAATGCATCTATACTGCTTAAGCTATCCAGCCTATCACGTTTAAGTTTTAGCTCTAGGTGATTACGCAGTCGAACTTGAATAATCGCAGGGCGATAAGGTTTAGTAATGTAATCAACCGCACCTAGCTCTAAGCCTTTGCGTTCATCTTCTTCATCGGTTAATGAGGTAATAAAAATGACAGGGATATTGCGCGTGATTTCATTAGACATTAACTGCCGACAAATCTCATAACCATCCATACCTTTCATTTGAATGTCGAGCAAGATTAAATCTGGGTGTGGATAACTCATGGCGCGCTGTAACGCTTGCTCGCCATTTAAAGCGACACTAATTTCGTAATGTTCTTGCAACATACCATCTAACATGCGCAAGTTTATAGGTTCATCGTCTACAATCAATAATTTAGAGCGCGTTTTCATGGGCTTGGCTCATCACTCAGTTCGGTTAATGCATTTTTGATTGCTAGCAATGTTTGAGTTGCTGCTTCAAAGTCAAAATGTTCGATTTCCATTTCTAATCGTTGCAATTGCTCTTCCTGCCGTGTCCCTAAACACGCTCGAATACTCACTAACAACTCGGAGGCTCTGGGTTTGCCTTCTTTTAAATGATTAGCGAGGGTGTTTAATAGGGGTAATAATTTATCCAGCTCAAATTCAGAGTCTTCGTTAGCGACTGACTTAGTGTTAGTAATCGTTAACGATAAATTCATCAGTGCATTCATAATAAAGTGAAACTGGTTTTCAAATTCGAGAAATAGTTCCGCTTTATTTTCACCTTGTTTCAACGCGGTATCCAGTCGGGTAGCGCTATCAAACAAGTCAACCATCCCCAAATTGCCTGACACGCCTTTGATAGCATGAATCATGCGCTGTGCCAACTCAATTTTACCATCAGCCAATGCATTGCCAATATGCTCCACAGTTCGGCTATGTTCACGGGTAAATTCTAATAATAATTTTTTATACAGTGTCGCATTTTGCCGTAACCGCGCCAATCCTGCCACCAAATCTATGCCGGGTATATAAGGCGGTAATTCGTCTTGTAATAAAGCCATATCTGTCATAACAGGCGTCAACGGTGTTTTAGGTTGATATAATTCCGACGTTGCATCAGCTAACGGCAATAGCTCGCTTAACAAGGTATGCAGTAAGTCTAAATCGATAGGCTTACTCACATGATTATTCATGCCGACAGCTAAACAGCGTTCTTTATCTCTAAACATTGCATTAGCTGTCATGGCAATAATCGGCAATTCCTTGGCATTATAACGTTTGCGGATTAACTTAGTTGCCTCGTAGCCATCCATGACTGGCATTTGTATATCCATTAATACCAAGTCAAACGCTTCTGTTGTTACTAAGCGTACTGCTTCCTGACCATTACCAACGACTTGAACGGTTAGGCCTAGAGTTTCTAACAATTCTTTCATTAATTGTTGGTTTATCACATTTGTCTTCGACTAATAATAGACTACCTTTTAATTTTGGCTGAGTAGATTCGCTAGTTTTATTGCTGGCGCGTTTTAATGCTGCAATTTGCTTCTGATGTGCTGCTTTATACGCCAGTAATTTCGCCGTTCCTTGCTGGCCTAATGCCTCTATCACCGCATGATGTAATTGTGCCGCCAAGAGTGGTTTGATTAATACGCCTGTTAAATTAAGCGATTCAGCGGTGGCCAGCATCTCTTCATCGGCTGAGGCAGGTAACATCATAATGACCGGCACTTGCTTTAATTCCGGAATCAGGGTCAGTTTAGGCAGCAGCTCAAAGCCATTATCTGCTAGTGGTTGTGCGCCGGTAAGCTGCGCATCGATAAGCAATAAATCAATACGCGTTTTGCTGAGTACTGTTTTGAGTTCAGCCAATAAGACAGGGCTGCTCATTAAGCCATGAACATTTAAATTCAACGCGGCTAGCATCGCACTAATGGCTTTGCTGGCTCTTGCATTGTCGTTGATGAACAATAGGTTTTTACCCGATAGCTTATCGATGCCTATCATGCGTTTTGGCTCATGTTTATGCTGTAAGCCAAAACGTGCACTAAAATAAAATTCGCTGCCTATGCCAAGTTTACTGCGTACGCCAATTTCCCCTGACATTAACTCAACTAAACGCTTACAAATCGTTAAGCCTAAACCAGTCCCGCCATAGCGGCGAGTAGTTGACGTATCGGCTTGCGAAAACGATTGAAATAACACACTCAGTTGTCGCTCGGAAATACCGATGCCGGTATCGCTGATAGCAAAATTTAATACCGCTTCATCGCTACTGACGGCGACTAAAGACACCGAAATGACGACTTCACCACGCTCAGTAAATTTAAGCGCATTAGACGTCAAATTGATAAGTATTTGCCCTAAACGCAATGCATCACCCATCAACGCCTGCGGGACTGAGGGCAAACATTCGATAATTAATTCAATTCGTTTTTCTTCAGCCTTAAGCGCGAATAAATTAACCACTTGACTTAACACAATATCCAACTCAAAAGGGTGGCGTTCTAAGGCCATTTTACCGGCTTCGATTTTAGATAAGTCTAAAATATCATTGACAATACTGAGTAAATGTTCAGATGCTGACTTAATGTTCGCTAAATGCGTGCGTTGTTTATCACTTAACTTTGTGCGTGCCAATAAATAACCCAGGCCGATAACAGAATTTATCGGCGTGCGTATTTCGTGGCTCATATTGGCTAGAAAGTCGCTTTTAGCTTGGTTAGCGGATTCTGCTTGCTCTTTTGCTAATTTAAGCTCAATGGTTCGTTGTTTAATCTCGGATTCTAATAGCTCTCTTTGTCGGCATAATTTATTATCACGCAAGCGAATTTCATCTAACATAAAATTGAAATTACCGATAAGCGTTGCGATTTCTTGATAAGAGCTATCAATAGTGCGTATTGAATAATCACGTTGTCTAGTGACTTTTTTCAGCCGCTTGAGTTAATTCCATCAACGGTAAACTAATAGAACGGCTTAAACGCAGACCAAACCAAACCGCTATGGTTACGCTTAACATGGCCACTAATATCCCCAGCAATAAAGCGATGCCCCATTTAAGCCAAATCGTATAAGTATCCGCATACATCCTAACGAGCCCTAGTATTTCGCCGCCTTTAGCAATAGGGCGTTGTATTTCTATCTGCATAGGCAAAACTAAGCCTAATATGGATTTTAGCGTTGCTTGTGATAAATCTATATCTTTAACTTGCGGGGTAGAATAGCTAGCAAATAGGTGGTTTTCAGCATCGTAAATAAATGCGGCGCTAATTTCAGGTGCTGATTGCAATCCCATTAATGTCGTTGCAGCGCTTTCGCTATCTTTAAACGCTAGCGCGGCCTGGGTATTTTGGCTAATCACATGCGCTAAGCTCTGCAATTGGTTTTCGGTATCGTGATAAATTCTAAATCCTACACCACAGGTAAATACGCTGGTGGTTAAAACAATAGCAATAGACGTTGTCAATACTAAAATAAGCGATAGCTGGTTGGCTAAAGAAGGTTTAGCGCTGACGTTGGCGATAATATGCTTAGCGTCTTGCTTCATTGTATGACTTGAGTAGCAAGTTTTAATAATTGACTATTAATATTTAAGCCGGCTTTCTCTGCCGCATTTAGATTAATGTCAAAACGAATTTTCTCGTCGATGAGTTTCATCTCAATCATACCGCCAGCTTGGGTAAAATCAGGTATATCACTAATACTGAGTATGGGGTCGTCGGCAATACGCGACAAAATATCAGCCACCGTACCGGCTTCGCTTTCTGCAATAAATAACACATGACAGGTATTAACTAGCGGCTGACTAATAAGTTTGATTTCTATGTCCTGTTCGTTAATACGCTTGCCGTTTAATAATTCGATATTTCCCGACAACGGGTGATTACCCAGTACGCAAATAACAAACTTACTGTCAGTCGTCGGTGGGGTAGGCCATTTAATAAACTTAGGGAAGTGATAAATAAAGCTAGCCTTTAATTGCTGTTCGCTAGGTTTATCGGCGTTAATCGCTTCGGAGGAGGTTGATGCAAAGACGCTTATCGCGCTGAGTAAAATGAGTTGTCCATAGCGGGCTAACTGGCGCGGTAAACAGATTGGTATCGTTTGCCGCCAGTACTGCCAAATGTGTTCAATGCTAAAACAAGCCATTGCAATCATGAATTTTAAGCAGGCGACATGGTTTAAAAAAGGCTTACTGTGGTTTGCAGCCAAAAAAGTCGTAGACTCTAGCGCAGGCGTACCCGGCGATAAGTCACCATTAACGTTGTTATTCATAGGATACAAATTATTCTCCGCTAAGATATTTTTAATGCTGAGTAAAAATTCTACATGTTTTTCCGGTGTATAGAGTACGCTGGCATTTAATAAATGACCACCATCGGCTCGATTACCCGTAGTCGCGTACCAATCATCATAAAATAAATAATTAATGCCTATGCGCGCTTGCTGCCAAGCTTGCCAAACCATATTTAACCGCGTGACATTATGGGGCGTCGCGCGTAATTCGCCGGTATTGGTAATATACATACTGCCTATATTTTGTTGGCTGACATCAAAGACATCGACATAAGCATGACTGACGCGAATATCAATAGGATTGAATTGATAATTTAAGCTCATCTCGAAACCTAATTGATTGATTGAGCCGGTGTTGTTTTTGAAATACCAATAATTGTTTGCACTGCCTGGCACGTCGCTACCGAGTTCAGGTAAAACCCTATTTAACGTACTGCCTCTTATCGCCCCGACATCAATAATATTAGACACACTGTTATAAAATAAAACATTATCAAAACGCCAGTGCGGATTAAGTGCTTGTTGGAACGCTAGCTCTAACGTATCGAGCTTCTCCGGTTTAATCGCTGATAAATTGGAATAACCAGGAATTTGTGCAGCATCCAGAGCATTAAAATTGCTTTCTCTAAGCAAGCCATCGTGTCTAAAGCCACCGCTGTAATTGAGTCCCACGGCGCCTCTAAAACCTTGCTGATAGGACAATCTAAATTGCCCTAACGTCCATGGCTTATAAAACAAGCCAATTCTAGGTGATAAATTATCACCCCAATGTTTATGTTGATCGAAACGTAGGCCGCCGAATACCGACAGCTTAGCATTTAAGTCATAATTATCTTCGATAAAAAAACTATAGACATTGATATTGCTTGGGTATACGAAGGTATTAGTCGATTTAAGCGTGCTTAGATTAGCAATCGTGTCAGCGGATAAGCGATTAATAATATAATTATCGCCGTTATCATTGGTTTGACCTAAGTCATAACTGTGAAACTCAGAGCCTAGCGCTAAGGTATTACCTTGCCATAACTCTTTTAAGCGCAACACCAGTTGCAAGCCATAACGCGTTTCGCGTGTGCCACCGGCAAGGGTGTTATGGTTGACAGAACGCAATGTATAGTCGTCTATGGTCGCGTCGGCTTTACTGTCTAATTCAATCTGCGGATTAAATTCAAAGCGATGGGACAAGCCTACATAGGTTAAGGCTTGTTCTAGTTGGTCTCTATCGTGGTAAAAATTGTATAAATCCCGAGTTTGGTCGACATGCATAATATCGAGGTTGATTTGCTTATAACGCCCATGCCCGATTATCGTTAAATTATCTGAGCGTTTTAAGCGATGCTCTGCATCAGCAACCACACCACCGGAATCCCCTAAAAAAGCCCGGTTGGCAGCCCAGCCTTCACGTCTTAAGAGCTGACCTTCGTAATCGCTTTGTTGTACATGGACATAGGCATCATGCGTTTCATCATTAAAGGCATATTCCATTCCACCTTTCCAGGCATTGTTTAAACCGCCACCAACGGTTAATTTCGCTTGGCTTTGATGGCAGGTTTTAACCAGTTTTTGGGCATTGCGGGTAATGATGTTAACGACGCCTAATAATGCGCCTTGTCCTAACGTTACCGAGCCAGGCCCTCGAATCACTTCAATGCGTTCAATCCAATCGAAATTATTGCTGTTTAAGATGGCATCCGGTGGGCCCATAAACCATTCGGCATTTAGGTTATGGCCGTTAATCAACATCATCACCTTAGAATTATTGTCGGCGGCTAAACCACGGAACGCGGCAATCGTATCATCTTGATCTTCGACGACAAAAATACCCTGGCACATATACCATTAAGGCTTCGCTTAATGTGCGCGCACCGCTTAACTGTAATTGCTCTCGGCTTACCACCGTCACCGAAGCCGGTTGTTTTTCTGGGTCAGTCGATACCTTAGATGCCACGTTTACATCGGTGTCGTAGAGTTGTTCAAATGGCAGCTTTAGAAGTTCATCAAAAGACGGGTCACACTCGGCTGAAATAACAGCCGAATGTGCAATCAAAATGAACAATAACAGGCAAGCAATTACTTTAGGCATAGAAACTTAATGTGCTGTCGGAAACCGGCTACCCACTTAAAGCGGGGCAGATTTAACTATAGTCAGTCGTGTTAAACCGTCATTCTGGCATGGATTGCCGGAATCCAGATTACCAGCTTAAGACGGGACAGGGCATTTAGAATGCAGGACGCCGTAAATACATCCCTGTAGGCTTGGCTGCAGCATCCCTGCTGCCGACACCTGCGTCCTAAAACGCCCTGTCCCGTCTTAAGTGCGTAGCCCCGGAATCCAGTGCCATGGATGGCAAAGTTTCAAGCACATCCTTGTGTTCTCGGCAACTGCTCCTGCGTTGCGAGGGGCAGTTGCCGAGCCGAGATGACGCTGCTCTTACTAATCAGTCGTGAGTATTATAACAATACTAACGTTATTAGACTGCGACAAAAAGCTTTATTTTGATTCAGAGTGATTAGAAGTACAAATAAATATCGATAAGCCGGTTTATTGGCCATTCCACGGCATAATAGGCACCGTAGAGATACTATTCATAGGCGAGCCTTCAATCAGCTTACGGCTAATAGCGACATACACTAAGGTATTGCGCTTTTTATCGTATAACCTAGAGACTCGGGTTTCTTTAAAGAAAATAGAGGTGTCTTCGCTGAACGCAGTTTCTTCATCTGGAAGTTTTTCCTTAATTTTTATAGGGCCGACTTGTCTACACGCCAAAGAAAAATTAGACGGGTCTTCAGCCAAGCCAAATGTACCTGCCAAACCACCAGTGCGCGCTTGGCTGATATGGCAAGCAACGCCATCAACTTTTGGGTCATCATAAGCTTGCACACACACTTTATGATTAGCGCCTACTAATTTCCATGCTGTTGTTACACAGCCAATTTCTTCAGCATGAGTGTTTGATGCGACTAATGCCAATAGTGTTAATAGTATTTTTCTCATAAGCTTTCTCTTTAGTCATATTGAATGGGTACACTACTACCCGTTGCGGCGGCCTTAAGCAAGGCTTCTAAGACTCGGCAATTATCTAACGCATCCGTCAAACTTAATAACGGCGCTTGCCTGGCTAATACCGCTGCACTGAACTGCTCGATTTGTAAACGGAAATGGTTGCTATAAGGCAGTTTTTCTACACATTGCCGACCCTCTTCTGTCCACCATGAGATAACCGGGACATCGCCAGGTAGCTGCCAAACCGTATGACAGGTGATGCCACCTTGCGTGCCGATAATCTCATATTCACAGCGTCTAGCACGAGCAAAACTATAATCAATCTGAGCAAAACACCCGTTGCCAAAATCAATAATCGCGTAAGAGACATCATCGGCACCACTCTCTACCGTGTGGGATAACGCAGTGACTGATAAGGCCGGTTGAGTAAAACAGCCGCGTGCAGAATGTACGGCATAGCAACCAATATCCCAAGTCGCGCCGCCGCCGCGTGTAACAGAATCGGCCAAACGGTATAAACGCTGTGGGCGCATCATAAATGAATAACTCGCACGCACCGAGCGCACTTCGCCAATGACGCCAGACGCCAACAATGCTTGTACTCTGGCATATTGTGGATGAAAGCGATACATAAAGCCTTCCATCACAGTGACTTGTTGTGCTTGTGCCGCCTGGGTAATCGCTTTTATGTCTGTCGCGGTTAATGCTAAAGGCTTTTCACATAACACATGTTTTTTATGGGCTATCGCTTTTAACGTCCATTCCGCATGTTCATGATTCGCTAATGGAATATAAACCGCATCGATTTCCTCATGACTTAAGATTTGTTCTGGTGTTAACGCGGTGTTTACATGGTTAAGATTAGGTGCGTAACGCTGTAACGTTTCAAGCGCCGCGCCTTCCCGACGACTGGCAATGGCTATTAATTCAGCATTAGGCGCTTCAGCAATTGCCGGTAACATACGCTCATTAATCCGAGCCGCGCCTAAAATACCCCAGCGCAATTTCGTTGCTTCACTCATTTTTATTTTCCTGTCTGTATACCATTAGGGTGCGTTCATTTATCGTCTCAGCAATGCCATGACGATGGAAAAAATGACACTGATAATCAGCATAGAAGTAATTGGCATAAAAATAAAGCTATGCTCATTTTTAATGCGAATATCACCGGGTAAACGACCAAACCAATTTAATAGCCACGGCGCATATTGCAGCGCAATTCCAATAAAAACCAAGGCTATACCTGCAATAGTGATTAACTTAGCGAATGACATATCATCTCCTTAAACTATACCAACAAAGCTTATCTTAAGCTCTGATGTAACCGGTTATTAATCATACGCAACTAACTTAGGTTTCAAAATCATCGCTATCTAATCCCGGCAATAGCAATGATGCCTCATCTTTAGGCAAAGCCTCTACTTGTCGTAATTGCCGGTCTATGGCACGGGTGCGAACTTCCGCTGCGTCTATGGTATTGCGCGCTTCGTCGAGCTTTTTCTTAGTTTTTGCTAATACATCACCAAATTTACCAAACTCAGTTTTGACTGCGCCTAACACCATCCAGACTTCACTAGAGCGTTTTTCAATTGCCAAAGTCCTAAAGCCCATTTGTAAGCTGTTTAAAATGGCCGAAAGCGTCGTCGGGCTTACTAATGTCACGCGGTAATCGCGTTGCAATATATCACTAAGACCAGGACGACGAATCACTTCGGCATATAAGCCTTCAATCGGTAAAAACAGTAAACCAAAATCTGTCGTGTAAGGTGGCTCTAAGTATTTGTCGCGGATGGCTTTGGCTTCGGCTTTGATGCGCGTTTCTAGTGCCTTGCCAGCCTCATCCATCGCCAATAAATCGCCCATATCCTGGGCTTCGGCTAGTTTTTGATAATCTTCCAACGGAAACTTGGCATCGATGGGCAACCAGACAATTGAATCGTCATGGTCGCGTCCTGGTAGTTTAATGGCAAACTCAACGCGCTCATTACTGTTGGGACGAGTGCTGACATTCTTGGCGTATTGGTCTGGGCTTAGGATTTGTTCCAGTAAGTTTTCTAACTGGACTTCACCCCAGGTGCCGCGTATTTTGACATTGGACAACACTTTTTTGAGGTCGCCCACGCCAGAGGCTAAATGACGCATTTCCCCCAAACCGTTATGGACTTGCTCCAAACGGTCGCTGACCAGTTTAAAGGATTCGCCCAGTCGTTGCTCTAAGGTGTTATGCAGCTTTTCATCAACGGTTTGCCGCATTTGTTCCAACTTTTGATTATTGTCGGTTTGAATGTGGGTTAACTTAGTTTCTACGGCTTGGCGTAAAGTCTCTAAGCTTTCGCTATTGCGTTGCGTTAATTGCTGTAACTGTCCTGCGAGTTGTTCGCCAAACTGTTGTAAGCTATTGGCTTGCTCGGTACGACCTTGACGGGCATCTTGTTGTGCTAGATTGAGTTTTTCATCAACAAGGCTGCGTAAGTTTTCCGATTGACTGCGGTGTTCTTGTTGAAAAGCGGCCAATTTATCTTCTAATGTTTGCCGAAACAACCCGGTGCTGGTTTGTAATAGCTGGTTTTGCCGCTCAATCGCCGCCGCTAATTCTTCACGGTTTTGCCTTAATGTCTCGCTAATTTCTTGTCGATTCGCGGACATTTCGAGTCGAATACTCTGTTCAAGTTTATCGTCTTTGCTTTGTGCAGCGTCAAATCTGGCTTGTAAAAGATGTGTGTGGCTGTTTAGTCGTAATACCACTAATAGCAAAACAGCCAAAATAACGAGTGCAGCGATTAACAACCATTGTTCAATTGGCATTAGAGTTCCTTAAAAAAGTGAATACCGCCTGCGGTCTATACTCTGAACGTTCATGTTCGGTTTTCTTGAGTAGGGTACGCTGTGCGTACCATTAAAAAATCGTAATAAAACTCAATGAAAAGGTACGCGTAGCTACCCTACAGTGAGCTGAAAACCCGAAAACTTAACCGTTTAAAGTATGTGTGATTACTCCGCCCGTAATAGCTTTGCGCCCTGCTGTTCATTAGCGCAATAGTCTAACCACATACGCTGATATAAGTGTTCTAACTTTGCAACATAGCCATCAATAGCGGATAAAGGCGAGGCGAGCATTTGTGCGCGTAAATCTTGCCGTCGCTCACGCCAAAATAGGTGTTGCTCGGCTAATTTTACCGCTATGTCGACATAATCACGGTCATTCTCAGCAAGCCAATTGGATTGATTTAAGCTGTGCAAAAAGCTAGCGCCCATGCGGCTGACAAAATGACTGCCTAGTAAACTAACGACCGGCACGCCCATCCATAGCGCTTGCATCGTTGTAGTACCACCGTTATACGGCGTAGGGTCTAAGGCGAAATCGATATCGCCGTATTCTTGCATCATTTGCGATAACTCGCTTGGGCCACGAAACTGAATACGCTGAGGCGCTATGCCTTGCTCAGCAAACAGTGCGCTAAAACGTTTTTGTACGTCGCTATCTTTTAATGACGGTGCTTTCAATAATAACTGAGCATTAGGTATGGCGTGTAAAACCTGCGCCCAAAGCGTCAGGGTTTTGGGTGTTAATTTCATAGCGTTATTAAACGAACCAAAGACTAATGGTGCGTGTTTAGGCCGTGCTGGCGTTAATGGATAGTCATCTACTGGTGCCCAGCAAAACACACTACCAGGCAGTTGTGCCAATCCTTCGCAGTATAGCTGTTGATGATCTGCTGGCGTAACGATAGCGTCACCGATAAGCCAATCCATCGTTGATAAACCTGTCGAATACGGATAGCCCAGAAACGTCGCTTGCACTGGCGCGGCTCTAAGAGCAAAAACACCTAACCTATGGCTAGAGGTGTGACCGGCTAAATCGATTAGTATATCGATTTGGTCATTAATAATGCTGTGCTGTAGCGTGGTGTCATCTAAATGAGCGGCGTCTAGCCAATAATCGGCACATTGCTTAGCTTTAAGCGTGTAGTCATCTTGCATCAGACCTGTGTGATAAAGGCTAACAGCAACGCGCTGAGGGTCGTGCCGCATTAAAATTGGCAATAAAAATAAATTGACAGGGTGTTGTCTATGTAAATCTCCGGTGACATAGCCTATACGCAAACGGCGATGAGGTGAACGCGGGTTATTAAACTGGCTTTTGCTAAGCGCTTTCGAGCTTACAGCCTGGGTAATCGGAGCGCATAAGCGATGATGTAACTCGCTAATTTGCTGTGGCGTTAAGTTATCTTGATATAACGCTGTCATCGCAATACTAGAGGCCAGTCGTGATAACGGGTCACCGTTATTTTGATAGGCGTTTTGCAAGGTGGCGAAATGTGCTGCTGCATCGCCCATGCGACCGTGTAGTCCGGCCTCCAGCAAGGCTAACTCAGGATGGTCGGGTTGTAAGTGTTTAATGCGGCGTAGACTCTCACGGCAAGCCCCTATCTCATAAACTTCAGCTTGAATTTTAGCCAGCGCTAGCCAGGTCGCGACATGATTAGGTCTTAAGTCTATGGCTTTTTGCAATACCGCCAGCGCTTCTTGCCAATAATTATTAGCATAGACCTTGGCGGCTAGGGTGTTTAAAAAATCCGGGTTATTGGACAGCGAGGCACGGGTAAAAGCTTTCTCAGCAGCCGCTTTATTGCCTATTCTTAACAACGCTTCACCTAAATACATCATGGAGCCGTGCCGTAGCGGGCGTAAGTCAACTAAGTGGAATAAAGCGTTTACACTGCCTTGCGCGTCTCCGGCATTTAAACGCCATACGCCTAGCCAATGTTGAGTTTCGCCCGGAATAACTTCTAACGATAGTGCGTGTGCTAAATGTGAGCTAGCTAACGACTGTTGACCAGCAAGCTCATGTAAACGAGTGAGATACAAGTGGCTTAGCCAGTCGCCAGGGCAGGCGTTAATCGCTTCGGTAAATCTTGTAATCAAGCTATCAGCATTCAGTAACACAGCACGCCCTAATACCGCGTCACCAGCCGTCGCATCTTGCCAATGATTTAGGTTTAACGCATTCAGTTGTGTTTGTCGCGAGGGCTCACAACGAACCGCTTGCCTTGCGCTGTAAGCGGCTTGCCAGTCGAGTTGCTGTTGCTTATAAGCTTCAGCGAGCTCGTACCATAACTGAGCGTTAGTAACTGCTGAGCGTAACTGATGCCAACAAGCAGCGATTGTTTCAAAAGACGGTGTCATATTGGGGACAGAGTAAATTGTTATTTATTCGTTCTTTCTTTACGCCAACCAACAGGTCTACCCACTTTTTTGGGAGTCATCCGTCGACCGCTTAAATGTTCTATTTCCGCTTTAAATTGTTCACTTCCAAGTGCCATGCTTTTATTTATCGCTAGCCTTATGTCTTGCAGTAATTTC
>NZ_LAJX01000084.1 GCF_000963695.1 Methylocucumis oryzae
GCGCCTGCGTGAGGCGCGACCCAAACAACTCGACAAAGGCATAGATATATGCGCCGTTTCAATCCACGCGCCTGCGTGAGGCGCGACGTCAACGAAGCAGGTATTGGGTTTGGCGAAGGTGTTTCAATCCACGCGCCTGCGTGAGGCGCGACGTAATTGACGCGTGGTCTATGTGCCACTCGCTATGTTTCAATCCACGCGCCTGCGTGAGGCGCGACCAATTATTGGCTTGGAAATATTTTTAACTACTGGTTTCAATCCACGCGCCTGCGTGAGGCGCGACATTCCACTTAATGCTATTCCTAGATGCTGGTTCGTTTCAATCCACGCGCCTGCGTGAGGCGCGACTACTGCTTTTTCTACCTCTAGCTCACCCGATAGTTTCAATCCACGCGCCTGCGTGAGGCGCGACACACCAGAGGCTATAGAAGAGACATTGGAAACGTTTTCAATCCAACGCGCCTGCGTGAGGCGCGACAAGATACCAGGCGTTATCTCATCAAAATAAACGTTTCAATCCACGCGCCTGCGTGAGGCGCGACTTTTGTTTTTATGCATTTATTTTACGCATAAAGTTTCAATCCACGCGCCTGCGTGAGGCGCGACCGCATTTGCCCAAGCCAATGAATAACAAAAGAAAATGCCTTTTATTACGCGAATGCCTTAAAACAATTGCTGGCAACATTTTAATCTACTTTCAAAACGAATAAAAATATTTAAAAATCAATAGGTTTTAAAAATGCGAACATAAGGCATTATTGATGCTCGCTTAAGGTTCGCAACACGAATTACATCAGCAATAAGCCGTTTAAATCTAATGGTTTTTTAGCGCCGATATGTTCAACACGTCGCTCCCAATTATTGCCCAAATAATAAAAGCGTAAGCTGTCCTCAGTTTCATCGATAATTTTGATTAATGCATCTTTCAACCTTGTCCACTGCGCCATATCCACTTCAATTTCAAACACAGAATATTGCACTCGCTGACCATACACTTGGCATTGTTTAGCAATACGGCGTAAACGCTTAGGCCCGGTCTCCGATTTAAAACTCACATCATAGGTCACTAAAATCAACATAAATACCTCTGCATTATTTCCATAAAAACGGCACATAACTATCGGTGTCACCGCGTAAAAATCTCGCTAAAATCTGCGCTTGCAACCACGGTAACAATCCAACGGGTACATTTTCATCAAACCAACGGTGTAGTAGCGTATCTTGTTTACGGTCTTGCCAAGCCGTTAATAACGTCTTACGCGCAGCCTCCTTTAACGCCATCGCACCGCTAGGCAATGACTCAAAATCTTTTACCGTTAACTGCTTTTTATTAATTAGCGATAACACAAATCTATCAATCATAGGTCGGAATTCTTCAGCTAAATCCAACGCTAGCGAAGGCCTACCACTACGCAGTTGATGTAAGAAACCACTCGCCGGGTCAAGCCCTGTTGTCTCTAATGCCGAGCGACAATCGTGAGTTAACAATGTGTAGCAAAACGACAATAAAGCATTAACAGGACCGGTGGGCGGCCTGCGCCGTCTGGCGTCGAAGCTGAAGTCAGGTTGACGGATAAGTTGCTCAAACACACCGAAATAGACTTGCGCAGCTTCGCCTTCGCGCCCCATCAGCGTGTCAATCGTATGGCAATCAGCAAGCTGTTCCAAACAACGTGTTAGGCGTTTTTCAGCGGTTTCTAAATCTTTTAAGCCGTTGTCGGTTTTGTCGCCGTAATCGCGCAGATAACGCCTAAGTACATAACGCTGGTTATAGAGCTTGCCGGTAAGCATTAAACGAGCAATAGCAACGCTTTTGGCGGTATCGTGTCCAGTCAGGTGTTGGGTGCGGCGTAGCAAGACGTTGCCGCTAACGGGGCCTTCAACACGGGCGAGAAATTTGCCGTACATATTGAGATAAGTGATGGTGATGCCATTTTCCGCGCAATGCGCCATCAAATACGGGGAAATAGTAACTTGTCCGAAGCAGACCAAGCCTTGCAGTTTGTGGATGGGAACACGCGCTTTGGTTTCATCGCCGACTTTCATAACCAGATTGTCGTTATCTTTGTGTATCCAAGCATTTTGGGTTTGGATGTAAATCACGTTGCGTAGCGGGCGCATCAATCCTCCGCGAGTTGCTTTGCCAGCCATTGGGCGGCGGATTTGGTGAAATTTTGCGGATGGCACAGTTCAAGCAACGAACAGCCCCGGCATTTTTTGGCTTGGTAAACGGCTTTGGGCGTGGTTTGGCTATCGACGATGGCTCTGCACGCTAAGATGGTTGTTAGCGTGAGTTCGCGCAATTCGGTATCGAAAATAACCGGATGGCGACGGCGCACTTCACCGTAAAACAACGCACCTTCGGGAACAGTGATTTTATGCATAGCTTCCAAACACAAGGCTTGAGCACATAGCTGCACTTCGTCGGCGCGGTGGGTTTTGGGCTTGCCGCGTTTGTATTCAATCGGGAATGGCACTTCCGAGCCGTCCGGTTGTTTATGGTATTCGACCACATCGGCTATGCCTTCAACACCTAACTCTTCGTGGGCAAGCCGTAACGCCCAAACTGTGCGAACAGCGCCGCGTTTTTGTTGGTCGGGCTGGTTAACCCGCTGATGCAACACCTGACCTTCGGCAGTGAATTGATTTTCTTGCCAAATGGCTTCCAGCTCAATCAGCCCGAATTGGCGTGAGCAGAAGAGATAGTGTTGTAGGCTTGAGAGGTAGATGGGTTCTAGTGGCTGCATGGTCGTTGTCGATTACATTTTATAAATCTGCAACCTGTTTTTGCAGTGCGATAATTTCTTGTTTGATAAATAATAAACGTTGATAGATAGCGATTAAATCGTCCAAGCGCATACTGTCAAAATGTTGTGATACAAAATAACGGTATTTATCCTCGGCTAATTTTTCTAATATCACAAAATGCCACATTGCACCGATAATATAAGCCCCTTTAATGTGTCGCCACTGATTTAATTCCACCGCGCTAATGAGTTCTGCCACCAATTGTGGTCTAGGATTTCCGAATTCTTCTTGGCGTTTAAATTCTTGAATAAAAAAATACGGTGTTTTACTTTTAATTAAACCAGACGCTACGACAAAGTCCGTTGTCCCTGTAAAAATAAAACGTGCCGTTTCGTAACGTAGCGGCAATTCATAAAAATCCCGGATGTTATTTTCAAACGATTTAAAATGCACTTTATTTAATATAGGCACTAAAAAATTTACTTTTAAATCCTCTTCGCTGTAACTGTCTATTAACGGTTCGTTTTCCTCAATTAAATTGTTAAAAAACGCCTGTGTAGTCTCATCAATAGGCGTTGTGTAAGCAAACCATTGTTTAAACGCCGATTTGTCTAAACTTCTGTCAATATCCAGCACACTTTCTAAATCACTGTCCCTGATTTTGCTGTACTGAAAAATGGGCTTTTTATCGAAACTTTCATTTTTTATTTGCTGAATTTCTTGTTTTAAGGCTTCAATTTCGCTTAACAGTTTTAGTTCGATTTCTTCTGTCATGTTGTAACGCCTTTAATTTAGGTAAGTTGGGTTAGTTATAGGTAAAGTTGAATAAGCATAACCCAACAAAAAAATTTAATTAAAAACCATCCATTATTTCAACTTTCAAATCTTCAAATTGCAAAACTGTTTTGTTTTCGTCAGTTAAGTTTTCTATTTGCTTTAACATGGTCTCGCCTCCATTTTTAGCTTTCTCCAACCATTCGTTTATTAACTGGGCTAATGAGCCGTGTACTTTTGCTGATGAGTGCCGTCCAGATTTGCAGTCGTGTTGCCACCAGAGCACTTTTTTTAACGGCCATTGAGCCTTCGGGTCTGGCTGAGGAGGCATCGCCTTCAAAGAGTTTGGGCAAGATGGCTTTAATCAGTTCGGCATCGTCATCGCTAAAACCTGTTTTTTCAGCTAATTGCGGTGTGATTGCGCCGTAGGTAACATAAACGGCACTGTCAACGCGGTGTTTCATGCCCATCGTGTCTGAGCCTTTTTTGCTGCCGTCGCCTTCGCCGCTGACGCTTTTGGTGATTTGTGTACTGGTGATGCTAACCGGCTCAAGGCTGAATGCAGATTGAATGGTGACGGGGCCGCGAATCGCAATAGAGACGCCGGCTGCATCAGCTTCTTTGCCGAAGGCGAACACTTGCCCGAAGGCGCGAACATCAAACCATTGCTGACAAGCCAGTTTTGCGGTGTCGTCTTTGTTGGTTTTTTTGGCATTAAACGCTTCTTTGCCCAAGCCTATCGGTTGTTCTGCATAAGCGCGATTTTGTAGGCTGGTCATGCCGTCGGTTTTTTTCTCATCGGATTGTACAAAAATGGATTGCCCTTGTTCTTGTAAGCGGTCACGGATTTTGCGTTTTAAACACACATCGGTGACTTCGCCAAAGCCTTCGTAATCAGTGCGCGGGCGATTGCCGTTTAACGGATCGCCGTTAGGATTGGCATGTTTGACGCTAAAGATGATGGCAAAATCGATTTTGTGGCTAAGTGAAGTCATTATTTATCTCCTGTTATTGAGTTTTCATCTTTAGTTTCAGATTTGTTTTGTTTGGCTTTGTAATTCGCCGCGTTTTTTTGCGGACTCTTCCCGCATCCATTGACGTTGGCAATAATAGCCCAGTAAGAATTCGCCCGACAAAGGTGCGTTGTTATTAAAATCGTCAATGGAAAAAGCTGAAATTATCGTTTCCAGCTCTTCACGCTGGTTGTTTAAAAAGCTCGTGCGCGACACTTGCAGACGCTGCATATAAGGATCTAACGCTTTGTAAATCAATAACCACGTTTTTAGCCGGATGATCCGCAAACCGTTGCATTAGACGTGCTGCATTGGTCGAGCGGTTTTCTTCTGCAGCACTTAAAGCGATTTCTTCAATGCGCTCGGCAACGGCTAATAAACGCCCGTATAAATAATCGCGAGCATGGTAATTTCTGTCTAATGCCATAGTATAGAATCTCCGTTTTTCGTGGGTGGGATAACGTGCCCAATAGCCTTTAAATAGGGCGCAAGTAATGCCTAAGTTTTTTTCCCATAGCCATTGTTCATCATTGGCGTAAGCCACACGATTGGTGGCTTTGCGCACACAACTTTGTACTAAATCGAATGGAAAAGGGTAGCCGTCCACAATGCACGGCATTAAGCGTTCAATGACTTTTTTCTTTAGATTGTCCGTGACATTTTCACCGTAAGCAGCTTTAGCGATGTCTCTGGGTATGGGGGAACTGATGGGATAAATGACTTTGGTTTTTGGTTTTTTACCTGTGTCATTGGGTATTTCTTGAGTATGGCGTTGATACCATGCAAATTCGCTATGCCAGTTTTTTAAGCGCTCAAGAAATTCATGGCTGAGTAATTCGCGGTAATACAAAATCCCCATGCGGCCGGGTGTGGCTGAATCTAAGCCCATGATGATGATTTGTTCATGCGGGTCTAATTTTGCCTCGTAGTCTTTTATGTATTGTTCAAGTCTCTCTTCATAGCTTTTAGTTGCGTCAATTTTGGCTAGCTTAAAATAGCCAGCCATATTTTTCCGTAGATTGTTTGCGTAAGCCGCGCCTAAATCTGTGCTGTAGTCCAAAGTCGTTTCAGTGGTTTTGGAGCTTTCTTCATCAGGCAGTTCGCTTAAATCCGCTTCTTCATAAATTTCTTCTCTTACGTCTGCCAACGGTTCTGGAATGTCTTTGCCTGAGACTGCCCACGAGACATAAACTTGTGGGTCTTTATCGCCACTCTTATAACCTTGCCGTGCAATAAGCCACCGTAATGCGTTATGAGCTTTTTGTGAAACCTCAAAACTAATTCCACAGGCTTGCGTTTTATCTAAAAATTTTCCACGATAGGTATAACCATTTTCATCGTTTGATGAAACCAATTTAGCACCATCACTGGAATGTCTAATAAACTTGGAATGGTTCTCGATTAAGCGTTGTGTCTGTCCTGTAATAAAACAAAATCCTTTTTTTTGTATTCACAGATTTGTCGTACGCTATCCATTTTTGGATTAAATCAAAATCATCCCATGTACCAGAGCAAGGGTTTCCATATTGCTCAACTCGCCATCTAATGAAAGCCTTTTCTGCGTTAATTTTCGATTTTAGCCCTCTTTTATTGGTAAATGTTATTGGAAACTCGATGATTTGCGTTAAGTCATGCCATAAACATTGCTTCTTTAGATAAGCATAAATCGCTAGAATTTTTGGATGACTATATTCAGAATCACACCAATTTTTAAGCTGAGTTAAATAAGCATCGCTTTTTGCTTGTTCTATATCTGGGAAATCAGAAGCACAATAACCAATTTCATCACAAAGCGGATGTGGTGCTATTTTCGCCCCTGCTCTACCTGCTGAACCTTCTGTTGCAGGAATAACAGTGAGAGATTCTTCACCAGATAACAATTTAATTTGACCGTTAATTAAATTGCCAGTGATATCAAGCGAAACTTCGATATGCGCTGTTTTAACAAAATGCGAGACATACCACGGAGTAGATGCCTCGCTTCTAATGCCATGCTCATAAGTCTGATAAAGTTTTTCCATCCAACTCATAATTCAGCCTCCTCGGTTTCGACAGCTTTTACATTCGTGTTGATACCAAATGGTTTAACCAACATGGGGCGCACGTCACGCCGTATTGTGCAGTGTTCAGGACGGGGGAATTCTAAAATGCCTTTTTTTAAAGTCGCTTGCCAAAATAGACTTTCTAAGTTTTTGCCACCTGTTTCGTCTGGATAAGCGAAACTGTGAAACATTAGGCCAAACGGTATATCAGGGGTTTCATCATAAACGCCTTCGCCTGAATCAAAATCGCATGGTTCAACGTAGCCTTGACAGTCGCGTGTGCCTAAAAAAATATCTTGTCTGCCACCTTTTGCTAAAGCCCGTTGCATCATGCTGGTATGCTTTTTTTCATTCCAATCTTGCTGTAATTCGGGGCGGTGAATGTTCCATTCAAAATGCGCTTCAACTTGGTATTCGACATCGCGTAAAAAGGTGTAAATCGCCAAGCTGTTACCGCCTGCGTTCCAAACTAACGGTTTTGTGCCTTTGGTTTGGGTGCGTAACGGTTTCATGATTCGCACTTTATCAACGTACCAGATAAGGGTTGGCTTCCAATAAATGGATTTGAGTACACCTTTGATGGCTTCGTAAGTCGGTAGGTGATAAGAACATTTCTCACCGCCGACTTTGGTGATGGGGTCGGTAAATAAAGCGTATCGGCCCCGTAATTTGAAACTAATACTGTTGTTCACAAATTTCCTCCTAAAAACGGTTACAAACTATAAAACTCTTGTTTTTCAACTACATCGACTGATAAACCAAACTCTTCACTGTAATGACTTTTAGTAAGGTAAAACACGCCTTCACCCTGAATTTCAGCAAGCGCATCTTGTTCCACTAATTTTTGCCAAACATTTGGGAAATACGTTGACGCTGTATTTTTGCGCTTTTCTCAAACAGCGATAAAACGCCTTGGCTTCAAATTCTTTTGATAGCCCACATAATTCGGTAATCAAGGCTTGCCCTTCTTCATAAGGCACGATGACAGAATAAGTCGGTGCATCTATGGCTTTAAAGGCTTGGCCTGCGGTCATGAAGGATTGCTTTAAATACAACGGTGCGCTTATGCCATTATTCAATTTATTTTCACTGAGCAGGTTCAATAAGGTGTCGGGTCTTTCTGCTATTTTCTCCGGCACGGGATAAGCCATTTGATCCGCGCGTTGATAAAAGTAGTAGTTGAAATATAAGGCGATGGCATCGGGGGCTAGCAAATCTTGTCCTGCGCGTTCCCGTAAAACGCGCTCGGCTTTGTCTTTCCCCACTTTGATGTCAATCAGTTGGTCAATGGGTTCCTCAGTGGGATTCACAACATAAACCGTGGCTTCATCTAAGGCCGCATTGCGGTTACAGCGCCCCGCCGCTTGGGCAATCGAATCTAGCCCTGCCAAAAAGCGAATCACGCTGGCAAAATCTATATCAACACCCGCTTCAATTAACTGGGTACTGAAACACAACACGGGTTGTTTATTTTTTAACCGCGCTTTGATGGTGTTGAAAATGGCAGTGCGGTGAGCTGAGCATTGATGGGTGCTAAGGTGAAATACGCTGTCTTTATTCGCTTCATTCGCGCATTGCCGATAAAGTGTTTCTGCCCAGGCTTTAGTATTGACGATAACTAAACAACTGCCTTTGTCTGCAAATTCTTTTAAGGCAAATGCGGCAATCTCTTCCATCGACCAGCCGCCCACTTTGGTTTGATTGATGACGTCCACACGCTTGAGTTTTTTAAAAAAGTTCGTTAACATCGCCAATCAGTTCATTTTTTTCAGGAATCGTCAGCTGTCCTTTTTCAGGCGATTTGAGATTGTCTAGCAGCGGTTGCGTTGCCGTGCATAATACGGCGGTGGTTTTACTGTAAGTGGTTAAAAAATTCAGGGCGTTGCAAAACAAATGTGTGCAGTTAATCGGTAAGGTTTGAATTTCATCAAAAATAAGCACACTGTTAGCCAATTGATGCAAGCGCCGCACACCGCGTGTGCCGCCGCTGAACAAGGTTTCCAAAAACTGCACCATCGTGGTCATGACGATGGGCGCGTCCCAATTTTCCGCGACTAATTTACTGTGCCAGGTTTGTTGTTCGGGTTCTAAATTGCTGTGATGTTCCAATACCCAAGGAAAGGCATCGTTTTCGTGTTCAATGGCTTTGCGTATGGCTTCGGCGTTTTGTTCGATGATGGACGTGTAGGGGATGATGTAGATGATGCGTTCTAAGTTATGCTGTTTTGCATGATGCAAGGCAAAACGTAAACTGGCGTAGGTTTTGCCACCGCCTGTGGGTACAGTTAGCGTGTAAATGCCTTGAGCGTCTTTGGCTCTTTGTTGGCAAGTGTCAGAAATATCGCGCCGTATTTCATTCAGTCGTAGCGTTTTTTCAGAGAATTGTCCGCGTTTTCGTTCGATTTCGTTTTGCTGTTCAATGATGAAAAACTCCAGCCGCTTGATAGCATCATCCCACAATACCGGCTGATTACGATGGGCTAGATTTTCTGGAGTTTCAAAATCAGCACTGTTAATACGGTCAGCATCAATTAAACAGCTGAATAAAAAACGGGTTAAAAAGCCAAAATAAAACTGCTTAATCGTTTCGCTGTGTTTCGTGTTTTTTATAATGGCATATTGTTTCCACAAGGCAGAGATGGCGGGGTTAATCAGTTGCCGCGCTTTTTCCAAAATCTCAGCATCGTCATTGTCGGCATTTTTCTGGCATTCCTGCAAATAGGTTTTTTCATCCTCTTTGGTCATGCGCCGCTCAAATTCATTGCTGCCGTCTGGTTTTAAGCAATCAATCAAGCCTTTGCCGTGATGCGAGGCAATACACAAGGCAAGCAGTTGACCTGCCAATTTCCCTTCGCCATTTTTTCCTAAGCATTTCATGTTTTGCCAAACCCACTGCGCCCCCGCCGTGGAATGGTCTATTTTGCCTTTTTGTGCTTTGGCATCGACGTAGTCACCATCATCACCATCAGGGTCTAATAATCCTGTTGCGGATTGCAAATAAATTTGAAAAGCTTGGCTGTATTTGCCGAAGTCGTGCAGCAAACCAATCAATTCACCCGCTTCAGGCGCATGGATTTTAGTTGCGAATTGTTTGCTGAGTTCGCCGACTTCTAGCAGATGGGTTGCCAGGGTTTGGATTTCATTGTTGCTGCGGACATGGGCGATAACGTTTGTCATTTTAATTTCCTTGAGCTACTCACCAACTTTCCTTGCTGGTTTGAAACCTCCCCTTTAGAGGGATAGGGTAAAAGTTGACAACGATGCCTTAGACTCGCCATCCTTTAAGGTAACCCAGTCGTTTAAGGCGGGGCAATCCACCGACCGCTATAAGCCACATGGACGTGGTGAATGCAGAAAACGCAGGAGCAGCTTTCTGTCCGTCGGCGGATGTCGCTGGCGGATGCGGTCTAGCGTGGATTGAAACATAGCATTTGTACGCAATAAAATCGGTAGCTATTATTTGCAAGCGTTCGTTGCAACCACGGCTACCGAATATTTCGCGCGCATTCTTAAATCAAAAATAAGGCCGCATAGTCTATCAGTAATTATCGCCTATTGAACAGCATTAACTAGTGCAATAAGTTTTACTAAAACAAATTCCTAAGTTCTATACTCCGCATTAATCTTCACATAATCATAAGAAAAATCGCAGGTTAGCACTTGCTGCATAGCACTACCTCGGCCTAATTTAACGGTAATGGTAATTTCACTTTGATTCATCACGCGTTGTCCGGCTGCCTCGGTGTAATCAGCAGCAACACCACCGTTTTGCACAATACAGACATCATCTAGGAAAATTTGCACATCGGTTAACACCATATTGTCTACGCCTGCTCTACCGACGGCCGCTAAGATACGTCCCCAATTAGGATCGCTAGCAAAGAAAGCCGTTTTAACTAAAGGCGAATGAGCAATGGTTTTACCCACGTTTGCTGCTTCGGCGTTATCACGCGCCTCAGCCACCACAATACGAATCAGCTTAGTCGCACCTTCACCGTCACGGATGATAAGCTCAGCCAGTTGTTTAGCAACGTCTGTTACCGCATCAGCAAACACCTGATAAGCCTCTGTACCGTCAATAATTTCTCCGGCTAAGCTAGCCCCGCTCGCCATTAAGACGCAAGCATCATTCGTAGAGGTATCGCCATCGACAGTAATTAAATTAAACGACTGTTGCGCCGCTTCGGTTAAACACGCTTGTAATAACGGTTGAGCTATCACAGCATCGGTCGCGATAAAGGCCAACATTGTTGCCATATTCGGCTGAATCATGCCCGCGCCTTTGGCAATACCGTTAATCGTCACCGGTTGGTTATTAATTAACACCGTTTTAGTGGCGCCTTTAGCAAACGTATCCGTGGTCATAATCGCTTTAGCAGCATTCGCCCAACCTGAAGACGTTAATGCGCTAAACGCGGCAGGCAATGCTGCTTTGATTTTCGCAACTGGCAAGCTCTGCCCGATAACGCCTGTAGAGAATGGCAAAACCTGTTGTGGGTCAGCACTGACTAGCTCGGCCACATCTGCGCAAGTGGTTAACGCATCTGCTAAGCCTATCTCACCAGTACCGGCATTAGCATTACCCGAATTAATCAATAACCAACGTGGTTTATGCGCTAAATGCTGTTTAGCAACAAGCACCGGCGCCGCGCAAAAGGCATTTTGCGTAAAGACCGCCGCGCAGGCTGCCGCTTCTGCCATAGCGATGACTAAAATATCATCGCGCACGGTTTGTTTAATCCCCGCATTCGCTGTGCCTAAGCTAATGCCCATAATCGCAGGCATAGCGGGAAAATCATTTTGACCAACGGCCATAGTTACTCCTATCGTTTACTTATTAGATGTTGGTTGTTATGGCTATCCACTTTAGGTGGGACACTTTTAATTTTTAGCCCGTAGAGCTAAACCGTCATTCCGGCAGGGATTGCCGGAATCCAGGAGCCATGGATGGCAAAGCTTCAAGCACATCCCTGTCTCCTGGATCTCGGCAATCCATTAATGCCAAGGATGGCATGTATTAGAGCAACGCAGGAGCAGTTGCCGAGCCGAGATGACATTGTTCTCACTTTGACTGTCCCGTCATAAGCGGGTAGCTGTTGTTATTATACGCACTAAATCAATACAGCGACGCACACGACCACCGCACAATCGTGTATCATTTAGCGTTTTCACATCCCATAAGTTCTTGCACCTGACCTTGTCATAACGCGGAAAGCGGCCAGAACTTATGGGATGTGAATCCATTCAATTAAGTTAAAAAATTCGCAGCACGCATTCGGTTAACCATAAGCTTATGAAAATACTTTCTTTACGGTTTAGAAACATTAATTTCGCTACAAGGCGACCATAAAATCGATTTTGAGAATGCGGCGTTTGCCAGCCGAGGGGTGTTTGCGATTACCGGGCCGAACGGCTCAGGTAAAACCAGTATTTTAGATGCGATGACGCTAGGCTTATACGGTGAGACGTTTAAGTTTCATCAGCCAGGCAGCCATGTCATGACTAAAAACACGTCGGAAAGCTTAGCCGAAGTGGTGTTTGCCTTAGGTGCGGAAAAATATTTATCGAGCTGGCAGGTTAAACGCGCGCATAACCGAGCCGATGGCGACGTGCAAGCGCCTGAGATGCGCTTAATGCGTTTATCCGATGGTGCCGAGCTAGCTAATACACCTGAACAAGTCTGCGACCAACTAACCGAATTAAGCGGCATGAATTTCCGCGCTTTTACGCGTTCGATTTTGCTCGCGCAAGGCGATTTTGCTGCATTTTTAAATGCCTTAGACAGTGAACGCCTGGATATTTTAGAAACGATTATGGGCCGCGATAAGTATGCCGAGTATCAACGCGAGCTTAGCCAAAAAGTCGCTCAGGCCAATGAATTAGTTGATAAAGCTAGGCAAGAATTAGACTTAATGATTCCACCCTTAGAGGCGAATAAAAATTGAAGCGTTTGAGCAGGATTTAAGCGACTTCCAGGCGCAATATCAAGAGCTAAACCTAGAGCAAAAACAACTCATTGAGCAACTCGGGCAATTTGATCAGGTTAAAACCTTAAATCGGCAATTACAGCAACAGCAACAACACCTGCAGCGCTTAACCACCGATACCGACACGCTTAAAACCGAATTAGCCGAATTACAACGCGCCGAAAGCGCGTTAGCATTTAAAGCGAGCTTAACAGAAATAGAGCAGCAAGAACGCGTCGTCCAACAAAGCCGTAACCAAGTCAATACCTTACAAGCCGAGATTAAACAGCTCACGTTGCAAATCGGTACCCATCCACCGTCCGATTTAGTGTTAACCGATAAAAGCTATGCCGAGCAACAACGTATTATCGCGGATTTAATGCAGCGTATTAGTCAATTCGGCGCGATTCGCCAATCCGAAGCTCAATTATTACAAGCGCTGACGATTCAACAAGAAGAGAAAAACGTCGTGCTAAGCGAGCTTGACGCATGGCTAAGCACACATACCGCCGATGAAACGCTACTCAGCCATTTTCCAGCGACCACAGAGCTACAAGCGTTAAGAACCGAACTGATTGAGGCCAGCGCAAAGTTAAAATCCGTCGAACGCTTCGTTAAACAAGCCGAAACCGGGCTTAAAAGCAATCAAACCGAACAAAATAAAACCGACGCGCAGCAGTCTCAGTTAACCGAACAGCTTAGCCAAGCTGAAACAGACTTGCTTAACTGTTTAGATGGTTATGAGTTATCGGCGCTAACTGAACTCAAAAGCGAGCAACAAGAACGAGTACAGCGTTTTCAAGAGCTGCTTAATCTAGCGACCACCTATACAAAACTGGCCGATCAAGGCGGTGGATTATTTTCATTATTCAAAAAAAATAATCTAGCTGTTCGCACTGTTGACGAGATTACCGCCGATATAGAAGCTACTAAAACCGAAACTGCCCGCGAAGAAAATATTAAACGCGCGCTAGAACAAGCCATCATCCGCGAAGGCTTAATGAAAAAAATGGCACCTGACCGTCAGCATTTACATTCTGGCAAACCCTGCCCTTTATGCGGTTCATTGCAACATCCTTATTTAACCCAGCCGCCGCAGCTCACCAACTCTAAGCAAGCCTTAATCGACCAGCAAGTGAAGTTAAAAACGCTGGCTAACCGCGCCGCGCGTTTGCAACAAGAGCTACGCATCACGCAGAAAACCAATGAAAACAACTCCGCAAAGCAAAATGAACTTAACCAATTAAGATCGCGTTGGCTAGGTTTATGCAATCGGTTAAATGTCGTCGAAGCAGATTTAACCATCGACAATTTAAAGTTAATGCAACAACATCTTAACGATGAAACGTTTGAACTCAACACCGTGAATGGCTTATTAAGCCGTTATCAAGCACAACAAACCGCGATAGCTAAGCTTAAAACCCGTTTGGAAAAAAATGCAGAACTTAAACAATTTCTGCAAACCACCGCCGAACGCTACGCGAACGACTATCAAAATTATTCCGAGCAACAACAAGCACTGACTAAAACCGTACAAACGCTAACCGAAGCAGAGCATGAGTTAGCGCTTAAAGTGAATGAGCAATTAGAGCAACTCGGCGAGAAAATTCCTAACAAAGGCAAAGAGGCCGCGTTTTTTGATAGACTTAATAATAGACGCCAAACGTACCAAAGCTATCTCGACAAACGCCGTTATCTACTTGACGAATTAGCCGTATTAGACGCCAAACAACAACAGTGCAAAGCAGAAATCGACCGCGCCAATCAACGCATGGACGAGCATGTCGATACTATGCATATTGAAGAGCAAATTGCTTTCCAATTGCAGCTTATTGATAAACAACAAGTCTTAGAAGAGCAGCAAACCCAGCTAGCGCAACAAACGGCTCAGTTAGCCACGTTAAACGCGCAATTAGACCAAGCCTTAAGCCAATCTGAGCTAAAACAACGCGATGAACTCAAACAACGCTTGGCCCAATTAGACAAAATCCCAACAGTGCAAAATCGTTTACAACAACGTTTGTCCGAGCTAAGCAATGCTAATAACGTACTAAGCCAAAGCCAACAAAACCTAGACGCGTTACAAACCTTATTAGCCGCAGGTCCGGCACAAGAAACGTTACAAGAAACCTTACACAGCAAGCGCGAACAAACAGAAATCGCTTTATTAGAAGTGCAACGTATCGAGAAGCTGTTAAAAGAACAACATCGCTTACGGCAACACTATGAGACGGCGCTGAGAATGTATCAACAACAACAGCAACTCGCCTCGCCTATCTTAGACCAAGCCGAGTTATTAAAACCCGAATCAGGACATGCGCTTAGACGTCACGTACAAGCGCAATTCATCGCGCAATTATTGGATAAAACCAATGCGATTTTGGAAAAAATCAGCCGACGTTATTATTTACGCCAAGCCCCTAGCGAACACGGCTTAGCCTTAGACATAGAAGACACCTATCAAAACAATAGCCGACGCCCACCTAAAAGCTTATCCGGTGGTGAAAGCTTCATCGTCAGTTTAGCGCTGGCTTTAGGCCTATCAGAACTCGCTAGTAACGGTAAATCCATAGACACATTATTCCTAGACGAAGGCTTTGGTAATTTAGACAGTGAAACCTTATACACCGTCATTTCAACCCTAGACAAACTACGTCAACAAGGCAAAAGCATAGGCATTATTTCGCATGTTGAAGCCGTGCAAAAGCGGATTAAAGCGCAATTGCAAGTGGTTAAAAAGGCTAATGGGTATGGGGAGTTGAAGAAGGCATCGTAGACTGATAAAATTAGCTAGCTAGTATTATAATACAGTTTTTAATTCATACAGCAATGCGCTATCGTTTACGCCTAACCTGCTATAACCACTGAATAATTGATTTCCCCAAACTATTGCATAAGATGCCTCATGACTTATTTCATAGAAATTTTTTCTCAGACGCCGTGAAGGAAAAAATTGTTTTATCGGCAAGTCTTTTTTATCTAATACTATTCGGTGTATTAAAAGCGTTCCCCGCTATCAACCCACTGTCAGAGTTTTTTACCTGGTTTTGTAGTTTCATGCCCATTCCAATGCTACTTTTTTATCTAAAAATGGGCGGATTTAAGCGTAACTTTGAATCAGACTGGTTTAACACTGTTATGTTGATTGTTGTCTCGCTTTGGCCTGTTTTCATGAAGCTATACATGTTAATTAATCGGTAGCTGTATGTAACATGACTTTCAGTGGGCTGCTCAGCTTGTTTAGTAATTTTCAACGTTTACCTTACCTCTCATGAACACATCTTCATAAGGCTTGAAGAAAATGAAAACAATAGGAAATATAATTACACTTTTGATTGTTGGTCTGATAATTCTTGGAATTTCTTCTAATTTTCTAATTTCAGAACAGGTGGTTAGATATTTTGTATGGGCAGGTATTATTTTTTCCATTCTAATTATTTTGCTAATCGGTAAATTGATATTATCAAATGGTTCTAGGTACAGAGAGAGGATGAAGGCTCAAGGCAAGTCACCTCTAACAGGTATAATTGCTATGATTATTTTTGTTCCCTTTATGGTCGTTTCTAGTTTTTACAAAGGTTTGCCTGTAATGTTTAATTTTATAGTTGGCAAGCCGGAAAAAATAGTCGTGACGGTTATGAAGAAACCTTCAGCTTATTACTCTAAATGGTGTTCTGGTGGTTTATATTTAAGTGAATACCGCAGTTTCACGAATAACAAAAATGTGTGGTGTTGATGAGAGTGACTGGAAAAAAATTCAGCCAGGAGATAGGCTTGAACTCATTGGCAATGGCTCTTATTTTGGATTTTCTTATAAAAGTTACCGAAAGCTAATATTGCCTTAGGTATAAGATTAGGTGACAACCTAACCCGTATGGCGCATGATTGTAAAATGATATCGGCGATAGGCAAGCAATGAAATTAAAAGCCATTGTTTTACCAATACTCACGGCATTTACTGGCTGGTTATTTGCTGGTATTTATCCTCCCGAATACCTTAATCCTAGCTTTAAACAAATGGTTTGGTTTAAAAATGATGTGGTTATCTCACCGGAACAATCAGAATTTTTCGGAAAAATAGCTCGTGGCTCGAAGTGTAAACAGATATGGGCTAAAGGTTTTTATCGCTCGTTATCGTGTACCTTCATTGTTGAGAGCGAGAGTATTACTGAATCAAAGGTGGCAAATTAATACGATGACCTTGCGCTAGCTAACTGCCAGCTATATCCGGAAATGGCGGACTGCCTATCGGCAAATCCGCCCGACAGTACTACTTCAACGTATTAACATAGCTTTTTAAATAAGCCGCAAAATCGTCTTTGAGTTCTTTATGCAATAAACCATATTCCACTGTGGCGATTAAAAAAGCCTAGTTTTGAGCCGCAATCGTAACGTTTACCTTCAAATTCAAACGCTAAAACTTGCTCATCTTTCATTAAGTCGGCTATGGCGTCGGTTAATTGAATTTCACCACCGGCGCCGCGTCCGGTGTTTTTAATTTTATCGAAAATAGCAGGCGTTAAAATATAACGACCCACCACCGCTAAATTTGATGGCGCGACCTCAGGTTTAGGTTT
The DNA here is from genome assembly GCF_000963695.1 of Methylocucumis oryzae. Lineage (GTDB taxonomy): Bacteria > Pseudomonadota > Gammaproteobacteria > Methylococcales > Methylomonadaceae > Methylovulum > Methylovulum oryzae. Next base: position 17,121 of record NZ_LAJX01000084.1, read on the forward strand.
TTCCACGATTAAATCAATTGGCGCGTATTTGCCGGTATATTCGCCGGTTTTAACAATGCCGTAACTGCCAGTATCTTGTGGATTCACCCGTTCAACACCTAACACAGACGATTGAGTTTGTTCATACAATTCAACCATTTGCTTAATACAACCCCGACTGCCATCTTCGATTAAATCATCGGGTAAAATCACGGCAAACGGTTCGTCGCCAATAACAGGACGCGCGCAATACACGGCATGACCTAAGCCTAATGCTTCTGGCTGACGAATACAGACATACGAGACATGCGCAGGCATAATATCGCGGATAATCTTAAGTGTTTCCAGCTTGTTTCTGGCCTCTAACTCTTTTTCCATTTCATAGGCTTTATCGAAATGCTCGGTAATCGAGTTTTTAGTGCGCCCGGTGATAAACACCATTGTGTCGATACCGGCAGCAACCGCTTCTTCTACAGCATATTGCATTAATGGCTTATCAACGATAGGCAGCATTTCTTTTGGGATAGCCTTCGTGGCGGGCAAAAACCGCGTACCTAAGCCTGCGACCGGAAAAACTGCTTTGCTAATTTTTTTGCTCATGAATAGTCCTTAAAGTAAGGTAAAAAAAGAAGATATTAGAAGTAAGCGCCAACATTGGGCATTATAATTAAAACATCATAGGTATTCTTATCATTTACAGGCCACCTAACCATCGCCTAATTAAAGGTGGTTAATCATTTTCACATTTACTACGTCCCCTTCTGCCACACCCGCGCATTCTATCGGCAGCCTAATCAAACAATTGGCTTTGCTCATCGTCATTAATAAATGCGAACCTTGTGGGCCAGCCGGTATGACAGTAAATCTACCCTTATCGTCCTGGCTTAACTGACCAAATTGATATTCTTCCCGCCCTGGCGATTTTTTTAATGCTGTTAAGCTAATCGCCTCTAGCCATAGCGGCGGCTGAACAACCGCACCACTCAGCGCAACTAACGCGGGTGCTATCAACTGCTGAAAACCCACATAAACAGCACCGGGATTACCGGGTAAACCGAAAAAATAACTGCGACCAATACGTCCAAACGCGAACGGCTTACCGGGCTTCACGGCTATTTTCCAAAAGCCTATCGTGCCAATCTCTGCCAATACCGCAGTCATATAATCAGCCGCCCCCACTGAAGCACCGCCTGTAGTGATAATTACATCTATGTCGTTGGCAGCTAGGCTAAGACGCTCAGTGATTAACGCCTTATCATCTGGCAACACGCCGCCGTATTGTGCATTAACACATGCATCGCTCAGTAATGCTTGTAATAAATAACGATTGCTGTTGTAGATTTGCCCTAATTGCAGCGTTTGGCCTAGCTCAACTAACTCATCACCGCTAGAAAAATACACAACATTGACCTGGCGCAGCACATTAACAGCGCTAATACCTGATGCCGTCAATAAACTAATATGCGTCGCGGTTAATTTGGTATGGCGTGTACATAGCGTGTCATGCTCTGCAACATCTTCACCGGCTGCGCGAATGTTTTGATAGCAACGAGTCTGCGCGGGCAGTTCAATGTCTTCATCTAGGATATTCACATGCTCTTGCATCACTACCGAATCCAAACCTTCCGGCACCACGGCCCCAGTAAAGATACGAACACACGCACCGCGTGGCACATGGCCTAAAAAGGGCTTACCCGCCCATGATGTCCCGACTAAACGTAAACGCGCTACCTGCTGCTCAGGTTTGTCCTGACTGTTAAACGCATAACCATCCATAGCGGCATTACGGTAATGCGGTAACGCGAGCGGGGCTATTATATCAGCCGATAACACACGCCCTAACGCAGACGCAACAGGTAACGTTTCTGTTTCAACCAAGGCCGTTAACGAATCTTGTATGCGTGTATAAGCTTCTGCCATCGTCAATAACGGCTGTTTTTCACTACTGCAAGCATCCATGAGTTAAGTCCTGATAAAACGTTGGCAAATAAAGTGGGCAATACTATTTGGTTGATTTAAATCTAGCAGTGTTAACGACTCGGGCAGCGTTAACACCGTATCAGAAGCGACGGCAATAATCGACGCGTCATCAAGATAGCGTAACGGTTGCGCTAACACTGCACGATGTAATTCGATTTTGGGCAGCTCAGCTTGATGAAACCCTTCGATTAAAATCAAATCCAGGTCTTGCTGCTGTTCAAAAGGTTTGAGTGCTTCGGCTAGCGTAGGCTCGGCATTAAAAGGCCGTTCGGTAATAAACGCGCTACGGTATTGCGAAATTAATAACACCGGCGACGCCCCCGCCTTACGCAAGCGATAACTATCTTTGCCCGGCTTATCAATCTCAAAATCGTGATGACTGTGTTTAATTAAGCCTACACGTAAGCCTTGTTGAGTCAATAGTGGCAACAAAGTGCTTAGTAATGTTGTTTTACCAACTCCACTGGCCGCACTAAAACCTATGGTAGGAATTTTTACCTTTGACATAGTTCACACTTATTCAATGACGGTGTTTTCGAGTAAGGTATATTCTAAGGTATTATGCCTGCGTCCTCTACGCTACAAGCCTAAAGATTAGGAGTTAAGCTTGATACGCATTCTGCTGGTTGTATTAATTGCTGTAATTGCTTATGTGCTATTACATAAAACACTAAAAAAATTCGCTATCACTTGGCTTAAACCGTCTCAATTAGCGATATTAGCGTCGCTTATCGCATTGCTTGGCTTTTTAGCCAGCACCGGACATTTAAATTGGCTGTTTGCGACGATAGGTATCGCTATCGCCTATTTACTGCGTATGGCCCCTATGCTGTTGAGAATATTTTTACAGTATAAATACGCAAAACACGCGCAACAAAAACCACACGCAGACAGCTATCATGAGGATGGCGCTCATAAAGCCAAAATGACCACCACAGAGGCTTACGATATTTTAGGCTTAAAACCTGGCGCTAATGAGCAAGACATTATTAATGCGCATAGACGCTTAATGCAAAAAAACCACCCGGATCGCGGTGGCTCTGATTATCTGGCCGCCAAAATCAATTTGGCTAAACATACCTTGTTAAAAGGTCACTCATGATGCTTAAACCGCTCTCGACTAAGCATATAGCCACGATAACGTTACAACTGTTTTGTTTAAGCTTCAGTCTTACCGGTATAAGCAACCCATTACCTGCCGAAACCGCGCCTCACAGCAAAATAAAACCAACGTCCCCCGCACCAAAGTCCGTAGCACCTAAAGGCTACTATACCGTTAAGCTTGGTGATTCATTAGCTAAAGTCAGTTCAGAAACAGGCATTGCATTAAAAGATTTAATTGAGTGGAATCACTTAAACGCCACCCTACACGATTTATCTAGGCGCTCAACTAAAACTGTTTGCCAATATCAAGCAAACACCTGCCGCGTCAGAAAAGCCCAATCAGCCTATAAAAAAAACCGAACAATCTGTGACGCAGCCCGCAAAATCTAACAATAAAACCACTGCGAATAAGCCAGTGCACGCACCAATAGCAGGCCAAGAAAAAGAAAAAAAATCAACTATTTCAAATACACAGCAAAAGGTGTTAAAGTTAAGCTTTAAGTGGCCACTAACTGGTCGACTATTACGAACATTTAACGAAACCAACAAACAAGGTATTGAGATAGAGAATAAAACCCAACGGCAAAAAGTGTTAGCAGCCGCTGATGGTGCAGTGGTTTACGTTGGTAAAGAGTTAAGTGCTTTTCGCAATCTCGTTATTATTAAGCATTCGGCTGATTATTTAAGCGCTTACGCCAATACCAGCCGCTTACTGATAAAAGAAGGGCGTAAAGTAAAAACCGGAGACGTTATCGCAGAAATGGATAATGTAGCGAAAAAAAATGTGTTGCATTTTGAAATTAGAAAAAATGGGTATCCAGTAGATCCAATAAAATTATTACCTCACTAACCAATAACATTTTCTAGTAACCTGCGGGGGAAGCTATGAACGAAGACTTGTTAGACACCTTAGATGATGATGTTGCCGTCGTCGCAGATGGCGATTTTGATTTTACCGATGATGATAGCCTCACTGATGTAGAGGAAGTGAGTCTATCAATATCAGTCATCGCTAAAGACACCAGTGATTATGACTTCGACGCGACCAGAGTCTATTTAAATGAATTAGGTCGCTCAAAACTATTAACCGCAGACCAAGAAAAATATTACGGTCTCAGAGCGCAGCAAGGTGATGAAAGCGCACGTAAGATTATGATAGAAAGCAACTTGCGCTTAGTGGTAAAAATTTCCAGACGTTACATGAACCGTGGTCTACCGTTACTAGACTTAATTAACGAAGGCAACCTAGGTTTAATTCGGGCGGTAGAAAAATTTGAACCCGACAAAGGCTTTCGTTTTTCGACTTACGCAACCTGGTGGGTGAGACAATCAATAGAACGCGCAATTATGAACCAAACGCGGACAATTAGGCTACCCATTCACATCGTTAAGGAGATGAATACCTACCTAAAAGCACAACGCCATTTAGCGCAAATACTCGATCACGAACCCAATGCTGAAGATATTGCCGGTCATTTATCCAAACCCGTCAATAAAGTCGAAAAAATGCTTAAGCTCAATGAGCGCATCTCATCGGTGGACATCGCGAGTTATAAAATCCTCGATAAGCCTCTGATTGACTCCCTAAGTCAGCACGACAGCCTACCTCATGATGAAAAAATTCAAGAAGATAAAATCAAGCGCAGCATCAATGGCTGGGTTTTTGAACTGCCTGAAAAACAACGCGAAGTGATTTGCCGCCGCTATGGTTTATGTGGCTATGAAGAATCCACGCTAGAGCAAGTTGCCCAACAAATGGGCGTTACACGTGAACGCATACGGCAAATTCAAATAGAAGCGTTAAGACGTTTAAAAGACATCTTACATATTCACGGCTATTCGGTAGAAGAAGTCTTTAGTTAACTGATTGAACTCATCGTTTTGCCGGTGTTAACCGCCGGAAAAACCATGATATTCATCAACAAGAACAAATCATTCCAGCCGGGTTATCCGGTTAACTCGCTCACTGGAGTCCAAAACATGTTTTGGACTCCAACAACCCTCAGTATTTGACACCTCCCTCTGTTTTAATCCCATCCGCCGCTTATAATGCGGGCCTTACTACACGCTAATAATAAAACGCTTGTCATCGTAGATACGCACTCGTAACCTACTGCGCATTCAATCCATACACCACGGGTTCCCCCAATAAACACATGATTGACCACAAATCTAATTCTATTTATCGCCTTGTCTTGTGTTGTCTTGTGTGGCTATTACTCAATGCTGCTCACAGCGCGATAGCCGCACCCTCGCATAGCTTTAGTCCTGAGCAATCAAAAGAATCGTTAAAAGCTAAAATAGACGCAACTAACAGCCGCCAAGGTCTTGCCGACACTGAAAAAGCCAACATATTAAAATACTATCAATCAGCACTGGATAATTTAACCAGCATTGATACGTTTAAAGCCCAAGCGCTTGATTTTAAACAAACCGCTAAAGAAGCACCGGATAAAACTAAAAAAATTCAGCAACAACTAGCGGTCACAGAAACTAAAGCTGAGAAATTAAAACCAGACGAGCTATCCGGCATTAGCGATGCTGAATTAGTACAACGCTTAATCAGCGAAAAAGAAAAATTAACCGGAATTAATGAAGAATTAATCAAAGTAGATAACGAACTCACGTTACAACAAGCCCGCCCACAACAGATTCGTAATGAAACTGTTGCCGCTCAACAAGAGCTAGAGGCTACGCAACAAAAATTGGAATCGTCCCATGCTACGTCTAGCACGAAATTAGAAGCGGAAGCTGAGCAAATTTATTTACGCACACAACTAGACGCACGTGCCCAAGAGCTAAAAAAACTAGAAATAGAAGCGTTAAGCAACCCCGCGCAAATTGAGCTACTTAAGGCGCAACAAGCTTTGCTAAGCCGTAAGAAAAACCAATTAACTCCTATTATCGCGCTTATCGAAACCCGCTTAACCGACAAAAAACAAACTGAAGCGCAAAAAACCGAAGACGAGCTAAGTCATACGGAGCAAGCCCTAGCAGGCAAACCCGCCATTATCCAAACAGTTACGCGTGACAATATTCAATACAGCCGCGAATTACAAAACGTTAACGAAAAAAATTGATAGTTTTACTCAGCAAAAAACCAAGTTGGAAGCCCAATTAGCTGAGATTGATAGCGACTTTAAAAATGCTGAAAAGAAAATATCGCTAGCCGGACTAAGCCCAGCACTCGGTAAAATCTTACGCGAACAACGGCGTAACTTGCTTAGCTATGTTCAGCTCACCTTAGAAACAGAAGCCATACAAGAAGAATCGGCGCTATCCAGTTTAGCGCAGTTTAAAGTCGAGGATAGACTAAAAGCCTTAACCGATGTCGATGGCGAAATCAATCGCTTATTAGCTAGCCGTAATTACGATCAGACGCCGCCAGAACAATATAAGCAACTTGAAGCAGAACTACGTGAATTATTAACGACCCAAAAAGAGTTACTGAATAAATTAAATCTCGCTGATACCTCGTATTTACGCACGTTAGCTGATTTCGACTTTGCCCGTCAGCAACTCAATACACTGGCCAACAAATTCTTAGTGTATTTAGATCAGCGTTTATTTATGGGTGCGTAGCTCTGCACCGATAGACCTACATTTTATTGGTG
>NZ_LAJX01000085.1 GCF_000963695.1 Methylocucumis oryzae
TTTTATTACGATTTTTTAGTGGTACGCACAGCGTACCCTACTCAAAAAAACCGAAAATTTGACCGTTCAGAGTATACATTGTCTTAGTTAAACAGAAAATAACCGAATAACCGGGGCCAGAGCAGAATATCTCTGACCCTAGCGGCTATTAGTTTGTATGAATTATTACCCGTTATTATTAAGTATTCGAGGCTACACACTTATGACGGGACTGGGCGTTTAGAACGCAGGTGTCGGCAGCAGGGATGCTGCCGCCAAGCCTACAGAGACGTATTTACGGAGTCCTGCGGTCTGAATGACCTGTCTCGTCTTAAGTTGGTAACCGTATTCGAGCAAGCGGTTGATGCGATGCTGACATCATATTATGACCATAAAAAGTCATCAGCAACAAAGGTGTTCATGTTTACGCCAATAAAGCGTATAACATCCGTGCCACTGAGTGTGAGTATCGCGTCCTCACCATCTTGCGATAAATTTTGCTGGATTGCATCAAAGCTCATGTCTGCAAATGGCCTATTGATAAAATAGACAATATCTCCCACTGTTTGGCCGGCGTCAAAATCATTAATCACATCTTGACCATTCCCTGTGCGAATATTGAATAAGTCATGACCTAAGCCACCCGTTAAAAAATCGTCGCCTGCAAATCCGTCTAGCTCATCATTGCCAGCGCCGCCTACCAATGTATCGGAATAAGCATCCCCCGCTAGATAATCATTACCACTTCCACCTGTTAAATCAAAACGTTCGATACTATCAAAATTAACGTAACGCCCTTGTAAATCGGAATAATCATCCCAATTCGGGTCAACACTGATACTGGTTGTTGAATTTGACCAATCAAAACTACCTATATCAATACCGTTACCGCCATTAGCATAATCGTAACCGCCATAGCCAACCGCTAAGAGGTCGTTACCATCTCTTCCCCAAAGATTATCATCATAAGCAAAATGACCACTGGAAATGACATCATTACCCGCACCAGAAACGAAATCTAAACGCTCAATATTTTTTACAACCGCTTTAATGGCACCGTCGCTTATTCCCGAAAGCACAGCATTTTTTCCTGCTACACTAGATAGCACTATTGTGATGTCTTCACTGCTTACCGAAAAGTCAGCTTCCCACACATCGATACCAGCACCCCCGTCAATAACATCAGTGTTATAGGTTTCTATATCGGTTCTTAATAGGCCGCTGTCAAGATGGTCATTACCCGTTCCACCGACTAGCGTATCATTCCAGGCGTCACCCGCTAAGTGATCATTGCCGCTACCACCAATTAAATTAAAGCGCTCAACGGCGTCAAAATTGACGGATCGGCCTTCACTATCAGAGTAATCATCCCAATTAGGGTCTACAGTGATGTCAGTGACGGATGCTTGCCAATTGAAAGCGGCTACATCAACACCATCGCCGCCATTTACATAGTCTGAGCCACCTGTACCAACATTAATACTATCTTCGCCGCTATTAGTCCAAATTCTATCGTTATAAGCAAAGGCGCCGACAGAAATTACATCGTTGCCAGCACCTGAGGAAAAATCAAGGCGTTCGATATTCGTTACTAAAGCATTATTGATGCCTGCAATGACTTGGTTAGTATTCGACGAGCTTGTCAACAATATTTTAACTGCCGTAGCCGATTGACTATAATCAGCGTCCCATACGTCGATACCAGCGCCACCGTCTAAGGTATCGGAGCCTTGGCTACCATATAAAGTGTCATTGCCGGCGCCACCGATTAACGTATCTTTATAAACATCACCGGCTAACTGGTCATCGCCTGTGCCCCCTATAATGCTAAAACGCTCGACTGCATCAAAATTAACAGAACGGCCTTGTCCGTCTGAATAATCATCCCAGTTCGGATCAACGGTAATGTCGGTGCTTGAAAGCTGCCAATTAAAACAGCCAATATCAATGCCGTCACCGCCAAGAACATAATCTGAGCCACCGGTACCAACATGGATAGTGTCATTACCACCATTAGCGCGAATATCATCATCGTAGGCAAAGTCGCCGACTGAAATGACATCGTTACCCGAACCTGAGCTAAATTCAAGGCGTTCAATGTTTTTTACGCTTGCGCCAGCAATACCGCCTATAACTTCATTAGCATTTACGTTGGCACTTAGCTTTATAGTAATAGCGCTTGCTACTGGCGAATAATCCGCCCGCCAAGTATCGACGCCTAAACCACCATCTAATATGTCTGCGCCCCGAAAACCGTATAAAACATCCCAGCCATCGCCGCCTCGTAAGGTGTCGTTGTATATGTCTCCCGCCAATGTATCGCTGCCAGAACCACCGGTTAAATCGAAACGCTCAACGGCATCGAAATTAACATAACGGCCTAATCCATCTGAGTAATCATCCCAACCAGGGTCGACAGTAATTGTTCCCGTTGACGCCGACCAATCAAAAATACCAATATCGACACCATCACCGCCTTGCACAAAATCGGAACCGCCTAGACCGATATTAATCGTATCGTTACCGCCGCCAGTGTAAATAGTGTCGTTGTACGATTGTTTGCCTACCGATACTGTGTCGCTGCCATTACCGGTACGGATGTTGAGTGCTTCGATATTAACTACCGTAGGCACAGCCAAGCTGCCTAACTGAATCTCCGTTGTGGTATTTGCACCTGATAATGCTTTTATGACAATCTTAACGGGCTTAGTTAATGATGAAAAATCATCGACCCAAGTATCAATACCGTTACCACCGTCAATGCTATCTTCGCCACCGTAGCCGGTTATTACATCGAAACCTGCTCCTCCGACTAAAGTATCAGCTAAACTGCCGCCAGAAAAAACGTCATCACCACTCCCCGTTGTGATATTCCATCGTTCAAAATTCCAATGAGTTACCTGATTGAAAAGACCATCTGAAAAATTGTGATTACCTTCTGTAATATTACGTGTTAAAGACCCCCAGTTGATAACTAATATGTCTATCCCGTCTAATCCATCAATGGTTGTGATGCCAAACCCAGCATTGATAATATCGTTTTTTTGAGTAGGTTGATTGGCCATGACTGCTCTCCTAATAAGCTATTTGTACTGCGTATATTGGCAAAGTAGCACAACATCAAGCCTTATTAAAGCCGCGCTGGTAATAGATAACTAATTGATTATATTGTAAATACTATAAAAATAACTTTATTATCAAATGCTTATGAATGGTGGGGAAAATTGATATTATTTGTTTTAAATCAAATAATTAGATTATATTTCAGATTTTTTGGATGCGCTGGTAGGGATATGGCGCAAAGAATGGCTGGGGGGAGAGTTGAAAAGTGAGATTAGAGGAGGCAGCAGCAAGAATTTTACTTTCTCTGCCCCCTGTTTTATGAAAAAGTATTTAAAGTATGAGTTACTTATTTCATCTTCAACATTTAAATGCAGAACTAAACAACTAGTCGCTATAATAAAACCATCAATTCGATGGTGTCAGCATGGAACATAATCAAACCGAACCGATAGCCGATCAAGTCATCGGCTTTTTCTCCGAACATTTTGAGCGCATCTTCGGTGACCCTTTCCGTCAGGCAATCCAGGAAACGCTGAGGCGTAAAGCGGTATTGCGCCAAATAGACGAATCTGCCGACGCGGCCTCCCAATCGCTCACCCGCTTATTGGTTAACGAACAACTCGACAACAACGAAGCGACCTGTTTATTGCAAGGCTTGGCATCAGCGGTGGGGATGTTGGACTTGGAGCGCATCGCTAATCCCAATATAAGTCCTGAGGCGTTAGTGTCTGAGCTGCTTCAAGAACAGCCTCCGTCTGACTTAAGCCCAGAGCTCCAGCAAGCCCTGTTCCGGGTTGCCTTGCATAGCATAGTCCAAGTGTTGACCTTGGTTGGGCCGGTGATGGCTGAATGGCGCAAACTCAGTTTTTCAGACAGTTTCGAATTGCCCCGTAAAATCGTTGAACGGCTTAACCGTATCAGCGAGCAAATGACAGCTCAAGGCAGGCCTAATCCGGCCGAAGACGAACGCTACGAACTCATATACCGGGATTATCTGATGCAACGTTTCTATCAAGTGGAAGCGGGTACAGTGAAAATGGCCACCAATTTGAACGTGGATTTGCGCGAGTTGTTTGTCATGCCTAAAGTGCTGCCTCGCAACACCGAAGCGGAAAGCGCACAAGATGCCTCAGAATTGATGAGTCTTGACACGGCCCGCCAGCGCTTCGGTGATAATCACTAGCGTGAACTGTCAATGGCACTTGAGCTTGTAGCCGAAAAATCAGTTGCAGGAATAAGTGCCTTGGATCAGATCAGGCAAGTAAAACGTAATGTGCTTATAGGAGCGCCCGGAGGCGGCAAGTCCACGTTTTTTGGAATGGCTGCAAATCCAGCTTGCCAATTGCGAAGAAGAATTGCCGATGAATAATCAGCAAGCTATTCCGCTATTGCTGCGCATCCGCCAACTCGACGTCCAGCATTTGCCGGAAGGCAGCGAACTGATTGCCAAAGCAACAGCCAGTGAAGACAGAGCCAAGCGAATGCCGCCCGGATGGATCGAACGGCAAATGGACGCAGGACGGGTGTTTTTCATGGTGGATGGTTTGGATGAAACCGATCCTGCCAAGCGTGACCTACTTGTCCTTCCCTGGCTGAAGCACTTATGTGATTGCTATTCCGGTTGCCGTTTTTTGGTGTCGTCCCGCCCTTCAGGTTATCCCAACGGGGCTTTGCGCAATTTAGGGTTTGAGGAATGCGATTTGCTGGATTTCGGCGAAGCAGAGATTGCCGAGTACACCCGCCATTGGTGTACGGCGGTGCGTTTGGCCCGCAACGAACCCGGCCAGGAAGCACGGGAAGAAGGCCAAAAAGACGGTACGCAAATCGTTACAGGTTTCCGTGACAACGCCTATATCTCCGATTTGGCCCGCAATCCGCTGATGCTCTCGGCGATTTGTCTGGTCAATTATTTTGAAGGCGGAAAATTACCGGAAGATCGTGCCTTGTTGTATCGCTTGTGCCCGCAGGCGGTGTGTCCATTGGTGTGGCTCCAGCAGCACAACTGCTAGTGGGTGCGGTGTTGGTGGGCGATGCTAGTTTGCGGACAATTTTTGAGGGGTTGTCCTGGGCCGTCGAGCAAGGCGCGGACATTATCAACCTGTCTTTGGGGCTACAATATTATGAACCCCAATTCGCCCTGGTTTTCGATATGCTGATTGAGCAATACGGCATTTTACCGATTGCCGCAATTGGCAATGAAAACCACGGCAACACCAGTTCGCCGGGTAACGCCCGCAATGCTTTTTCCGTCGGGGCTCTGGAAAAATTAGCGGCCAAAAAGCTGGAGGTCGCGCCGTTTAGCAGTGGTGCCAGCTTGTATTTTCCAGGCGAAGTGCCGCAGTTAATCCACAAACCGGATGTGGTGGCCCCCGGTGTACAAGTGTATTCCTGCATCCCGCCGGAAAAACGTCCTGGCGGCGTTTACGAATACACTTATATGGACGGGACTTCGATGGCTACGCCACACGCTGCCGGTGTGGCAGCACTGTTAATGTCGGCTTGCCCTGATGCGACACCAGAGCGTATTATCGAAGTCTTGAAAGAGACCGCCCGCCATCCACAAGGTGTAGCGAAACGCCCCGACAACCGTTGGGGCCAGGGTTTTATCCAGCCTTTGGCAGCGATGCAAGCCTTGGTTTCATAGGAGCATGACGATGAAAATCAGCGCCGAATTTGAGCGGCGACTCGCCGGCCATGAACCAGGCAGCACCGTTCAGGCCATGCTGTTGATTGGCACACCTTTTGAACAAACGTTCTCTTCCCCGCTGGGGCGAGCAGCAAAGCGTAAAGACGTGCAGCAGGCTATAAGCGCAGCATCGGTTACCGTGTTACCTGAAATCGATCGGGTGCTCGCGCGTTTCGGCGGGCGGCGCTTGGCCGATAGTGTCGATGCTTTGGGCGCTTTGCCTGTGGAGACCACACCAGAAGGCATTCGTGCTTTGGCCAATGCGGAGGGTGTGCAAGCCATTATGGAAAATCAGGCAGTTTCACCTTTATATTAATAATTTCTTACACCGCTGCCCAAATTCTGCCGAGATTTTTCTCTTAAGCTGCAAACATTAAAGGAATATTTAAAAGAGTCAGAGTAAATTTAATTTCTTGCTACTGTAAACTCTGCCCCCAGTTATTACATCATAAGTATCTACATCTTTTTAAGGTTGACATGGGGGGGTAGATAATTACTTTGTTTTTGTGTGTATACCCTATGCGAGACCTATCATGTGCGCATAAAGCATAGGTCTGACAATGATTGGCTATCCCTTCATGCCCAGCAGCCGTCAGTGGTTCTTGCAGTGTTTGTAAACTGATCGATGGGTTGAAATAAAATAGCCATGCCCCTTGGGTGCTGGCAAAACTGTTAATTTTGTCGGGAAACGCTTTTATGCCAGCACTTAGTTTTTCGCTGGCATTCATGTGTTCTATCACTAATCGTCGATAGCGCTGGTTGAGGCGTGGGGCTATTCCCACCAGTGTTTGTTACATTCATGCCATATTATTTCATATCTTTGTGCGAACTTGTGTAGATACTTATGATTAAGACAGGCAGGGCGACTACATCAAATAGCGGCCCAATTTAATTCTGGGTACGCGTTCATCAATACATCCAGTCCAGCTTGGCAAGCTAGCGTTAATCGGCTTAATTCTTGTTCTGATAAATTTGTATGTGATTGGGTTGGCTGACGGATTTGTTGACTCGCCTGATTTAACCAGTCTTGGTCTATTAATGTGGGATCAATAAAATTAAGTAACTGATAACAAGATTCTTTCGGTTGTTGCAAAAAGTCTTCATAGCGCATGGTCAGTACTCTTTCTTTAGGTAATTCCTGAAGGTAAATCAGATTATTACGAATTTCAGAAGACCAGTAGCGCGCATAAAAAGAAGGCGGTTTATGAAAAGCCTTAAATGCTTCTACATCAAAATGCTCAGGCAGAAAAGGATAATATTCATCGGTGACATCTTCTATTTCAGAACGAGTTGAATCTTCAAACGGGTCAACCGAGAGCATACCTGTTAAGGCAAATGCAATTACCACCATCCGGAAGCCATAGTGCTGACTCATTGAAATTGCACAATCGCGTCCATCGCGCACTATATGGATAAAACGGGCATTCGGAAACGTTGTAAGCAATTCTTTTATACATCTAAGTGTGCCACCTGAGCGCTCAACCCACAAATGACATGCAAATGTTTCAGTTAACCAATCAAATACATTTTGATAATGTGTGCCAATATTAGCCGTCGGTAATGTATGCACGTAGTCGCGCAGCCGAAAGTACAGCGCGTCGTGGTCTGGAGTCAAAAATGGCAACGTGGTCTGCGCAATCGCAGGCACACCTGAATCAGCATTAAAATACGCATTGGGGTCTTGATATGGATACAAGACTTCTTGCATTGCTATACCGTGGCGCAGCATTAGGTTTTGCTTAGCATATCGGTTATCTAAAATTTTCCAGAATTGTTCGGCGCTAATAGCATCTGCTGGAAAGGCTTCATCAATTAAACTGCCTAAATCCGTTACAAAACTAAAAAATTCCGAGATGCTGAGTATCTTGGGATGATGTTTAAGTAAATTCGATAGCATTGTCGAGCCACAACGACCCGTGCCAACAATGAATAGTGGAGTGCTCATGTTGCTAACCCATGGCGAATTGTTGGCGATATTCGGTAACACGCTCTGTCAAATGCGCGCGTTCAATCACTCTAGGATCGGTTTTCATTAGGTAATCAAGATACCAGCCAAAAAAATCCGTCAACACAGTTTTAGTCAGAGCAAAGCTGGATGCTTGTGTATTATTTAGAGCAGCATCTGAATTATTTCGGTTAAATATCTTTGAGTACAGCAGATAAGAATTATAAAAATCAATGCCCTTAGAAAATGATTGATCAATTTCATTAAAGTTTTTTGTCTCTTCGACGGCAATCGGAGGCAGCAAATTTAAGTATTGAAACAATGTGGATAGAAATTCTCCAGTGTGTACCGGCGTCGAATTAGTAAGATGGTAAACACCAACATCGGAGTGTTGCCTATCCGGTAAAGCAATTGAAACCGCTTGGCTGACGACATGATCTATGGGTATAAAATTGATATAACCATCATAATCATAGCGCAGGCGTAGCGCATTTTCGTTTAAGTAATGCTTGTCCAGTCGCTCCATAATCGAAATAGACTTAGCAATGCGTCGGATAAAACCATAAAGTCCAGAGTAACTATTAGCGAGGGCATACGTTTGGCTATGACCAATTACAATGCTAGGGCGCATAATACGCGGATGTAAATCGATGGCTGATGCGACTAGCCATTCGGCATTGACTTTACTGTACTCATAAACATCGTTGACAGCCTGATGCTTATCCATAAGCGTTTCGAAAATAACACCGCTGGCTTGCCCTGCCACATAAGCCGTTGAGAAATAATTAAACTTCCTAACTGATAGTAAACGTGCTAATCCAATGGCATGACGCGTACCTTGTATATTAATCTGTTCAATTTCTTCACGATAACGATCTTCGTAATTCAACGAAGCGGCGCTATGCCAAAAAGACATGTGTTTAGGGAGATGTTGTCGTATCGATTGTTCGATACCGCAATCCGGTAGCGTTAAATCGCCTTCTAAGGCGTGACAGCGTATCAATAAATCGTCGAGATTAAGGTTTCTTGTGGCATCAATTTGCGCTGCTGACCGTAAAGAATGGTGTAAACGTTCTTTAGCTGATTGCTGGCTATTTGCCCGAGATAAACACCAAATTTCAGAAGTTGAATCTTTTTCAAGTAGCTCCAAGACTAATAATGATCCAATAAAGCCTGTCGCGCCTGTGACAAAATGGTGATTCATGGGTGGTATAAGTTGGGGTTAAAAGCCAAAATATGGCTTATTTGGTTTTAGAGGAATACATCACATTTTAAGTCTATCTGTAAATCTAACTTAACGCAATTAGCATAAGTGACTATTTATATTGCAATTATTTAGAATATTAGGATAAGCTTTTAAACAAATGATTACGTTGTTGCTATTAAGATTACAGGTATACGATGTTAATCAGTCTAAAATATAAAGTTAAGTGGAGCAGCTTATTACTGTTTGACAACAACGTTACGCTATATCTAGGTAGCTCGTTATGCCTGGTGTGTATTCATGCGGCACAATTCAAAACCATTATGTTCACATCATAAAGATGTCTTTATTGATACAAATAACAATTACGCTATCAGTGGTTATTCAACTGTTTGCGGCTGTCATCGCTTTAAGTAGACTCTCGCTTGCTAAGTCATTTAAAGCAGCATGGATTTGTATATCTCTCGCGTTGTTTCTCATGCTTGAACGACGTTTGATTTCGTTGTGGCATGTTTATCAAGGCGGATTAGAAGATCCCGTTAATTCATTATTAGGTTTAGCGGTTTCAGTCTTCATGTTGATGGGATTAATAGGTCTAAAAACGTTTATTCAGACAAATGCATGAACAGACAAATAATCTACAAAATATAGCAAATACCGACTTTTTGACGGGCCTCAACAATCGCCGCTATTTTCGGGAGCGGGTCGAGCATGAGTTACTTAGGGCACAGCGTCGTAACACTCGATTTTCGCTGTTAATGTTGGATATTGATTTTTTTAAGAGAGTAAACGACAACTATGGTCATCAAATGGGGGACATTGTATTGCAAAAGGTTGCACAACATTGTCAACAAGCTGTGCGTAAAGTGGACATCGTCGGTAGGTTCGGTGGCGAAGAGTTCGTTTTATTTCTTCCTGATTCTAGTTTTGCAAATGCGCTAGAAATCGCTGAGCGTCTGCGCAAAGGTATAGAAACAAGCGTTTTAGCTTATGTTGACAGCGAAACAATTCATGTGACAATTTCAATTGGCGTTGTTAATACCAATCAAGCCAGTAGTTCTGTTGATAAGTTGTTGGATACCGCTGATAAAGCGTTATACGAGGCGAAAAGAAACGGTCGAAATCAGATTTGTTTTAGCGCGCTGGATTGAGTGCTTGCAGGTACTTCATAATGAAAACAGGCTATGTTACACGGCGATTTGCACCGTATCATCTGCTATCCCTATATCGATGCCATCAATGTGATTTTAATCGCCACTGGGCAAATGAATTTGCTCAGTAGTATGGTTGTTAATTTGTGATTAAATCTGAACGTTAAGAAGGCGTAAGGCCAACACCTTCACATACAACAGTTTAATTGTCTCCATTAAAAGGCTTACAATGGCGCGTTTATAGATGTTGCGCGAGTAAACCGTGCAGGCATCGTTTTATTTTGAGGGAGTAAATGTTATGGATTCTACAGCTCTGCCATTGTCAAAGCGTTTTCGAGGGTATTTGCCGGTTGTTATCGATATAGAAACCGCAGGTTTTAATCCTAAGAAAAATGCTATTTTAGAAATTGCCGCTGTCATTGTTGAATATGATGCGAACACTGATTTAGTGATTACCGAGCGTTATTCGTCACATGTCATGCCGTTTAAAAACGCTGAACTCGATGAGGCGGCTTTGAAGTTCAATGGCATAGACCCTTATCATCCGTTTCGTATGGCGTTAGAGGAAAAAGATGCGTTGGAGTTGATTTTTAAGCCCATTAAAAAAAGCCGTTAAGCGTAATGAATGTACGCGGGCTATTTTGGTGGGGCATAACCCGGCGTTTGATATGAGTTTTTTAAATGCAGCGATACAGAGAAATCAAGTTAAGCGCAGTCCTTTTCACCCGTTTAGTAGTTTTGATACCGCTACATTAGGTGGGTTAATGTATCAGCAAACGGTATTAGCTAAAGTCGTGCGTAGTGCGGGTTTGGATTGGGATAATGAGAAAGCGCATTCGGCGTTGTATGATGCGGAAAAAACGGCTGAGGTGTTTTGTAAAATTGTTAATCGTTGGCGTATGTTAGACGCTTTAGCGCCTGAAGCGGAGCAACCGGGCAACGATGTGCCCGGTTCCACTGACGATTAAGCAGCGATAGCGCCTGCTGCGCTAAGCATTGGGATTAACTCACCTTTTTTATATAAGTCGATAATAATATCGCAGCCGCCGATGAGTTCGTTATTAATGTATAACTGCGGATACGTTGGCCAGTTTGAGTACTGTTTTAACGCATCACGCAGTTCTGGGTCTTCAAAAATATTCACTGACAAGTAGTGGGCTTGGCATAAGCCTAAGACTTGTACAGCTTGACCAGAAAAGCCACATTGTGGAAAGTCTGGCGTTCCTTTCATATATAACACGACCGCATTGTTTTCTAATTGGTCTTTGATTCTTTCGATGACATTCATAGTCTTGCTCTCATTTAAATAAAACCCAACGGATTTTATCAACTTTATCAAGCATTAAAAAGCAGAATCATACGCTAAACTTGCTTGCATGGGGTTAGATACTTATAATCGAGGGTTTTTTTACGAACAGTCAAACTGTTATTGACGTTAAAGGCGGAATTATGAATAGCCCAATCATGCCGACTTATCAGCGCTTGCCCGTGTGTTTTGAGCGGGGCGAGGGTGCTTGGTTATGGGATGACGCTGGCAATCGCTATTTGGATGCGTTGTCAGGTATTGCCGTATGTAATTTAGGCCATGCCCATGTAGCGGTACAGCGCGCGGTGTCAGAGCAAAGTGCTAAGTTGGTACATACTTCAAATATTTACCAGATCGCGGTGCAACAACGCTTAGCTGAGCGCTTAATGAGTTTAAGCGGCATGGATAATGTGTTTTTTTGTAATTCAGGTGCCGAAGCCAATGAAGCGGCTATTAAACTAGCGCGTAAATACGGTCATAGCCGTGGTATGGCGCTACCGCATATTATTGTGATGGAAAAAAGTTTTCATGGCCGCACCTTAGCGACATTAAGCGCGACGGGAAATACTAAGATACAGCAAGGCTTTGAACCGTTAGTAGAAGGTTTTATCCGCGTCGCTTATAACACTATCGAAGCGATAGAGCAGGTATTGGCGCAGCATAATGATATTGCTGCAATACTCGTAGAACCTGTGCAAGGCGAGGGTGGTGTAAATATTCCTGATAGCGATTATTTAAATAAAATCCGTGCATTATGCGATAAACATCAGATATTAATGATGTTGGATGAGATTCAAACCGGCGTCGCGCGTACTGGTCAGTTTTTATGTTACCAGCATAATGGAATTTTGCCTGATGTATGTACCATGGCTAAAGCGTTAGGCAATGGCGTACCGATAGGTGCTTGTTTAGCGCGCGGTGCAGCGGCACAGGTCTTCAGCGCTGGCGCGCATGGGTCTACCTTTGGCGGCAATCCGTTAGCTTGTAGTGCTGCGTTGGCGGTGTTAGATGTCATTGAACAACAAAATTTGGCGGCAGCCGCTACGCAGCAAGGCTTAAAGATTTATCAAGGCTTAACCCAGCGTTTAGCTGCTAATCCGCATGTCGTTGATATTCGTCACAAAGGTTTAATGATAGGTGTTGAGTTGGCTCAGCCTTGTGCCGAGTTAGTGAAACAAGCCTTGGCTAATTATTTATTAATTAACGTGACTAGCGATAAGACGATACGGTTATTGCCACCGTTGATTATTAATGACGAGCAAATCGAGTTATTAGTAAATGATTTATCTACATTGATTACTGCTTTTACGGAGTCGTTATGACACCTAGACATTTTACCAGTTTGCTCGATGTGACTAGCGATGAATTACGCAGCTTGCTCGATAAAGCCATGGTTTTTAAACGCTTACCTGACCGTGAGTATCAGCCGTTGAAAGGGCGCGTACTTGCGATGATTTTTGAAAAATCATCGACACGTACCCGCATTTCCTTTGAAGCAGGCATGGCGCATTTTGGTGGTAGTGCTTTGTTTTTATCGCCTAGAGATACGCAATTAGGCCGTGGCGAACCACTTAGAGATAGTGCGAAAGTCATTTCTAGTATGGTGGATTGCATTATGCTGCGTACCGATAAGCATGAAACAGTGACGACTTTTGCCGAACATTCTACGGTTCCAGTTATCAACGGGCTAACTGATGAGCAACACCCGTGTCAGCTATTAGCCGATATGCAGACGTATTTTGAGCTAAGAGGTGATATTGAGGGCAAAACCGTCACTTGGATAGGCGATGGTAATAATATGTGCCATTCGTATATTCACGCGGCTATGCGGTTGAATTTTACTTTACATATCGCGTGTCCATCAGGTTATGAGCCTTTGCCTTCGATTGTTGAAGCGGCAGGCGATAAAGTGGTCTTTTTTTGACTCGGCGCTTGTTGCGGCAGAGAATGCCGATTTAGTGGTCACCGATGTCTGGGCGAGCATGGGGCAAGAGCAAGAGCAAAATCAGCGCGAGATTGCGTTTAAAAACTATCAAGTGAACAGTGATGTGATGCGTGCCGCCAAGCCTGATGCCTTATTCATGCATTGTTTGCCTGCGCATAGAGGCGAGGAAGTTAGCGCTGAGGTGATTGACGGCGAGCAAAGCGTGGTTTTTATTGAGGCAGAAAATCGTTTACACGCGCAAAAAGCGTTGCTTGAATTTCTTATCTGCGGCAAATAACGTTAAAATTCTATGCATAATGGCTAGCTGAGAGATTCGTGTGAAAAACATTAAATTAGCACTTGTATTGTTGTTATCAGCTTCGGCTGCTCATGCAGAAACGGTTTATGTGACGGACAATTTAAATCTGTCTTTACGCAGTGAGCCGAATAATGATGCGAAAGTGGTCAAGCTAGTTGCCACAGGGACGCCTCTCATTGTTGTCGGAGAGAAAAATAAAGCTGGTTTTACTCGTGTTAAGCTGAGTAACGGAATTGAAGGCTATATTCAAACCCGGCAAATTCAAAAAGAGCCGCCGGCTAGAGAGCAAATGGAATCGCTTAATAAAACCATTAAATCACTGCAAGCGGAAAATTTAGGGTTAAAAGCCGAGTTAAAAAGTGGCGAAAGATTCGATTACACCAGGAACAACGTTAGAGAAATCATTGGCAATAGAGCGTGATAATTTAAGTCTTGAGCTAGGTGAATTGAAAAAAGCGTCGTCAAACGTCATTGAATTAAAAAATGAACGCGATGAGTTGCAAGAGCGTGTGGTTAATTCAGAGCGTGAGCTAGAGCAATTAAGACGCGAAAACCAAGCGCTTAAAGATACCTCGAATCAAGACTGGTTTTTATACGGCGGTATCTTATCCATTTTTTAGCGTCATCTTAGGTTTTATTTTGCCTAAGCTGGGCTGGCGACGCAAAAATAGTTGGAATAGTTTTTAAGTTTGCGTTTCAGTCATTTAGTTTTTGTTTTTCATATTAAGGTACGCATCGCGTACCTTATCATTCATTTTTTCACATCCGATAAAGGCCCGTGAGCCCTACGAAGCTTAGATTACATAACCTATCACACACAATAAAAATACAGGAAGAGTTGATATGTCCACAACCGGCGATAAAAATCCCCGTGCGTTTTCATCTTTAGTCGTCGATGGCATGGAGCGCGCACCTAGTCGCGCGATGCTACATGCGGTCGGCTTTAGTAATGACGATTTTAGCAAGCCGCAAATCGGTATTGCGTCTACTTGGAGCATGGTGACGCCATGTAACATGCATATCAATAAGCTTGCCGATGATGCAGCGTTAGGCGTTAATAACGCCAACGGTAAAGCGGTTATTTTTAATACCATTACGATTTCTGACGGTATTTCCATGGGTACCGAAGGCATGAAATACTCGTTAGTTTCGCGCGAAGTGATTGCTGATTCGATTGAAACAGTGGTCGGTTGCCAAGGTTTTGATGGTTTAGTCGCGATTGGTGGCTGCGATAAAAATATGCCGGGTTGCATGATTGCCATTTCTAGGTTGAATCGCCCGGCGATTTTTGTCTATGGTGGCACGATTATGCCAGGTTGCCATAATGATAAAAAACTCGATGTGGTTTCGGTCTTTGAAGCCGTCGGTGCGCGGGCTAATAATAAAATTGATGATGCTGAATTGGCGGCGATTGAAGCTAAAGCCATTCCAGGTGCTGGTTCATGCGGTGGTATGTATACGGCGAATACAATGGCCTCAGCGATTGAAGCGTTAGGTATGAGCTTGCCGAATAGCTCGGCACAAGCGGCGATTTCACAGGATAAACGTTTAGACTGCGAACGTGCAGGTGCTGCGGTTATGCGTTTAATCGAACAAGGTGTTCGTCCTAGCGACATTATGACGAAAGCGGCGTTTGAAAATGCCATTACCGTAGTCATTGCATTAGGCGGTTCGACCAATGCTGTTCTGCACTTATTAGGGATGGCTAACGCGGCTAATGTTGATTTAAGCCTAGACGATTTTACTCGTATTGGTAAGCGCGTGCCTATGTTAGCCGATTTAAAACCGAGTGGACGCTATCAAATGGCTGAACTCGTTGAAATTGGCGGTATTCAGCCATTAATGAAAACCTTGCTAGACGCCGGATTATTACATGGCGAGTGTTTAACCGTCACAGGTAAAACGTTAGCGGAAAATCTTGCCGATGTTAAACCGTATCCGGTCGGGCAAGATATGATACGTGATTTAGCAAACCCCATTAAAAAAGACAGCCATTTAGTCGTGTTATACGGCAATCTCGCACCCGAAGGCGCGGTGGCTAAAATTACTGGTAAAGAAGGTTTGTGTTTTACCGGTACGGCGAAAGTTTTTAATGCCGAAGAGCAAGCGCTGCAAAGCATTTTGAATGGCGATATTGTTAAAGGTGATGTCATTGTAATTCGCTACGAAGGCCCTAAAGGCGGCCCAGGTATGCGCGAAATGTTATCACCCACCTCAGCGATTATGGGTAAAGGCCTAGGCAAAGAAGTCGCATTAGTTACCGATGGTCGTTTTTCTGGCGGTACACATGGTTTTGTCGTTGGTCATATCACGCCCGAAGCCTATGTCGGCGGCCCGCTCGCCGTGGTCGAAAACGGCGATACGATTACGATAGATGCCGAAAATAATGTCTTAACTTTGCATATTAATGAGCATGAAATGGCCAGACGGCTAGATAAATGGCAACAGCCTGCACCGCGTTATACCCGTGGCGTGTTAGCCAAATATGGCAAGTTGGTCAGTTCGGCGTCGACGGGGGCGGTGACGGACAACTAAGTTAATACTACTCTGGGTTGGCGAATAACTTTCGCTAACCTATTCTCCTCATACAATGCGAGCAGCATTAGATGATCCGCGAATTGCAGATTAGCAATTACAAATCTTTATACCAACTAACATTAGATGTTGGACGATTTAATGTATTAATTGGTGAAAATGGTTGTGGAAAAAGTAATGTCTTAGAAGCGATTGTATTCGCGGGAGCTGCGGCAGCGGGTAAATTGGATAATGAGTTTTTGGTATCAAGAGGGATTAGGGTAACTGAGCCGAAGCTGATGCGGGCAGCATTTACAGATAAATCTGAGACAGAATCGATTCAAATTAAAATTAAATATAATAATTTAGAAACAATAGAAGAATATTTAATTGAGCATACAAACGAAGCCTATGCCGAATGGATTAGGATGCAGTCAGATGATGTAGCTAAATTTGAGAGTATCTCAAGCTTAACAAGAGATGAATTGAAAGGAATAATATCGGTAGAAGAATGGGTAACTGGCCAAAAGCTAATAAGTACCATAAAGCCGTTAGCGCAATTAGCTCTTAGTTTTAAAGAAATTCAAGCTGTTCTAACTAAGGATGAGATATTATTTCAAAAAAAATTAGAACCAATTGCAACCTACTTCACTGCATTAAGAGATGATGAAGCCAAGTTGCAAAGATTCTTAATTTATTCCCCCGAAAACACAGCTCTAAGAAACTTCTCCAAAGAAGGCCAAATAGAACCCCTAGGCATTAATGGTGAAGGTTTATTAAAACTGTTAAAAGTCATACAAAGCAAATCCCCTGAGCAACTGGATGAAATCATTGCTGGTTTGCAGTTATTCGATTGGTTTGAGGACATTAATATCCCTAAAGAATTATCGTCACTAGAAGATAAAGTGACGATAACAGATCGTTATCTGACCATGGCTTTTGACCAACGTAGCGCTAACGAAGGTTTTTTATTTGTACTGTTTTATTTTGCGCTCATGGTATCTGACGATACGCCGAAAATCTTCGCCATTGATAATATCGATGCTTCGCTTAACCCTAAGCTTTGCACCAAACTAATTAAAGAATTGGTACGGTTAGCTAAAAAATACGATAAGCAAGTGTTTGTGACTACGCATAATCCAGCGATTTTGGACGGTATTGATTTAGGCGATGATGAGCAGCGTTTGTTAGTGTTATCACGCAACAGGCAAGGTTATACGCGTGTTAAGCGTATTGACTTAAAAGACAAGCCTGTTTCATCTACCAATGAGGAATTAAAACTGTCGGAAGCCTTTTTGCGTGGTTATTTAGGCGGTTTGCCAAAAGGATTTTAAGCTATGCGCTTCGGGTTAGCTTGCGAAGGCGTAACGGATCAGGCTGTCATTCAGAATATCTTATGTGGTTATTTTGATGCGCCTAACCTTGATGAAGACATTACCGCGTTACAACCTCCGTTTGATGAGACCTCTGAAAAACAACTAGATGGCGGTGGCTGGTCTATCTTGTTTAAGTATTTAGCCTCTAGCCGATTCAGGGATGATGTACTCAATACCGGTTGTGTTATTGTGCAAATTGATAGTGATATTGCCGAGCAAATTCCTATAGCGCGATACGACACGAATGGCAACGAGCTTGCGACTGAAATTTTAATAGCAAATATGACGGCTGAATTAGTCGCAAGAATAGATAATAGCTTTTATGCGGCTAACGCCGATAAAATTATTTTTGCTATTTGTGTTCACTCGTTGGAGTGTTGGTTAGTAGCCTATTATGGCGCTAAGGCAATAACCCACGATTGTTATGACGCGCTTAGCCAATTAGTTATTCGCGATAATCATAGAATTATTCGCTTAGCTAAGAAACATAAAAATTATAACCAACTTAGTCAGCCCTTTTTACAGCGCCAAAACGTTGCTTGATGTTGCCGCGAAAGATACTAGTCTACGGATTTTCTTGTTGGGATTAGACAGATTTTCGGAAAAGGCTTGGTAAAGGCAATTTATTAGCACTTTGTTGCATAGACACCGATTACAAAGCTTTCTTGCAATCAAGCTTTATTTTTCTACACACTTGTTTCTCAAAGCTGCTTAATTAAAGTAAATATTATTTTAATCAGTATCATAGAGATTATAAAAATACCTTCTGCGTATTTATTATCTGCTAACACCGCCTTAACTATACGTTACTTATGCATAATAATAACCACTTCGTCCACTGGTTTAGAGCCTCTTCGCCTTATATTCATTCGCATCGTAATAAAACCTTTGTGGTTTGTTTTGGCGGCGAGGCGGTGTTAGCGGACGATTTTGAACATCATGTCCACGATTTTGCTTTGCTGAATAGTTTAGGTATTCGCTTAGTGCTAGTTCACGGCATACGCCCTCAAATTGACTTGCGCTTAGCGGCGAAACAAGAAACGCCACGGTTTCATAAGCAGTTGCGTATTACTGATGCTTGCGCGTTGCAATGCGTTAAAGAGGCGGCGGGTATGGTGCGCGTGGAAATTGAGGCGTTGTTGTCGTTAGGGGTGGCGAATTCACCGATGGCGGGAGCTAAGCTTAAAGTCGCGTCGGGTAATTTTGTTATTGCTAAGCCTTTAGGGGTGATTGATGGTATTGATTATGGACACACCGGTGAAGTTCGGCGCGTTGATAGCGAGGCGATTCATCAGCAATTAGACCAAGATAATGTGGTGTTGATTTCACCGATTGGTTATTCTCCTAGTGGTGAAGTGTTTAACTTGTCATCGGAGCAGGTGGCGACATCGGTTGCTATTGCGTTGAAAGCAGAAAAACTAATTTTTCTGACGGAACAAGATTGTTTGCACCCAAAAGACGGAACTGCTATGCAACAAATGACGACGCTTGAGGCTATGGCGTTATTGGAGAATTATCCCGAGTTCCCTGAAATGTTAAGCAATCCCTTAAAAGCCGCTATTCATGCTTGCCAGTCTGGAATTCTCCGAGTACATTTAATCAACCGAAATCAGAATGGTGCCTTGTTGTTGGAGTTATTTACTCGAGATGGTATAGGCACGTTGATTAGCTTGCAACCTTATGAGGACATTCGTTCAGCGCAACTTAATGACTTAGCAGGCATTTTAGAATTAATCAAACCCTTAGAACAGCAAGGTATTTTAGCCAAACGCTCTAGGGAAAAAATAGAGATGGAGATTGCCGATTATATTGTAATTGAGCGTGATGGCTTAATTATTGGCTGTGTTGCGTTACATCCGAATCAAGAGGGGCGATTTGGTGCGTTGGCTTGTCTTGCTGTGCATCCTGATTATCAACGTTCGGCTCGCGCAAACCGACTTTTAGACTATGCTTATCGCAAAGCTAAACAGCTTAACTTAACAAAATTGTTTGTGTTATCAACTCAGACCATACAATGGTTTATTGAACGTGGGTTTTTGTTGTCTGATATAAACAGCTTACCTGAGCCGATTAAGGCTTTTTATAACCCGCAAAGAAATTCTAAAGTTCTTTGCAAAGAGTTAGATGAGTGACGATGACAAAACCTTCAAACTGCTTATCGATTTTACAATTATCAGATTTGCATATTCTTTCTGGCCCCGAGGCTACCCTTTTAGGCGTTAATACGGCGTATTACTTTGATGCCGTATTGAGATTGGCGCTAACCACTCATGATGAGATTGATTTAATTCTCTTAACCGGTGATCTCGCGCAAGATCCAATAGCGGAAAGCTACAATTATATCGTTGCAAGAATGGCTGAGGTCGGTATTCCTTGTCGGTGCTTACCGGGTAATCATGATGATTACGGTTTAATGCAGACGATTTTAAACAATAGAATTATTAGCTGTGCTAAGCAAACTGTGCTGGCTGATTGGCAAATTATTTGTTTAAACAGCCAAATACTCGGTGAAGATGGTGGTTTATTATCGACACAAGAAATGGCTTGGTTAAGGCAATGTTTAGACAATGAGCCGGATAAACATGCGTTGATTGCAGTACATCATCATTGTTTATTAACGCATAGTGAGTGGATGGATGAGATGATGATTCAAAACAGCAGCGAATTTTTACAGCTTATTCGCCAATATAAACGGGCTAGACTGGTTATTAATGGCCACATTCACCAAGAGCAAGATGAAGTGATTGATTCTTTACACGTACTTGGCGCGCCATCAACGTGTTTTCAGTTTAAACCGGGTAGTAAGACGTTTGGTTTAGATGAAACGGCCCCTGGTTATAGGCTGTTAACCTTATATCCGGACGGCCGTTTCACAACGTATGTGGGGCGGTTGGCGGAGCGTTTGGTGGGTTTAGAAGAACACACCGATGGTTATTGATGGGCGTTTTTCTTATTTTTATTTTTCTTCGCTGGAGTGCGGTAACCGTCTGTTTTTACAGGTATGCCGTTGGTAATCAAAATCTCGCCTAATTCACTCATGGCTTTTTGATACACCTTGCGTTTGAAATAAACGACATCATTGAGTGGTTCCCAGTAGTCGACCCAACGCCAACTATCAAATTCTGGCTTTGCACATAAATCAAAGCGCACATTGCTATCTGGTGTTAATAACCTCAACACATACCAAATTTGTTTTTGACCTATACAAATAGGTAGAGAGTTTTTTCTAATATAGCGTTCAGGTAGCTGATATTTAAGCCAGTAACGTGTCCGGCCTAATATTTGTACATGTTGTTTTTGTAGTCCGGTCTCTTCCCACAACTCCCGGTACAT
Organism: Methylocucumis oryzae; assembly: GCF_000963695.1. Lineage (GTDB taxonomy): Bacteria > Pseudomonadota > Gammaproteobacteria > Methylococcales > Methylomonadaceae > Methylovulum > Methylovulum oryzae. The sequence continues at coordinate 20,801 of NZ_LAJX01000085.1, forward strand.
CGCTGTTTCTGGGTCTTCATTTTGATTAATTCCTCCCTGGGGAAACTGCCAGGCATTTACGCCCATCCGTTTTGCCCAAAACACGCGACCCTCGTCATTGCAAAGGATGATCCCGACATTGGGCCGGTATCCTTTAGAGTCTATCATGTTAAAACCTGTATTCTTATTCTTCGAGTCTAGCCTGTTCAGCGTATGGTATAGTGAGAACAGGTTAGGTTGATTGTTATGGTGGCATTGTTCCATAAATAATCTGCTTATGCCATAGAATTTACTATTTTGTAGAGAGTTATTAATGAGTTTAGCGATTTTTGATTTAGACAATACGTTGATTGCTGATGACAGTGATTATTTGTGGGGACAGTTTTTGGTTGATAAGGGTGTTGTTGATAAAACTTATTATGAAGAAGCTAATGCACAATTTTATGCTGACTATAAGCAAGGTACGCTGGACATTCATGAGTTTTTACGCTTTTCTTTAAAACCGTTAGCCGATAATCCTCTGGCCCAGCTATTGGATTGGCGGCATCAATTTATCGATGACGTGATTAAGCCTATTTTGTTAAGCCCTGCTCAAGATTTAATTAATAAGCATAAGCAAGCCGGCGATACTTTGTTAGTGATTACGGCGACGAATCGTTTTGTTACTGAGCCTATTGTCGCGTTGTACGGCATAGAGCATTTATTGGCGACTACGCCGGAATTTGTTAATGGTGCTTATACAGGAGCGGTGGCCGGTATACCGTGCTTTCAGCAAGGTAAAGTCCAAACGTTACAGCAGTGGTTGCAGACAACCGGCGAGACTATGCAAGGCAGCTGGTTTTATAGTGATTCACATAACGACTTGCCCTTATTATCCTTGGTGGCACATCCTGTAGCCGTTGATCCGGATGCGACGCTGGCCCAACATGCACAGACACAAGGTTGGCCTATCATTAGCCTAAGACAAGGCGAATGTCCTAGTGAGCATTTAAAAAAATGACGGTAATTATTCAGTCCCCCATTTTTTTGACGTATCACGCTGATCGCTTATTGTTTTGTTGCTATTGAGACCAAAAATATCAGGAACATCGGAGGGGGGCTGAATAATTACAAAATAAAAAAGACTACCAACTTAAGGCGGGACACAATACCAAGCCGGGACAGGGCACACGAGTGCAGGTGTCGGCAGCAGGGATGCTGCCGCCAAGCCTACAGGGACGTA